>JAPYUB010000019.1 GCA_029942125.1 Candidatus Thalassarchaeaceae archaeon | reverse complement strand
TTCCCTCTCGTTGACAAATTCAGGAACCGAGACCATCGATTTACCATTTGATGAAAATTGCCGAGTACAGACGGATGTACTGACAACAATCCCTTGTGGTATCGGTACAATTGAACCCGGTCAGAAGATGGAATTGGGATGGGTTGTTTGGGACTTCTCTGAATCCAGTGATGGGGATTACACAATTCCATTCACATTGACTGGAGTCACCGGTGTGGAAACCAGTGTCAATACGATGTACACACAAACGCCAGCCAATCCAATTTCCGATATAGCGGCTTTTGCATCCATTGAATTGGGCGATGAACTCACGTGGCGATACACATTAGAGAATTCTGCTGACACACCTGCAAAACTTTTGTTCAAGGATGCATGCATTGTGGAGATGCATATCATTTCACCGAATGGTGAAATCATGTACGATACTCGAGTTGGTCGTTCCTGCCCATCATCGGGAGTCGAGCAAAAGATTTCTCCACAGACCGCATACACTCTGGCATCAGATAGTTGGAACTACATGGATTTCGATGGGTGTGAAATCGATGATGGATTGCATCTCCTCGTATTGAGTCAACCAGACCATGGTCTTGTTGCAACACAGTCATTCATGTACATGAACAGTGGAGAAGATCCCACTTGTGGTACGGTAGACCAAGACTCCTCAGATATCCTCTTCATGATCGATGGATTGGTAGTATTGGATGCCGACAGTTCGACTGAGCGAATCTCATTTGATTTGACTATCCAAAATACTGGAACCCATGAATTTGAACTCTATTGGCCAACCGATTGTTCTCTTGAATTCAGTCTGGCATTGGTTGGTGCATCTGCTGAGCGAGTGTGGGCGGAAGATTGCGATGGGGTTGCTGGACATGATGTGACAATCGAGACGCAATCTGGATACACATGGCCAACAACCGTTGTACCATTCATCGAAAATGGTGTAGAATTACCTCATGGTACATGGCAACTCTCGATTCGAACCACATCGTTACCAGCGTTCACTACTCAGATCGCTCACACCTACGATGGGGCACACATCTCTCCAGTTGTAGATCAGAATATTGAGGACGATACTGCAAATGATGTGACCGAAGAACAAGAGAACGGGGTGACTGATGAAGTCATTCTATCCGGTGATTGGAATTATATTACAACACCGAAGCAGGGCTGCTGGTTGCTCTCCGATTCAGTTGGAGGTGAATACAGTTTTATCGCACATATGCAAGATGGTGGATGGAGTCCGAACCCCGGTCTCACTGGCTCATACATAGTCGAGACAGGGAATGCCGCTGGTGATTGTTCTGCATGGTCTGGTATCGTCATCCTGCAGACGTTGGATGAAACCGATACAATGCCCGAGGTAGTTGCACCAATCGCACCGACATCACCTCCGCCTTCTGCTATTGATCAAATTGTCGAATATGCACCAGCATCGATTGCTGTGGTCGCGACAACGTCTCTTTCAATCATGTCTTTGCTCTATATTGGCAACACCGAATGGATTCGAATTCCAGCATTTCAAGTAGGGCTTGGAATTATCGGAATGGTTCGCCGAAATGGCGAACACGATGGAGAATATCAACGTGGACGGATCATGGGTTATCTGACCGCCAACCCTGGTGTTCACTTCCGTGCCTTGTTGGGAGCACTGAAGATGAGCAATGGACAACTCACGCATCACCTCAAGCATCTAGAGAACGGTGAGCGAATATGGAGGCGGAAAGATGGACGACTCGTTCGATTCTATCCAGCTAGTATCCAATCAACTCTCGATGAACAAGAACTTCCAGTGCCCTTGCTCACACCGGATCCAAATAGCTTACAGGGTAAGATTCTGCGACTTCTTGATGCAACTGAGAATGACATTGTCAACCTAAGCCAGAAGGAACTAGCTGTTCGACTGGAGGCTAGTCAGCAATTGATTAGTCATCACTTGCGGACGCTTGAGAAGTTCGGCCTTGTCGAGCGTGAAAAGGTGGGAATGCGATATCGCTACCAACTGACACGTGAAGCAATCTTCCTGGTTAACAGCAATGACTACGATGTTGCCCCTGAATGAGGGTATCTTCTGCGGTTCCTTCAATAGGCTTCCTCAATTGGCTAATCGTACACCATAGGTGTACGCATACGAGAGGACAAGTCATGACGAATTACGACCCCGATGCAATCGAAGCGCGATGGCAGGCTGCGTGGAATGATGCATCGGCGTTTGAAAGTGATGTGGATTTGAGTCGCCAGAAATTCTACTGCTTGGAGATGTTTCCATATCCAAGTGGCCAGATGCACATGGGTCATGTTCGTAATTACAGCATTGGCGATAGTATGGCACGCTTTCGTCGTCTAGCCGGTTTCAATGTTCTCTATCCCATGGGCTACGATTCATTTGGAATGCCTGCTGAGAATGCGGCAAGAAGGATTGGAGGTCATCCCCATGACGTGACCTGGTCGAATATTGAGGGTATTCGAAGTGATCTCAATCGCATGGGATTTTCTTACGATTGGCGAAGAGAATTGGCCACTAGTGATTCTAGTTACTATCGTTGGAATCAATGGATTTTTCTCAAATTTCATGAAATGGGATTGGTTGAGAGACGCACTGCACCGGTAAACTGGTGCGATTCCTGTGATACTGTTCTCGCCAATGAACAGGTCAAGAACAATCGCTGCTGGAGATGTGCTGGAGAAGTGCGACAGAAAGACATGGCACAGTGGTTTCTGAAGATGACCAAATATGCAGATGAATTACTCGATGAATTGGATCACATCGAATTTCCCGAGAATGTCAAGGCGATGCAGCGCAACTGGATTGGGCGTTCTCATGGTGCTGACATCCATTTCCCCATCGTCGACAGTGACGATGTCATCAAGGCGTTCACGACTCGTCCAGACACCATTTTTGGAGTGACGTTTGTCACTCTGGCACCTGAACACACACTTTGTGAGAATCTCGTCGCAGGGACCGAATTTGAAGAGAATTATCGAAAACTTGCAGATGAGTGCGCAAGACTCTCTGAGTTCGATCGAATCAATATGCTTCGTGATAAGAAAGGCGTCTTCTTGGGACGTTATGCAACCAATCCGTTGACTGGAACCAAAGTTCCAATCTACGCAGGAAATTTCGTTGTCGCTTCATATGGAACTGGAGCCGTAATGGCTGTGCCTGGGCACGATCAGCGCGACCATGACTTTGCGAAGAAATACGAAATCCCCATCCTTCAGGTTCTTTCTGAAGATGAAGGCAAGGACCCAAAAGTGACGGGGCGTGCTTTTGAGGGATTGGGCTGGATGGCCAATTCAGGACTCCCTGGATTCGATGGATTGTATGGTGATAATGCCAAAGCAGCAGTCATCGAAGCCCTGGAAAAAGAAGGCATGGGTGCTGGAACTATTCAATATCGTCTCAAAGATTGGTTGCTCAGTAGACAACGCTTCTGGGGGACTCCAATCCCATTCATCCATTGTCAGAGTTGTGGGGTTATCCCTGTCCCAGAAGAAGACCTGCCAGTTGAATTGCCGTTGGATGTGGTGTTCACCGAGGGCGAATCAGGAAATCCATTGGCTAACCACCACGGATTCGTCAATACGAATTGCCCGTCTTGTGGTGCTACAGCGAAACGGGAAACGGACACCATGGATACCTTCTATGACTCCTCTTGGTATTTCCTACGATTTGCGGATGCACTGAACGACTCCACTCCGTTCAGTAAGGAGAGCGCGGATTATTGGATGGAGGGGGGTGTGGACCTCTATATCGGTGGAATTGAACACGCTGTGATGCATCTTCTGTACGCCCGTTTCTTCACCAAGGCCCTGCGGGACGCCGGTCTACACAATGTCTCAGAACCCTTCTCACGATTGGTGTGCCAAGGGATGGTCAATGCTCCAGCCCCCTTCTGTGCCGAATGTAATGTAGAGTATCATGTGGACATCGAAGGCACCCCTTGTCCAACATGTGGGAACACATTGGGTTCGCGTTCGGCGAAAATGAGTAAGAGTTTGGGGAACACAGTCAGTCCAGAAATCATGATCGAAAAATATGGTGCTGATACAGTGCGATTGTTCATTCTCTTTGGTGCTAATCCTGAGGCAGGAATGGATTGGTCGGACTCTGCAATAGATTCGAATCACCGACAAATGAGAGCCATCCACTCAGCATTGATTCAAGGTATTGAAAATGATGTTGGGGTTGGAACGATGGATGAATGGTTGCTCGCACGTTCGCGTCAAGCTCACAACAATTGGACAGACAATATGTCAAATGTCAGTTTGCGAGATGGAGTTATGATTAGTCATTTCGAGATGGTCACTGATTGGCAATGGGCTCAGCGACGAGGAGGTGTCAGCGCTAGTGCGGGAAGAGAATACCTGAATCATTGGATTCCAATGCTATATCCAGCCACACCCCATCTGGCTGAAGAGATGTGGGAAATGCTTGGAAACAAGACTATGCTTGCCCAAACGATTCTCAATCTGAGCCCAAGACAGAATGATTCTGATGCGATTGTTCTGGGTCAAGAAGAATACCTGAAACGTGTCATTGATCGGGCACGAAGCGTTCGTGAACTGGCTGAACGGCACACCGAAGGTACGCTTTCCGCCGTCAATATTCAAACGGCAAATGATTGGAAGGAGATTCTCGCATCACAAGCGATTCAAATGCACAATGATGATTTCGATTTCAAAGCAGGGGGGAACAAATTCCTGCAAACTCAAAAGTGTTTCCAAGATGAATCGACGAAAGGGGATGTGATGCAATTCTGGAGAGCGTTGGTCGTTGGTCAGAAAAAACGACGAGGGCGAATTTACACTTGGGGTGAACAAGAACTCGCTCTCTTGTCCAGCAGTGAGTTTGATGAAGTTGATTTTATTTCCAACAATGCAGGCTTCATCGCTTCAACTCTTGGGATTGAATCCGTCGAAGTTTACCGTGCTGGGGAGGGTGAAGATGTGGCTGGAAAGGCGCGAACAAGCCTACCACTTGAACCTGGAATCGCTTGGAGATGATTCGGTGCCCATCGTTCTGTTTGATGGGTTTTGCTCTACTTGCAATCGTTGGTCGCAATGGATATCTAAACGTGATTCAAAAAATGTTTTTGAATTAGTTCCCCAGGAATCCCCCGAGGGCGAGGATGTCATGATATCATGCCCTGAATCACTCAAAGATGTTGATTCTGTGTATATCATCAACGATGATAAATGGTTCGCTCGCTCAAGTGCAATATGCAGAATGTTGTGGAATCTCCCGATGCATTGGAAGATTGCTGGAGTATTGTTGTGGTTGATTCCGCGGCCTCTGCGAGACCTAGGATACGATATGTTCGCCAAGCGACGGCATGGATTGCTTCCCACGAATTCATGAACCCCCTCTCGTTGGGATGGAACAGTGAGTTCAGATCAGAATCCCAAGAAGGATTCCTCATCCTCAAATTCCAATGCTTCAAAGAAGGGCGCGACAGGGTCGCGCAAGCGGAAAAGGCGTCGAAGTGGCGGAAAGGGTGGCGGAAAACAACAAGTAAAATCGTTTCAAATCGATGAGGAAGCAGTGCTTCGCGCGAACGAACGATTCAATAGAAACCCCCCTGCCATGGGATTGCCGAAGAATATGGATCCGGAACCAAAGAAGATGAAGGTGAGTTGGAAACTAAAACCCGTGCCTCAACGGATTGAGCGTGAGGTTCACGATATTGTTTGTCGCCCAGGTGAATTCGGATTTCTTGATGACAATCGTGTAGACGAAATTGCAAAACAGATTGGGGATCGTCCAATCTCGCTTGAACAAGCATTGAGTCTGCGATCTGCGCTCAATCAAGAAAAAGCAGTGTTCAGCCACGGAAGATTGCAAAGAAGAGCAGGGGAAATGCTCCGTAAATACGAAGGTGGAGAAGGAGTTCTTTCTCTCTCTAAGCGCTATGATTTCCCTCCTGTCAATATATTTAGAGCCATTTTATCTGCGAGGAATTGGTCCAAAAATCGCATCAAAGAAACGTTGCGTGAGCCTGACAAGAAATTGAAAGGGCGCGATTTAACTGAATTCAGAAATGCTGAGTCTCAAGATCGCGTAACCCACGTGAATCAAACCGAAACTCATCATGCTGCAGATTTGTTTGAGAAGGTTCTTTGCGACCACTTTACAGCGAATGGTGTTCGTTTTAGAACGCAAACAGAACTTCTGAAGGAACAGGTTGCTATTGAGGGACGACCCATTCGAACGCCTGATTTATTGATGCTGGATCATGTCGAAATTAACGGCGTTCCTGTCGCTTGGATCGATGCCAAGCATTTCTACGGAGCTAACCTTTCATTCCAACGTAAAAAGACCCAGAAACAAGTCAATCGTTATGTTGAGGAATGGGGCCATGGGGCGATTATTTACCGTCACGGATTCTGTGACGGATTGAAACTGAAAGGGGCTATACTGTTGGATGCAAGTCCAATTGATTTGACTGAACTCATTGAACACAACAAACGACTGAACGATGAACGGCTCAATGGAGATTGAGGGCATCGGTAGCCACTGTGGCTGAAGTTGTTCCAAGCCCTCGCAATTGCAAATGCTTGACGACCTCAGCCTGCCAATTATCTGACATCGATAATTCGCTTGGAACGATGATCGCACTTTCCCCCAACATACAAAGGCGAGCGACAAGGGAACCATCAGCGAAGCCGGCACCTGCAAGTGCACTACCAATCAGATGCAATAGCTCAATACGTCCTGAATCGGCCAACAACCCTGAACGTTCAGCGAATTCTGCACTCTTCGATAACAATTCAGGCCAGCGTTTGGCGTCCCACTGTCCCTCACGAAGTCCAAACAGGCAATGCTCGCCGGCTGCACGAATTGCAAGTTTCCATTCCCCATCGTCAATGTAATTCGATGTGTGTTGACTTGATGTGGTCCTCCAAACAACAACCAAGGGGATCTCAGCATACCATGAGAGGACTGCGCCTGGACCACCCAATCCATCGGACAATTGTGGGCAACCTGGTTCCAAACGCAATTCCATTCCCCCCGAATGTAAGGCCGCAACGTCACCAAGGCCCCCAGATAAGCGGCGCTCGACCCGGTGTGCAATGTGGATCGCACGAGAGCGGGCGAGTTCCTCATCGATACCGAGGGCTCGTTGAAGGGCAAGACCACAAGCGATTGCACCAGCGGCCGAGAGGCCGAAGCCTTGCGAGGAGGGAAGCTCACCTACATGGGATAATGTCCAATCATATTCACCAAATGAAGGATCGAAGGTATTGAGTTCCTCCAGCACCAAATGGTGTAATTCGTCTCCCGGTGCATCACCATTGATTGTGAGGGTCCCACTTCCAGATTCACCGATGGCCTCAATGATTACACCACGATCCAAGGAAATTCCCGCTCCCCGACTGCCTTGTTCAAGCAGACTGTCAGCATCATCCTGAATACTGAAAATTAGCGTTACATGCCCACCCACATGGGCTTGACCTTGCATCACGAACCCTCGAAGGGGATGTTGCACTTGAGTGTATGACTCAAAGGTCCTCAGCCAATTGACCGGAGAGGTTGGAAAATCTGGCGGAAAGAGCCTTACATCCCATTTCAAACGCCTTTCGAGCAGTCATCGAACTATCTGTGTCGAAGCTGAATAGGTATTCACTAGGGACATCTGTAATGGTAATAGCATCTGCAAAATCTTCGATTCGAGCCGTACCATCGCCTACATGGTGCATATCACGAATGAGGGTTTCAACCTTCTGAACATCTTTGAGTGTGCCACCCTTGCTGGCCTTGCTGAAATCTTTTGAAGTAATATTCAACTCTAGCCCCCAGAGAATCTTTGCTTTTGTGGAATTTGTAATCGTTGCTTCTTTTCTAGAACTGAAGGATACGCCGGAGACGGGATTCCACTTAGAATGGTCTCGACCTACACCTAATACTGCATATGCGTAGAACTCTAGATATTGGCCTGCGTACAGTTTCGTGATTGGAATGCCACGATACAATTCAGGAATCTGCAACTTCTCCTCACCGAGAACGTTGAGGTCTCCTGCAGTCACAAGATTACCGTCGGCTGTCCCTCTTGCACTACAATGGTAGATGATCTGACTAGCGGGTGTACCCCATTCTTCACGAGGTAGACCTTCATTTCCTGGATCATCTTCTAGGAAGCAAAACTCATCGTGAAAAGTTGGAATGGGAATCATTGCCAAACGGTGTGCAATCACTTCATCTGGAAGTGCGCCTACAGATTCGTAGGTTTCACCGGTTCCACTATCTTCGATTGTGCCTAGTTCAAAACGGACCCGATGAATCGCCATTTTGGGTACATCGCACATCAATGTGCGACGTAGAGCATTAGCAAAGGCGCGGTCGGTGTTCTTCAATAGAACAGTTACGTGGTCATCACGTTCTTCGATAATTTCTATTTTTACCATTTTTCCATCCTCCTCAATCAAACACGTCGACCTCGACGGCCACCCTTTTTCTTGGTGCCATCGTGAGGAATCGGTGTTACATCCTCAATTCTTGTAATCGTCATACCTGCACGGGTTAGAGCACGAATTGCCGCTTGGGCACCAGGGCCAGTGTTCGGTGATTTGTTACCACCAACCCCACGATACTTGACGATAACCTGTGTAAACTCCTTCTCACGTAGCATGTCAGCAATACGCTCCGCAGCTCGAGTGGCGGCGAACTGACCACCAGCATCGCTTCCTTTCTTGGTTACCTGGCCACCGCTAACTTTGGCAATGGTTTCAGCACCGGTCAAATCTGTGGCTGTGAGAAGAACATTGTTGTACGAACTGTAAATGTGAAGAACGGCCTTGTGTGACATTACGAATCGCCTCCTTTAACTTCAGTATCCTCGGCTGAAGGAGCAGCTTCAGCCCCTTCAACGACACCAGCAACAAACTCCTCGGAGGGTGCTTCCTTGTCCTCTTCCTCATATTCAGCAGCAGCTCGAGTGTCCTCAATCTCTTTGCGAATTGAATGTTCGGCATCCGTCAACGGTGAAGTGTGATGATAGGTCAACACGTTTTCATCATCACGAGTGATGATGTAACTGGGGACGGTCATTTTCTGATCACCTATTCCAATATGGCCGTGAATGACCAATTGTCTGGCCTGTCGCATGGATGTTGCCAGTCCACAGTAGTACACTTGGCTTTGCAAACGTCGACTTAGAACGTGTTCAACTGTAAGAAGTAGAATATCGTCCAATGTTGCGCCATCCCCTAGTAGACCACGTCGATAAAGAGATTCCACGAGGTCAGCCTTCTCACGAGAAAAGTGACCTTCAGATGTATCTACTCGGCCAATGAGTTTCATTGCGTTCTGTCGCCATCGGCGCAATTTTGACTTGGCCTTCCAAATCTCCTTCATTCCGCCAGTCTTCTTGAGGCCAAATTGTTCTTTCAAGGCATGTTCTTCCTCGATTCGAGCCTTTTTCCAAGGGTGAGTAGGTGTGTCATACTTAGGCCGTGCAAATTTTGGATGTCCCATACATTTCACCTCCTATCATGCTTTCTTGCGCTGCACACCGAGTGTGAGGCCAGTTCGTCCATTTGAACGGGTTCGCTGACCGCGAACACGTTTGCCTGCAGCGTGGCGTAGACCACGGTATGCTTTGGTGGATCGAAGACGTGCAATATCGTCATCCTGAGTCATACCTACATCTACGGAAAAGAGATGTAATTCGTCACCGGTCTCGATGTCTCGCTGCCGATTAAGCATCCACAGTGGAACCTCAGTAGGATATGATACAATGGCTTCACGAATCAAATCTTGTTCGGCATCTGTAAGATGACCACCCAACTTATTTTTGTCAACACCCGCAATCTCACAAATGGCGAGAGCGGTACGAACACCAACTCCCTTCACACTTGTCAAGCCCATCCCAATTCGGGTTAGACCGTCTACGTCACTGTCAGCAAGTCGGAGGATGTAGTTGAAATCTGCTCCGAGTTCAGACTCGTCAATTTTTGCCATTTTTGGGTCCTCCCCTGTTCACCGGTTGCCCAGTGGCCTCAAGTGAGGCATCCTCGCGACTCGCCCCCCCTATATGAACAGCACGCAGCCCCCCGAATGCCCCTATGGGGCAATAATCACGCTTGTCGACAGATAACATATCCCTCGCCAGCTTCGGTGAGGAATCCCTGAGCCGCGGTTGATGAAGATCCGAATCCCTTCAATTCCCGATCAAGGGCTGACTGCAATTTGGGTTGTAAATCAGGGTCGATTCGACAACGTAATTTGAGATTTGAAAGATTTGCTGTGTGCGCAATGGCCGCTAGAACACTCAATGTTTCAAAAGAGACTTCAGGGGCCGTTTCTACGATTTCACCTGATATTTGAATAAAATCTCTGACTTCATTGATATCTGGGAGGGCTTCACTGCTGATGAAGGTAGGACGTCGGCCGGTAAGTTTGAGCCAATCAGAGGGGCTTTCTTTGACGGCAAGATTTCGCCATGATTCAGTCAATCCACTCGCGACCAAACTCGGATCTACAATTGTAAGGTAATTTCCAACTTCAATCTGAGGTTCTCCAACTACAGAATTCTCGGACGTCCCAGATAACAGACTCAACTCCCCATTGGCAGATAATCGAGCCAATCGGTGTGAGTTTGAATCCGCTGCGGGACCCACCCAAAGAGAAAGACGATCGATTCGTCCTCGGCCTTGGGTCATCCATTGCCATGTACTCGGGATATCATTCCAAATGGATGAAACGAGGTCGTCCACCTCCATGCGTTGAACATCGGATAGTCGCGGAGATAAATCTAGAATTAGAGCTGGTTCTCTCGGTAGGAAGGGAGCCCACGAAGCGAGAAGATGGTCAAGACGGGGTTGCATTTCTTCGAGTGTATGTTGTTGTGCATCTTGGGGGCGAGCTGGGTCAATATGCAACAGTGCGATGGTTGTGGTTGCACCGATGCTTTGGTGATACGTTTGCAAGATTGATTCCGCCTTAGTTCCATCACCCCATAGGATTCGACTGGTTTCAGTCCAATTCCCACTCGACCAAATTGAACTACGTTCTAGATTGATTGCTGCGAGTGGTGCTGCAGCCCCTGATAATTCAACGCCCAATCCCGGCCGATTCAAAAGGGTGCAAAGAGCGGAGAGTTGGGTCGCACTACCACATGCTGGATCAAGAATGAGGCCAGGGGGTAGAGGGGTCGATGCAAGTAATTTCGCGCGAGCGATAGCGACCGGCCACGGTGTCGCTAAGCGACGCATTTCATCCGTCGCATGAAGGGTCGGACCGTTGAGTTCCTCGCGCGCGGGCGCGCTAGATTCAGCATAAGCCCGTGCATTTTCATCCGGCACCATCACTACCGGTCTGATTCCCACCATGAGGTGAGCAACGCGTTCAATGGCTTTTCCCTTTCGCAATGGAAATTAGGCCGGAAGGAGCCTATTGAGGGTTAATTCGAATCTCATCCAAGTATCCTGATATTGGTGTCCGTCATTGTTGCCATAAGCCAAATCAGGAGGCAAGAGAACAGTATGTGTTGTTCCGCTTGAAAATGAGGGGTCGAAATCGTCCACATCCAAGCCAACGAGTCCCCAACCAAAACCTTCGATGTAACAAACCCACGGAATCGGTGAATCACAGCGTGGATCTTCGCCTGCATAAGCACCGAGTGTTCCGCTGTCTATTTGATCTCCTGAATCTGCATCCCATACAACATAATCGACATCTAGGTGTTCGCTTCGAGCATGCCTATCTTTCTGGGAACCATCCGAGAACATGTCAACATCCAAACTAACTTTGGCCGACGGCAAAGAGACGTGGACCACCTCAATGGTGAATTCAGTCTCTTCAACCATGGTCTCAAGTCGAAGAGGAATCACTACGGCGTCTCCGGCAGCGATGGATGTGACGATGCTCTGTCCACCACCATCGATTGAGATTGCTGCGTGATTTACCTCTATCGATAGCGGAAGTTCACGTTCATCATCGATATTGTGGATAGCCAAATGGGCATAATCACCTTCCCCCTGATGTTCCCAAATACACAACAACTCACCAGGGAACCAGAAAATATCGTCTTGATCGGCTAGATCTGACGGCCAAGCCCAATCGCCATTCCGTGCTTCACATCCATCGAAAAGAAGAGTGGCTTCCCAGGTCCATCGGCCATTTACTTGGATGTCTTCCTTAGCGACTGCCGCAAAGGCATCTTCAAATTGGTCAAGGAATGAACTGGCCGCAAAGCCAACCCAAATTGCCGACAGTAACAACATCGCAATGGTACCAAAACTTGCAATAATGGAGAGGCGTGGCACGGTCATCTCGTTGATACCCAGTGGCACAACCGGGTGCTCTTCCGACGCCGGTCGGTCCGAAATCCAAGTGCCGCTCACGGCTTCGTCTATACTGTCGACCTGTTTGAACGTTCGCCCGTCCCTTAAGGGACGGAATATCAATCCTGAGCCAATTGCATGTCGTGACGGGTGCCAAGCCAAGCGACAATACCCAATTCGATTCCAAGTGCAACTAGCATGAGTAGGAGCATGTTCGGTTCAAGTATCCCGCCTTGCAGAATAAGCAATGCAAGGCACAGAGCCAAGACGAGATCCAAGGCACCCATGACACGCATCCCACGGCGAAGTTGGAGAATGCCTCCCACCCAAGTGGCCAATGAAAGAGCCAAGACGCAAACAACTAGCCATGGAGACCAACCGGTAACTGCAAAGACGCCCACTGGAAGTATAATGTGTGCATTCCACAACCATGCTGTTGTCCATTTCGGCATCTCAGCAAATACAGTGTAAACATGGGCCCCAAGCATCACAATGCCAACGGTGAAAATCGCCCATTGGAGCCCAACTCGGAAGTCATCGCCCTCGGTCCATACCAAGAAGGCAAACAAACCACCCAAGATGGCGTATACAGATAGAGCAACACCTGCCGGTTGCTTCCAATTGAAGGAGCGTTTCATGCAGAGAACACCTGCCAGAACACCGGCTGGCCCTGCCGAAATCATGACAACCATGAGAGCAAAACTACCACGTCCTGCAGCCCCTCTGTGATCTGGCATACTGTTGGTCCGACGGAAACCTTCGATCCATTCCCATACCAAGACCAACGCTAACAACGTGACTTCGTGGAATAGCCATGGCAATTGCCAATCAATGAGGCCATGCGAGTCATCGAGTAGATTGACGGTAAATGGAAAAGGTACGGCATTGAACAAGAGAGCTCCAGCAAGGCGTGAAACCACCAGCATTGTGACGATGCCTTCAACCGCACTGGGAATTCTCCAAGGTAGGTCTTCTCGGCCATACAATGAGATGAGAGATAGGCCAAGGAGTCCAAAGGTCAGAACCATCAAATCAAGTTGATTGAATTTGCTTCCGAGTGGACCGAAATGACCGACCAGATAGATGAGTGCTAACGAGCCCATGGTCACGAAGAATGGCATCTCTATGCCATTGATGTCAGGCAATCGTAGTTGGTGGACCTTGGCGCGCTGACGCGATACCCATGTGAGGGACAAAGCAAACAGGCTGACCATCAACATCAATCCTGAATTGAATTGACCATTGAGCCATGCGAAACTGCATGCTGCCAAGGTGGTCACGGCAATGAATGAAAGTACGATGATGGGGCGATGATGGATGTCACCGACCAAGAGATCCAGACCCTCAGAATTGTATTGAGAACCCGATTTACGACGACGCTTGCGCTGTTTGTCAATCAATGTGTAAAGTTCGGCATCGGCCATCTTCATCCCTCCGCGAGAGATAGCTTGAGAGATGGATTTAGCAAGTGCTCCCGAGGGATCTTCAGTTGCCTTTGCCGCCAATTCCTCGTCCGCGAAATGGTATAGGTTTCCACCTTGGGCGATGTCGAGAGGTTTCTCAGTCGCCCCACCGGTGATGGTCATAGCGGAAGAGACGGTGCTCGGTTCTGCAAGCAATTTAGGGTCGGCATTAGAGATTTCAATGAGATTCCCCTTCTCTAGGGCAGCAGCCAATGCTTGTCGTCTTTGCAATTCTTCCAATCTGAGTTCGCGTTTCCCAACCTGCTTGAGTTCCATTCGCAACTCACCTGTGGCTGCCAGATAAATCGCTGAACCCACAAATACTGAAATGGCGAGGAAAGATTGTGAAATATGCATGTCATCAGAATAAGCGGCCCAAATTTGCACACTCAACAAACAGACCACCGCTATTGCGGGGGACAGTAGTTTCTCCAGTTTCCTGGCTTTGGGAAGATAAATTGCGAGCAAGCCACCGGTAGCTAGCAACATCACGAATCCAGTCTGCATTCGATCCAATGGTTCGGGGTCGAGTAATGGAATTGGCCGACTGTGATCCAGGCCAAATAACACGATCTGCAGAGTCAAGAAGCCCATAGTCAAACTGAGTAATTGGGAAGGAGGACCCTCTGGACCTCTTGAGAGAAGAATGGCCATAGAGGCCCCAGTCAGCAAGATTATCCAGAAAGCGTCGACACCGAAATTCCATTGCAGCACAGCGAATGTTAGAGCCAAACAGAACAAGATGATGCGAGGATTTCCTTGATGCCGACCTTGTGCTTCAGCGACAATGTGAACTGTTGCGAGTGAGGTGATTCCCAACAAGGTATACCACCCGATGTCATCACGACCATCTATGAACATGAGCCAAACCGCCAAACCCGAAAGAAGTCCGAGATTCCATAATCGCATTAATCCAGAATCTCGGAGGCGGGAACTCAATTCGGTCGCGCCAATCAATTTGCCTGCGAGGTTGACGCCGGTATCTCCCAATTTGAGATTGATTGGATATTGAATCAATGCGGCGACAGTGAGATACAGTGCCACATATTTTGGTTCGAGGACAATCAACACATCGATTGGAATGTCTCTGGCTTCTGAGAATGATTCCAATGAAGAGGTCCACAGCGCGTGAACAAACATCCACAGCCATGGAGCAAGGACTGTGACTCCGGCGATGCTCGGGGAAATCCGTTTCAATGCCAGAGCACCGGTGGCCAAGTGTACAGTAGTCAGGCCGATGAGCAGATACAGTCCCTCATCTCCACCTTCAGATGCCGCTTCAGCTGGGATAAGGATGGTCAGCAGGAGAATCAGAACCAAACTGCCCAGCCACAACACGCGATCAGTAACATTAGTTTGATGCTGAATCAACATTGCACTCGTGACTATTGCAGCAAGCACTGTGAATGCCTCGTATCCCGAAACGACAGTGGTGCCAATAAGATCGGTTTCAAGGCTTACGAGAACAATCAGTAGTACTGGCAGAGAAGCGAGGAGCGGCTTGAGGACCTCCATCGCATCCACACCTCGGACCACCAAATATGAGCCACCGTATACAGCTAGAAGAGAGACAAGAATACCTAATGAATACCCTGTTTCGTCACGACCACTGGCAAGCAATAGTAAGGCACCAACCATGCCCATGGCAACGGAAACACCCCACAATCCGGGCTTTCCAAGACCACTGATAGAGATACCTTTGCTGAACCAATTGTCCGCGCGCGAGAAGCGTGCGGCCATCGATCCATTGATGCATGTGACTGCCAATGCGAGCAAGAACAATGGCATCGGATCGGTCAGCGGTAAGATTTCGAGTGCGCCAATCTCAAGGGTATCTGATTGAATGGCGTGCAGACCAATCCAGAGATGACTCGCTGCAATTCCAAGAGAGGCAAGATTCCCACTTTGACGATGGAATGCCAATCCATGCAGGAGCATGGTTGCAAGCATAATCATGGCAGCCACACCCATCTCTCCGCCGACAGAACCGGCAGCAGAAGCAAGAGCCAATGAAACCAAAGTGGCTTGAGCCATAATGGCATCATGCTTGTGACGATATCCAACTAAGATGTTGACACCAACGAGTGCAATCAACGAACCCCCGAGTTGCGGTGTGTCAATCCAGCCCCAATGATGTGCGTCAATGGCCAAACCATAGAGCAGTTTCATCGAAATGATAACCCATGTGACACCGAGAATGTGCATGCCCTTGTCCGGAATCCAGCGTTCTCCGAGGATGAATCCTAGTGTCGCCAGACCAATCAGGCCGGCAGTTGCAAGCATTGGATCAAGAGCTGTGGCGACTAGCCAACCAATCAAGCTGTAGACCACAATCATGGTCACCATGAGGGCCCAATGCAATCGTCGTTCACCCTCTACTGCAATTTCTGTAATTGTATCCAATTCTGCCGTTTCATAAACAGTTCCATCTGGCAGGATATCACCTGGTTTGGGCCCTGATTCCCGATCAAATATCTCGAATATCTGGCCAATGGCCTCATCTGATTCCTCAGAGTGCTCCTCCTCGATATCTGGTTTGAATGAGCCTGCGGTGGCATCAGTAGGTGAGCCTCCAGGAAGGGCCGGACGTTTCGCATCAGCCAAATCATCAGGTGTCATGAAGGCACCAAGGTCGATGCCCCCCCCCATCTGGAAAGTCCGAGAATCAATAATTTGGTCCTCGGAAGACGACTGGTCATCTTCGTCTTCGTCCTCCGCCATGACACCAAGCAGTGGATGCGTCGCATAAGAGTCGCCCCCCCCACGAATGCGATACAGCGAGTCGAGATTCAACGTAGTTCTGCCAAACCCCTAGTCGAACCTTCCGAAATGCACTATAAGGGTCCAGCGGGGCGCGCCCGATATGACCCCCCCGGTCATCGGTTGCGCAGGTCGCGTAGGGGGCTATGGCCTAGACAACCATGGACTCACTCCGAATGGTCAAGTTCATTGGAATCTAGAATGGGAAGCACTGTACAAGGCGGCTTTGCGAAGAGATGAGGGCAAACTCACCGCGCATGGTGTTTTGATGGCTGAAACAGGTGACCGAACTGGCCGTTCTCCAAACGACAAATTCGTGGTCAAAATAGGAGATGAAACCAATCCCCTCACCGGAGATATTTGGTGGGGTGATATCAATGTTCCAACTTCGGCTGAAGTGTTTGATAAATTGAGTGCCAAGGTTCGTAATTACCTCTCTAATCGAGATGAAATATTCGTTCAAGATTTGTTCGCTGGCGCCGACTCAGATGAACGATTAGCAATTCGCATCATTACTGAGAATGCATGGCATTCTTCTTTTTCCCGCAACATGTTCGTCCGTCCTTCCGTTGCCGAGATTGATGCGCATATCCCAGAATTCACCATTCTTCATGCACCCAATTTTCACGCAAATCCCGAAGTCGATGGGACGAATTCACATGTGTTCGTCATCATCTCCTTTGAGGAGCGAACTGTAATCATAGGAGGGACCGAATATGCCGGTGAAATCAAGAAATCAATTTTCTCGATTATGAATCATCTCTTACCGGGTCGTGGGCATCTCCCCATGCATTGTTCGTCAAACACAACCGGTGACAATACTGCAGTCTTCTTCGGGTTATCCGGAACCGGAAAAACAACTTTGTCAGCAGACCCGAATCGCGCTCTTGTAGGAGACGATGAACATGGATGGTCATCAAAAGGTGTATTCAATTTTGAAGGCGGTTGCTATGCGAAATTGATTGATCTATCTGAAGAAGATGAGCCGGCAATCTTCGCCACGACGAGAATGCCTGGTTCCATCTTGGAGAACATCATCATTGACAGTGAAGGTGTCCCCGATTTCACCGATAAATCGCTGACAGAGAATACGCGAGGATCGTATCCGATTGAGTACATCGAGAACCGAACTATGGATTCTATGGCGGGGCACCCTCAGAACGTGGTCTTCCTGACCTGCGATGCATTCGGCGTGTTGCCCCCCATCAGTCGATTGAACCCTTCTCAAGCGGCCTATCATTTCATTTCAGGATATACAGCTAAGGTGGCCGGGACTGAAGTCGGAATCGTGGAACCTCAAGCGACCTTCTCTGCTTGCTTTGGGGCCCCCTTCATGCCGCGCCATCCAAGTGTTTACGCTGATCTTCTCTCAACAAAAATGGCTGAACATGGAGCGCGATGCTGGTTGCTCAATACGGGTTGGGTGAGTGGAGGATATGGAAAGAGCAAGCGCATTCGCATCAAATGGACCAGAGCCTTGCTCAATGCAGCTCTAGATGGCAGTCTAAACAATGCAGAATTTGTTATCGATTCTCGATTTGGATTTGAGATTCCTCAGACCTGCGAAGGAGTTCCCGATGAAATCCTCAATCCCCGTGAAACTTGGGGCGATGGAGCAGATTATGATCGGACAGCGAATCATCTGGCCAATATGTTCTGTGAGAACTTCCTCCAATATGAGGAAGGAACCAGCCAGGATGTCCTTGATGCTGCTCCCAAGCCGCACTCTTGAGCAATCATTGGCTGGAAAACCTAAGGAGAGGTCCCTAGTGGGACCTCTGATGGACGTCACCGCAACCGCTCTATTTCCGTCTCTATCAGAATCGGGAGGAAGGGTGACTGGGTTGCGTATGCCCAAAGATCAACCGGCATGGGTCCTGTTGGATAAATCGAATATGAGTGGACTTGCAAAGCAACTTGAATTTCTTCTGCAAGGTATTGGTTCCAATCAAAGAGGTCTCGATTCTTCAGTGACAATCGATGAATCGAATGGACCTGTACACATCGTTGATGGTTCGTTAATTGGGCCGAGTGTCCATATCGAAGGTCCATCCTATATCGCTGGTGAAGTACGACATGGTGCATATGTTCGAAGTCATTCATGGATCTGCCGTGGTGCTGTAGTCGGGCATGCCACTGAAGTCAAGCACAGTCTCCTACTTCCAGGCGCAAAAGCGCCTCACTTCAACTACGTCGGGGATTCTATTCTTGGACGAGATGTCAATCTTGGGGCCGGATGTAAACTCTCAAATCTGCGTAACGATGGACGAGAGATTCGAATTCATAATCTTGGGATTGATACTGGACTTCGGAAATTCGGTGCGATTTTGGGAGAAGGGGTTCAGATTGGATGCAATGCTGTATGTAATCCTGGCACTGTATTGGGTCAGGGGTGTAATGTCTGGCCTAATGTGACAGTGAGTGGTGGACATCCGTCTGGCAGTGTACTGCGAGAGTGATTGTAATGAAGCGGCCACGATTGCACGGCACAGATGGCATTCGCGGGAGAATCGAACCTTTTGATGGGGATGATATGGCCACACTCAATGCATTGATTGAACAACGAATACTCAGCAAACGCGCGATGCGAATTATTGGAGAAGCCACAGGACTGTATCTCATCGATGATGTAGGAGATTCCCCCTTGGTAATCATCGGTTGGGATCGCCGAGATGGAAACGCTGAGCTTGTCGACGCATTGGAATCAGGATTGGGGGCAGCGGGTTGTCGAACGCTAAAAGTGGGAGAATTGCCAACCCCAGGCTTACATCATGCAGTTCTTGCCAGTGCAGCAGATGCAGGGATGATGGTGACCGCTAGCCACAATCCTGCTACAGATTCGGGAGTGAAATTTTTCGATGCGGAAGGATACAAATCAATGCCTAAGGTTGAAGATCGGATTTCTGCACTAGCTTGGGAACTGGCAGACGGTGGTTTGGCGACCCCACAAGAGAATTCCGAATCATTGGAACAAATCGACGGATTACGCGTCTATCGAAATGGATTAAAGACGCGATTACAAGTATTTGAATCACTATTTAATGTGGATTTTGAATCTGTCGATTGGAATGGTATTGTTGCTTCACAGGGTTTGATTCTCGATTGTTCGGGTGGTGCGGCTACGGAGTGGTTTGCCGATGGATTAAGTCGACGAGGACTGGATACAATCGAGGTCAGCAGTCGGTTGGATCCAATCAATCACAATTGTGGAGCCGGCGATTTCTCACCTACTGCGAGATGGACGATTCGAGAACTTCTCATGGAAGCACCCACACATCGACTGCTCTGGACGGTCGCACAACGTTTGGAAACCAATGATGGCATGTCATTCTGGGAAGCAGGGCAGATAGTTGGAGCTGCCATGGATGGGGATGGCGACAGATGTCTAATCCTTGAAGGAACATCAGATGGATTGCGGGTTGTCGATGGAGATAGAATGTGCGACGACATCATGCGTGCGGCAATTTCTGCACGGTCAGGTTCGTGGAAAATGGCGGCTAGTATCGAAAGCGATCTTGGACTGACCTCAGATCTATCTCGTCTCGGTGACCACGTTGCCCTCACGACGGCCGTTGGTGATCGCTGGTTATCCGCTGCACTGTGCCCTGAATCCGATGAAAAAATTCTGAAATCATCCGAATATCCTAGAGTGATTGGAACCGAAGACTCAGGACATCTGGTCATGCCCGCACCTTGCCCTAATCAGGAGGATTCATGGGGATTGGTCGGTGATGGAGCGGCCACACTGCTCGCATCTCTTTTGGCAAGAGCAGGGCTCAGAAATAATGGAGGTGTTCCGGCATTTCAAGGTGGTTGGAAGAAACGAATTTCGATTCAACCGAGTGTCAGAGAAAGATGGACTGGCAAGAATGAACTTTCAAAATTGGTTCAATCAACTGCCGAACAGTGGTGTGGAACAACACTTGTTCAAACCGAAGTCGAAGGAGAGGCGACATTACAGTTACTAAAAGGGGCACTGAATGGCCTACCCCTCTCTATTGCTGTACGAAATTCAGGTACGGAAGCGAAGACGTCGATTTCAATTCGATTTACTCGAGGAATCGAGATAGATGGGGACGAATTGATGTCTCGATTAGAAGAAGCACTGAGGCCCCACCTCTCACCATGATGCCGATTGGACTGTTTTCTGAATGCATGGAATGAAAATCGCTAATACGAATCGATGATTGAAGAGACCTGAGTGACATGCTGCCGGGAGATGTATTGGCCAAACTTGACGCTATGGATGACTATGATCGGATGCTGGCATTCGACCGAATCGGAAAGGATCACCGAATGAGTGCGGCTGAAGTTGAATCCCACTACAATGCCTGGAAGAGTGGAGGTTCAGTGCCTTCGACGTTTACAGATACAGAATCAGGGCCCAGTGTACCATCCGGACAGACCGCGAACTATATCCAAGATGCTGCTCGATATCGTCCTTCATACGATCCTAGTAGGGAAGGTCGAGATCGTCAATCCCAGATAGAACAGGCGGTCATGTGTCCGTTATGCAACTCTGCATTGGGCATTCCATCAACCCGTCCAATCAAAGTCACATGCCCAAATTGTATGGCTGAATCAACTTTTACCGCTTAATCGTGGCAATTAATCCAACAATTGAAAACACACTCGCACCCCCCTAAGGGGTGCGGGAGGCACTCGAGATGGTCCGAACTTTGGTTATCACCGTGGATCGTGACAACGATTTAGGGGTGAAGGCAGGCATTCGCGGAAGCGTTGTTGGACGTCGTCAAGTACTCACGGCAGCACTCCGTTTGGGCATCGCTGATCCAGAGGAAAGCGATACGAATGCAATACTCGGTGCACTGCACCAGCACGACCTCTTGGCTGAAAGTGCTGAGCCGAATGATGCGGTCGAAATCGCCATTCTCACTGGTGATGAGCGTGTAGGCCTCAAATCGGACCGAAATATCGCTCAACAATTGGAAGATGTCATCGCTGAATTCCAACCTGATCGAGGTGTTCTAGTCACTGACGGGATGGAGGATGAATCCGTCCTGCCGATTCTATCAAGCCGACTATCCATCGATCATGTCGAGAAAATCATTGTTCGT
>JAPYUB010000018.1 GCA_029942125.1 Candidatus Thalassarchaeaceae archaeon | reverse complement strand
GTACTGTGACTCCATCGCCACAATCGTTCAGTTTCATGACTCCCTCCGGGCTTCCAACCGGTCACGTCACACTCAATCGCTGGGGACCATAGTTCAACGGTGGCTTGTCCATTTGAGTCATAGACGATGATTATCTCAAGAACACCATCGTCATCAACATCGAAAATAATCGGTGTAGCCTTGACCTCTAGGTCGATCGCCCCTACATCGACTTGCCACATGGTTTGACTTGAATCTCCATCGACAATTCGAATGAATGCATGTGGATTTCCTCCGACGCTCTGTTGATGGATGAATACTGGCGATAAACTGTCTCTAGCACATGAATCTAGAACGAGTCCACTGGTGTCGATATTCGCACTGAAGTTGCCTACAGATACACCCAAAGTTTCCACGCCGACATCACCAGAGGAATAATGTCGCCAATTCAGGACCGGATTGGTGATACTCAGCAATTCACCCGATGCTGGTTCGGTTGGCGCATGTGGCGGTACGCTCGATTCATGGCCTGGCGTACGTCCAAATTGAGGCCAAGCAAGTCCCCCATCAATCCATACCTCGCCATCGCGCCCACTTACAGCATTTGGTGGATTATTGGTTGAGAATGCAAGAGGGGAGAGGCTTTGCCCAATCAGGAGCAAAATCAACACCATAATGGGGAGTGGTGTACGCGATACAATATGCGCTCCGCTCGCCATCAATGGTTATGCCCACAGAACACCTCTTGAACGTTCGTGCGATGAGGGTATTCATGGGTTACATAGTAACCCAGAACGCAATTTTCCGAAACTGCGATTTTGCGAAGCGTTCATAGAGGGGTCTTCGGTCGCCGAATCGTCTTGGACAGCTCTCCTCTGGAGGCGGAAGCCAATGAGGGACGGGAGGCTCACGGGTCTTCCGTCCTTGGCTACCTTCTCTGCTGAGAGTAAATCCAACGGGGGCCAAAAAAATGTACAGTCTCGAAATAGTCAAAGATACCATTAGAATTCCAGCGGAGTATATCGAAAAGGGCAAGTCCCTTTCGGAGCACGTCGACCGTCTTGCACATGATGCATTTGAAGGTAAATTTGACGATGATGGGAACTATGTCCTCCTCACATTTGATCACGAGTTGCAAGGCCGCGGTAGAATTATTCACGGTGACGGCGCAATTTACCAAAAAGTCCAATTCAAGGCACTTTTGTTCACAATGGATGGTAACGAAATCGTCGATGGTGCAGTTAGTGAAATTCACGAATTTGGAGCATTCGTCCGAATCGGCCCCATGGAGGCCCTTCTACACAAGAGCCAGATATTGGATGAGCAAATTGACATCAACGTCGGATTGCGTAGAATTGAGGGTCGTCAATCTGGAAAATTTCTGGCAGAAGGGACTGCCGTCCGTGCGCGGATTGTGTCCCTTTCGCTGAATCCACACGATCCGCGTTCAAGTAAAATAGGACTCACATGCAAACAAACTGCTCTAGGTGCTCATGATTGGCTCAATGAAGAGGACTGATTTTCATGGTAGAGAAGGCTAAAGCGTGCCCTGAATGCCACCGGGTCTTTGATGTCCCTAAAAAACCGGGCTGGTGGCTCAAATCCAATAATGAAATTACAGCCAAGAACAAGAAGGAACTAGCTAATGTTGCATATTCTACAGTAAATGGGCGTGAACCAACTGACGATGAGCGAAAGGCTTGGACTAAGGAAAACAAGGACGATATTGAGAAGGAGAAGGTAGACTCACCAAGATGCCCGGAACACCCAGATACTAACCTTAGTAATGATTGGCAGGGCTTCACAATCCTCCTCAATCCCTCTCGAAGTGAGGTTGCGCGCGCTTTACGAATTGAAGAACCTGGCAGTTATGCCCTGAAGGTCAGACATCAGTAGTCAAATGGAGGTATAAATCATGGAAATCACTAATCGCAAGGAAAATCCAATTCTCAATCGTGTTGAGATCTCATGGCAATGGCGTCACGTTGGAGCGGCGACCCCAACACGAACAGAAATCATTGATGCTGTTGTTAAGATGGAGCCGGGTGCGACAAAAGACTGTGTATTGGTCAAATCTGTGAGTACTCGCTTTGGTCAACCGCTGACGACAGGTAATGCCTTTGTCTATGGTGTTCGCGCCGATCTTGAGAAAGAACCCAAATACATTCTTGCGCGCCATGGTAGTAAGGAAGAAGCTGCACCGGCTGCAAAAGAACCCGCTGATGAAGCACCTACTGAGACTGAGGGTGTAGCAGATGATAACGAGGCCACCGAAATCGCTGGAGGTGAGGAGTGATGGGTGACAATCCTAGCGCTACGGCCAAGTGGTCGAAGTACAGTATCGAAGATGGAAAACTCACGCGAAAGCAGGAATTCTGTCCGAAGTGTGGACCGGGTGTATTCATGGGTGTTCATTCAGATCGCAAAACATGTGGTCGCTGTGGACACTCAGAGAAGAACGAGTAATCACTCAAAGTCTCTGGTTCGGCCTACGTCCACATCCAGTTCATTCAGCAATCTCTTGATGACTCTACGTTGCCATCCTTTGAACGATTTTCTATCTAAGTGCACCATCACCGTCCCACCTGGGAACGCCAGACGTGTACTCTCTACACTGACGCGGATGGCATGATTCCATGCTCCTTCCGGAACAACTCCAGTCTCAGGATTCCAATTGTCATCATCAGGTTTGTGCATTTCAAGGGCATAATTAGCCAATTGGTGACCCGCCCAACATTCAGTTTTACGCAGTACATCGGTGTGCCTAGGTGCGTAGTGCCCCCCGCCGATTCCAATCATAATTTTCGCATCTTTTCTCATCTCAGGAGTCAATAATTCCCAATTCCCCACTCCTTCACTTCCATCGAGCCCGAGTCCAGTCACTATCACGTCAGCCCATGCTTCTGCCGCATCACGTCGATTCCAGTGTGTCTTGGATGATCCAATTTCAATGAACATCGTTGGGACGGAAAGGCAAGGCCCGTGATGGGTTGTTTCGATGGTCAATTCAAATTCGGGGACCAACTCATGTCTGTGGGCGGCTTCACACATCATTCTATACCACGAAGCAAATCGTGGATTTGGCAACATAACAACTCCCTTGACTCCACCATGTTCGGCCCTTTCTCCATGGGGCATTTCCCCCGGAACGCCGATGACATGGATGGTTAAACTGGGCCTCCCACTAGCTGCGAAATGTCTTGAAAGAAATATGACCTCATCAACGCCGACCTCGTTTCCTTTAGTGAATCTAACATCCAGTTCATCTTCCATCAGAAAACTTTCTCTTAACCACCAGAGCCAGACATCTTCGCACTCATGTTGCCAAACACTGCCTCCTTCCACATCTTCACGCTCCGACCACCCACCGCGTGCGAGAAGAGCATCACCTTGAATGGTGGATGCAATGTCGGGCTCAGATACAATGAGTAGTGTCACCATCATCTCTCCGAATCGGTCACTCGCCTTCAGTATTCGCCGCCCATTCCTTCATGAATCACGACGTCTACCAAGACCCAATGTCATTGGTAGACACCCCCGCCCCGCCCCGATTTCTACTGAAGAATCAGGGGCATGTTGTTCTCATCGATACAGAAGGTGGACTGTGTTTTCTTCACCCGGAACGATACAATGCCCTAGATCCGGTTAGGTTTCCATTTCCGGGGGTCATTACAAATGCTGTCCTATTGGGGCCGAATCTTCTTGTTTCAACGTGGGTTGAACGCGAAATTTCACTAGCCCGGCTCGCTGCGTTGGATTTGAGAGAACCACTTCAAGACGGTATCGAACTCCCTGAGTTGAGAGTGGCAATGGAACTCGGTAATGTCGATAATCATCAGGTCGAAGGTGCGATTTGGTCCCATGTTCTTGACGCTGAACCTCTGGCCCTCTGTGTGCACGAACAAGATCTCATCTTCTGTACGCATCATCGGGGTCTCTACAGAGTCACATCCGATTCAGACGAGATATGGAGGCGGAAATCAATCACTTGGGAATCACTTGATGAATTGCCTGATGGTGATGTAATCGTATCTTTAATCTCAAAGGGAGATGCGATTTGGGCTTTCTCTTTGGCAGGTGGATGGGCCGAAATCGATGGTGCTGATGGTTCGATACGTAGACGAGGGGCCTTGCAGTTCAAATCCAGTGTCAATCAGGTTTGGTCAGGAGATGGCAATGAATGGTTGTTCGGCTTATGTCACAATCGCATGGCTTGGTGGATTCCAGATGAAGAAACTCTCCAAATGGAGATTGTCCAAGGGCCTATTCAGGATGCAATTTTTAGTGAAGGAAATTGGTTGATTACCGGTTGGCGGGAAGACATTATTTGGAATAAGTCACACTTTTCTGTCGGTAATTCCAAACCTCTATGCGCGCCAAGAGCCGAGATTGGCACTCGAATCTTCAATCGAGAGGGACATGGGTATTGGGTATTGGATAATCGTGGTCAATGGACCCCATTCGCCGCAAGGTTGGACTGAAGGCCGATAAGCAACCGTCAAAGAGCGCCCTCTCCGGTCGTCAATAACTGGGGCGTGCGCTATGGGGATACTCGGGCGATTCATGGTCGGCGTAACCAAGCGCCTACCTCGATTCTTCATCGCTAGTGTCGCTCGCCGTTATGTCGCTGGAAAGGATATTGAGAGCGCTGTTAATGTGATGCGAAAACTGAGTTCAGAAGGCGCATGTTTCACCATAGATGTTCTAGGTGAAGATATATTGAATCTTGATGAAACTCAATCCCTCATGGATGAGTATGACCGTGTCCTCGATGCGATTGTCGACAACAACCTCGATGCCAATATGAGTATCAAACCGACGGCTTTTGGATTGTTAATTGATGAGGAGAAGGCGTACGAGAACATCGAACGTCTTCTCCGGAATGCTGCAGAGAACGATATCTTCGTCCGACTCGATATGGAAGATCATCGCGTCACGCAACCCACCATAGATATTGTTCTAGCAATGCATGCCAAAGGTCTGCGCAATGTGGGTACAGTCTTGCAATCTCGTCTTTTACGCACAGCCGATGACATCGATACCATCTGCGATCAATTGGGTGGGGCGGCTGATTTCCGAATTTGCAAAGGCGTTTACTTGGAACACGAATCAATTTCCCTTACAGAATACTCAACTATAGTCAGCGCCATGAATGCACATATCGATCAAATCCTCGATCGAAGTGCTTACGCGGGGGTGGCGTCGCATGATTGGCCAGTCATCAAGCATACTCTGTCCGCTCTTGAGGCACGGGGGATGGGTCCCGACAATCCTGACCCGAGAGATGGATGTGCCGAGAATAGAAACGGAAAGGGCCTGGGCTATGAGTTCCAGATGTTGCTTGGAGTTAGGGGGAACATTCGTCGACGTCTTGCAAAAGAAGGCCACAGAACCCGTATTTACGTACCTTATGGGGAGCGTTGGTACGAATATAGCATGCGGCGTTTAGATGAGAATCCCGATGTGGCGATGCATATCGTCAAGTCAATTTTCATGCCTTGGACAAATAGACGCTAATCACAAATCAGCTAATCGTTGAGCAATTGCCCCCATGGCAACCGCCGTTTCTAAACTGGCCCCAATTCCCGTTAATTCAAATTGATCAGGACAATTGTCGAGCAGACTCTTTGGCAAACCCTGTCGTCCGAGTCCGATGAACATGCAGAGACTTCCATCGAACGCTGTCAAATCCACTGAACCACCCACGGGTTGATGTGTCGTCGCAATAGGGTGTCCAACCCTACCGCTAAGGGCCTCATCAACTGATAGCAATTGGATTCGTTTGGAAGCAAGAAGTGCAGGCAAATGATTCACGCCAGCCGTCCCCGATTCCTTCTGGGCACGTTCACACAATTCATCCAAATTTTCTGTTGGCCAATCTATTAGGGCGATATTCAGACCGAATCCCCATGCGATTCCAGCTGCCCTAGCCAACGCTCGAAGGTGTGGTGTTGCTACGGCTCCCTCATAGGTTCCAACCAATCCCATGGTATGCCCACGCATCTCAACTTTATCATCATCAGATTGAGCGATTTCCACCTCGGGATCATGCAAAGGGGCCAACTCATCTGCGCGTTCTTGGTCTCCAAGGCGAACAAAACCTTTTGCAAGATTTCTTTTGATACGACCCGCCGTTCGTTCATCTAATGAATCGACTAGGGAGGCTGCTTTCTCTAGCAAATCACGTGCAAGTTCCGCGTCCCCTGTCCGATCTGCTATACCTGCGAGGGTAACAGCATAACGAATCGCGTCTTCATTTTCACCATCCAATGTTTCTGACAACATCCGCACCTCAGCAGGTGTTGATGCATGAATGCACAATATTCGAACGGTTTCAAACTCAGCTGAGTCTAGTAAAGGTAAAGCGAGTTCTAGAGCCGTTGGGTCCAAAGTTAGGTTTGCTTCAATGACCAAACGATGTAAATTGTCGAGAATTTTCACTGCTATATCCGGCGTCGCCTCAGTTACTGATGCGATGATTTCCGAAATCATATCGAGGTTTTTTGTTGCAACAATTGATTTCATAACAGGGCGGATTGCTTTGGCTTCCATGCCGTAATTTTCGACAGCCAAGAGAAATAATTCTGGCAATCTTTGTTCAGGAACCTTGGATGAAATCGATTTCAGTGCATCAACACGAGCATCTCCGGTAGGCAATCCACCTGTGATTGCAATTAGGTGCTCCATCAATTCCTTTCTCGCTCGGCCGCCTGGCCACTTCCCAGTAGATTTTGCGATGATTCCAATGCTCTCGGCCAAGCGCCACGCTCTATCCTCTTCTAGCATTGATTCGACGATGATTTGCACCCATTCGACACGATCCTCCTCCTCCATTTCATCCGATGCGCACAATCCACACAGCGCTTCGGCTCTATACACTCCATCTTGTAAATCCTGAGCCAAATCGAACAATATTCGAGACAATCCTTCATCGCGCGCTTCCCGCAATATTCGCCGACAGGCGCTCGGGTCGTGCTGTTCACCCATTTCAATCACCATTTCGTGATTCTTCATCGTCTTTTTCTCGCCACTTTTGTTGATGTTCTTCTCGCCCGGGGAAATCTTGTCCTTTCCATTTCCCTCGTTCAATCTTCTTTCTCTCAGCAATTTCTCCTGGAGTTGGCGGCCGGTGGAGGAATATTCGCTTGATATTTCGTGCAATCATTTTGCCTGTCAGTGTTCGAGCGGTCCCTGAATGAAGCGCACGAATACGCCATGTCTCCCCTCGATGTTTGACAATGGTCCCACATGAGAACACCTTATCGGGGTCTACTTCAATAGAATCGGAGAATGAAATCTCTGCGTCGGTGAATGTACGCTTGATTTGGGCGTTGTCAATGCGACAGGCCCACACGCGCATTACATCACTCGCCGCCAACCACCGTGGTTTCGCATCCCCTTTTGTTTCCAATCTAGTGATGAGCCAAAGTCTATCTAGAGCTTCAAACTCATCATTGAGAGTGAATACCTCATCATCATCCACTTCCATCTCAAAGGGAATAGAATCCGGGCCATCCGAGAGAGTGAATTGAATATTGATTGGTTTTGAAGAACGAAAGATGACCTTGTGAACATTTCCACATCCTTCGCATCGAAGCAGATAATCGATACCCGCGTTGCTCTTTAGTGCCTTTTCTTTGAGGATTTCATGTGCTTGACGGGTATTGCAATCTGGACATCGTGTGACGTTGTCTAACATCTCTTCATCCTCGTCCACGACATCTCCTCCGGTCAGACCGGCTCACTCGGGGTATTTCACCACATCCCATGTCGCCGAGATTTGAAAACCAATTACGTGCCCGCCCAAGTGTGGGACTCAGCATTGAAGACGCGCTGGCTGCTTTGTTGGCCAAAGATCCTGAACAATCGAGAGATGAACCGGAAATAGCGGCATCTATTGGTGCTCAATTGGAGCACATGGAACTAAATTCGATGCCAACCAGTTTACGTCGTCGAATCCGCGATATTATCGCCCGAGTCCAACCGAATAGAGTCTGCGAAGTTGGTTCTGGAATCGGACATTTGAGCGCTTGGTTGTTTGATTACTGGTCATCGAACACACCTCCCGAACACTATGACATGGTAGAAGCCGGAGGTAAGTTTGGGGTCATCCTCACGCGTCTTCTTCGACGTTATGATGCGGAAGATTGGGCGCATGTCCGAGTAAATGATTTTGAATCATTATGCGCAGAATTGGACAGTTGGAAGGCCGCAAATACGACCACTGATGAAGCGGCAGCAATCTCCGCACCCCCTCTTAGTGCACCATATGAAATTATTATTGTCGATGTGGGGGAAATTAGCAAAGTCGAAGCGATTCAGCGCTCATTCGATCTTCTCGTTCCAGGTGGCCTGATTCTCACATCAGAGCCGGAGGTGCCGATTGCTGATGTCGGCGAAATCCCTGCATCTGGCCCTGGAAATCCGGAGCAAGCCCGAGTCGTTGCATTCAATGAATGGACAAGTTTCATCTCAGAGATTGGTTCCACCAATCCGGTTGGTTTCATCCCATTGTTTGGCGGAACGTTGGTCGGCATCATTCAGGCCTAACCAGCCGTAGCGATGAGCGCATCAACCCTCAGTCGCCCATAACCGTAGTAATCGTCGTGCTCTGTCTGCCCCTCTTGTGGTACGACACTATTCTGAATCCATTCTTTGACATTATCGACAGTATCCCTTGAACCGCCAGATGAACCATTGTGTGCAAGGTCCGGTCGATGCTCCAAAAGATGGGCGATTGCTCCACTGACCCATACAGTGGCGCCACTGGTTCCAGAGCCCCAAGCATAGAGAGAATTGGTCCCATCAATTTGGGCATTCAGTATGGCTAATTTTTCCCCTGGTGCGACCAATTCCGGTTTCTTATCTGGATCATCACGGGCTATCTTGAATGGAATCAATTGCCACCCATTGCTACCTACGGATGAATTACTCCAGATACTCCCATCAGTATCGATTGCACCTACGCAAATAACATCGTCAACACTTCCGGGGCTTGCTACATCTCCATCATCATCAGGACCACCATCGTTTCCGGCAGCGGCGACCACGAAAATACCCTGATTGATTGCCTGATCAACCGCACCTTCCAGTTCATCGGTTTCAATGAAAATAAAATCGATTCCTTGCCCCCCACCTAGGCTAAGGGAAATGATGTCAACCCCACTATCTGCACACCAATCAACGGCCGCAGCGATGTCACTGTCGGTCCCAGAACCTGTTTTCTCGATGGCCTTGGCGATGTGTAAATTGACGTTTGGTGCAATGCCTCGAAGGAGATTCTTTGCCACCAGAATTCCCGCCATCGCGGTTCCATGCCCTTGGTCGTCATACGGGTCTGGTCTGTCATTGATGAAATCAATCCAACCTGCAAGTTCAACATGGGCTAAATCGGGATGATGTAGATCAATACCTGTATCGACAATGCAAACGTCGACACCTGCACCACTGGTCGTAACATTGTCAAATCCAGACAATTCCTTGAATTGACTGTGTCTTTCTGTAAGTTCGGGGTCATACACGACCAATAGCCCCTTCTCTAGAATGCCAAAGGCCCAGACAACAAGCAGAATAGATACCGCAAAGAGTGCGAAAGATGTACCTTTTTGAATCAGACCCTTCATGTTAATTTCTGATGCAAAACCACGGCGTGGGGGAGCTGGTGGGGCTTCGGGCATATCGAAAATGGGTTCATATCCACCACTCATGTTTACCCCTCAGTTAGCCCATCAATGATTTCGTTGAAGGTATCGACAAAGCATCGCGCTTCTTCCTCTGTGTTGTATGCGTAGGCGGACGCCCGAAGACTTCCCTGTTTGATTCCGTGCGCATCGAACCATTGATTGACACAATGCAAACCTGATCGCACGAATACACTGCCCACTTCATCCATGAGGATGCCCACATTTTGCACATCAAGATTTTCAAGCAAGATTGAACATATTCCGCCACGTTGTGTTGCATCCCCGGGACCGATAATTTCCACACCCGGGAGATGTTTGATTCCATCACTCATAATCCGATTTACTCGGATCTCTTGTTCTGCCATGTCTCTCATATCATATTTATCGAGCAAATCCAAGGCAGCTTCTGTGCCACAGATTCCAGCATAATGCCCCAGTCCACCTTCAAGGCGATCGGGAATTGAACGGAGTGTATATTGTTCAGCAGTAGCAGATTCCACCGTTCCCCCACCCGCACAGATTGGTTCTAGTTCTGATAGAATTTCTTCACGGCCCCAAAGCACCCCAACGCCGGTTGGACCCAGCATTTTGTGGATGCTGAAAGAGAAGAGATCGCAACCCAATTCTTCGACATCAATGGGCATGTGGGGTGCTGATTGGGCTCCATCAACATGAACGATGGCCCCATAATCATGCGCGATTTTGGCTGCTTTGGCAATTGGAATCTCGACACCATCCAGATTGCCAACATGAACCAATGAAACCATCCGTAGGGAATTACCAGCTTCGGCGCAAGCCGCTTCAAATCCCTCAAGATCGAATGTGTTGTCAGAGTGACTTTTCACCGTCTGTAATTTGACACCAGCAGCCGATTGTTGTAGCCAAGGAACGAGGTTTGAATTGTGTTCTCTATCGCTGGTGATGACAACATCCCCCTTCCCCCATTTCCTTCCTGCAGCGACTTGGTTTATCGAATGCGTTGCATTTGGAGTGAAGATGACTTCACTCGCATTGTTTGCCCCGATATGATTGGCTAATTTCCGTCTCGTTCGGGTGACCGTTTGTGAAATTGACATCCCCCATCTGTGTACAGATCTACCTGCACATGAGGGATTGTGGGCATAGTATGTTTGCACCGCGTCAATCACACTTTGTGGCCGCAGCGTCATGCATGCATTGTCGAGGTAAACGGGTGGGTTATCCTCTAGAAGTGGGGGGAACGATTCTCGAAATTTCGTCACGTCCATTTGCTCACCATGCCTCCTCATCCGCAAAATGAGTATCTACAGGGGCGCTTGTGTTACACCCATTGCAGATGACACGAGATGAGATACGAGTGCCACAGACTCCGCATTTATCACCCGGTGCCCCGTTGCCGTTGCAACCATCAATTGCACATGTCGCCTCGATTTCTCCATTTGGGTGCATCTGCACGGTTGTTTTTGCCCCACAATCTGGACATTTCCCTGAACGTAAGGATTCCTGGGTAGGTACAGCACCCGTGGATTGTCGTAATGCTCCCACTTGACGTGCGCGGTCCGACTCAATGCGAATTTGCGCACCACCGAGCATAATCTGGGGATACCACAGTATATGCACAATCAACCAGACAAGCAGAAGCCCGGTGACCAAATGCACCATTTTCAAAATCCACCATCCGGGGAGTTCCCCCGGCTGTCGAACTGAAACATAGTGTGCACCTGACCAAGCATGAATGACCACTACAACGCAATATGTGAGAAGAGCCACACTCCATGCGATGAGCGAGTGGTCCCGTTTCGCAATATCCACCTGACGCGGATCTGGGTGCCAATGCCGTTCTTCAACATGAACATCTCGTGTTTCAGTCACAGCTCGCTGTAAAATGAAACCAACAAAGGCAATGAGAATCAAACCAACGACGGATACTGCGATTGCGAATGAATCACCACCGAATGGGTATATAGAATCAAATCCATGAGCCCAGAATTGGCTGATTTCAGCCGCAAGCAATGCCACATAGAGACTGATTGCCTGAGAACGCATTAGGGGGAAGGTCGCCCACAATCGAACCAGAAGAATCACCCACAATCCGAGGCTAATCAATGATAGAGCAATGGCTGCACTGGATACACCCCTAATCCCTGAATTCTCATCACTTGGGTCAATACCAATCGTATAGAAATCACCTCCATTTGAAATTTCATTGATTCCGATATCCCAACCGGATAGAATCACGGCCAAAAATCCGATGGCCAAGGTAGTCCAATGGGCCATGGTCCATGTTTTACGAATTTTGAAGAAATGAAACATCAATTCAATCTTCAAGTGGTGTAAAGGCTCCAATCGAGGATAATATATGGATAGATTCTGCGTAATTTTGAGATCAGTGAGGCGTGAACCTTCGTGAAAAACAAGGCCCTCATCTGCCCCCGGATTCTGGCCTCCTTCCTCTGTCATCACAGTGTCGTGCGACAACCTCGCATTAAGAAATACTCTATCAGCCGTAGGCTGATGGACCGATAATCCATACATTGCCAAGATCCAATATGACGCCGAGACGGAGATTTGAACTCCGGAGGGTAAAACCCACATGATTTCCAGTCATGCGCGATACCAGGCTATGCGACCTCGGCAGTGTTTCGGCGTGCAACCTTTCGGATATGAGCATGATGGCAGTGACACTCACAAACGCATACTCAATATGATGTCCGTAGTGGTTAAATCAAGACTGCCGGTCGCTGTGTTACTGCCACTGTGGCTTAGCGGTATAGCACCTCATTGGTAATGAGGAGGTCGCGTGTTCAATTCACGCCAGTGGCTCTTTTCCAGACCCATAGGGTCTGACCTATGCCCCGAAGGTCTTTCTAACGAATAAGCGTCGCCAGACTCCGTAGGAGTCAGTGATATGCGTAGCAATCGGAAAGTGATGTTGAGTATATTGATGACATTCATGATGATATCTCTTCCATGGGCAGCAGCAGATGTCAGCAGTTGGGTCGGCCCTTCACAAATCGCATCTGGTGGCCAAGATGTCGAGGTTGACGGTTGGAATGTCCCGAGCAACGCCACAATTCTAGATGGTTGGATGACCGCTGATGACAATATGGTCTCGGACGGTAACGGGACCGAATGGCGAGTAGACACAACGACGAATTTCTCTGTGGGTCAATTCACAGATGCAACCATGGATCATTTTGATGGCCGTCTTTCCCTATTGCCAGATGCTGCGGTCAGTAATATTGATTCTTTCTTGGGGCAGGTGACGCTGAACTTCGCGAGTGGATGGGCCGAATCTGGTAACACATCAATTTGGGAACCATCGATTCCTTCAATCATCAATGGCACAACGGTTGGAAACACCCGACAGTTGAGCCATGGAAACATTCCTGCTGCTGCCCATTCCGGCTCTACAGTGGCAGCAACCTTGGCCGGAGTCCCAGTTCCAGCCGGAGAGGATGCAGCCTTAGTTTCAGGACTGACAACCCTCCCTTCACCCATCAATAATTTTAATTTCACGATGTGGAATTGGCGTCATACTGATGCTTCAGCAGGTGATGCAGTTTGGGTGGAATACAAACTTGACAATGGCGCATGGACCTGGATAGAACCAGTAGGTGGATACAATTCCAATGTGACGATGAATTCCAGTAGTACTCCTGCTGGTACTCCTTCTAACAGTAGCTCATTCCCTGCATGGTCAGATTCGAACGAAACAGGATGGGTCCAAGAGACATTCATTCTCGATAATTTGACCGCAATAAATTCGTCAACTCAGATTCAATTCAGATTCCAGATTCATACGGACTCCAACAGTTCAGGGATGCCGGGCTGGTTCATTGACGATTTATCGATTACAAATTTGGGGGGTGCAGCCAACTATTGGCATCATGGCTGCTACTCAAATACAGCAAGCACATGTCAATACTCCAACAGCGCCATCGCAGCCCTGCAACTCAATCAACCCCTCAATCTCTCAGGCGTCACAGCCAACTCAATCCTTCGCACTAGATTGGAGTGGGATCTCGAGGGTTCGGGGTGGGACAACTTCTGCGTCGAACTCTCGACGAACAACAACACCTGGGTTGATATCTCCAGCACCACCAACAGCACGCTCCTCACCTGCCGCAGTCGTGCAGGCGCAATCCCTGGAAACGGATACACCATTGGTAACACGACCTACAATGACGAGACCAACGGTTTCATCCTTCTCGATCTTACCATCCCCACTGCCTTCCACAACCAGTCCACAGTATACTTGCGCTACCGCGTTGACACCGACAGTTCTGTCCAGTATGGTGGAACTAATGATAATTTGGAAGGTCTCACTCTTGACAGTATATCAGTGCTTGATGGTAGCGGCAACCTCATTGTTTCCGATAATCTTAATTCTCAATCGACAATGTTTGATTATTCAATCAACAATGGACTCAATGACTGGCAATTCATTTCGATAGGAGCCGGTGCACTTTCAAATTCAGATGGATTTGAGAACAGTGCTGCTGGCGCACCCGCGGGATTTCCCGCTGGATGGAGTGCTACTGGTGACTGGGATTTCGGCCCCATTTCGTCGACCCCAACGAGGGGCCCCACCTTATTCCCAACTGCTCCATTCGGTTTCGGCGTAAATCTTGGCGGCATCTATTCTGGTAGTAACTGGGATCACCTTTACTCTCCACAGTACTCGATTCCCTCGGGTGCGAGTGCACGCCTAACATTTAGTCACTGGATTTGCGCTGAATCAAGTTATGATGGTGGTGCCGTATTCATTTCGACCGATAATCAGACATGGACTCATTTTGACCCTGGAAATAATTGGTATGACGTCACCGGATTGCCTTTCAATGCCAATGCCAATTTGGCCAATCTAGGGGTATTTGACGGAAGAAATGCAATTCCCCCCAACGGTTTCAACTGTCAGGGTCCACACGGTTTGTGGAATACAAAAACCGGGGATTTGACTGCATATTCCGGGCAAAACGTTTGGTTCCGGTTTTCATTTGAAAGCGACTCAATTGTCAATTATGATGGATGGTATCTTGACGATGTTGGATTGGAAGTGGACTACTTCTACGATGAGGGCAATTGGGTTTCTGATATTCTCCAGGTCGACGGTTTGGGTGGCGGATTCATCGATATCGATGGAATGATTCCAGACGATACGTGGGCCACAGCATCCGTTCTCGATGCCTCTGGAATGATTATCGATGGATTCTCAAATCAATCATTCCCGGTCTCTCTACATGGACTCGACAAAGACACCCATTCAAGCATTCGAATCCAAGTCAAAATTGGTACGAACAATCCATTCGTAACACCTCTAATCGATGCAGTTCATGTCGGTTCCATTCGAATGATGGATGCACGCGGAACAGGCAATGGTTGGGACGTTGCACCAACGTTGGATTTGTGGGACGGCAATCTGACCAACAATGGTTCTGCTGTTCTTCAAATCAACAGCGAGTTCACACACTCTAGCCGTCCAATTACCTCTATTGATTTCACAGGTGTAGGCTCACAGGTCACCATTCGTGCCGTAGATTCGGCTGGATCAACGATTGGCCAATCGGGTCTTTCGGGAACCATTAATTTCGCTGACCCTCAGCCTGGGTTTGGTGTTCAAATCGAAGTCAATCCAGGTGGCCATATCTCATCACTTTGGGCTGAAGGTGAGTTTGGCCAACCTGCCGTGAATCCCGAAGCGGATGTGACAAGCGATGGTACCATCGATTGGAGTTTCCCAACAGGGACTGTTTATGGTAATCATGGTTGGCAACAGTTACTCTATCAGACTACATCTACAGCAGGTACAACAACTCATAATCTTGACACGGCCACTACAGGTCTCCAAGTGAGTACATCTGGAGCGACACTTTCTGTCTTGATTCCTGAAGATGCGACAGTTCGAACAGCAGTCATTTCAACTTATGTCGCATCCCTCACCAATCCCACTCCATCCCCAGTCGACCTCACAATTGGATCATCACCAGCGATCACATTCAACGAGGGATACACCACTGAGAGTCTTTCACCCTCGGTTATTGCATATATCAACATGGTTCAGCCTTCGCACCTTCAACAGCAAACCAATCGGAACTGGCGAGTTGTTGAATTTGATTTGTCAACGAGTGGGTTGGCGCTGATTGACATACAAGCGTTCACCATCGGTTATTCGATTTCAGAAAACATCACTGGATTGACACAACAGATGGTCGATTACCATCGTGTTACCATTGCACAAGGTGCGGGTGCGAGCATCGACATTCCCGTGACTTACACAGCAGATGAGGGTGCTGTGATTTTCGATGGAGGCATCCATCATGAGTTGATGATTACCAATCATCCATTCAGCGTGCCAATTACACTGTATCCTGATGGAAACGTAGTTGAGATTACAACTAGACACAATCACCTGTACGACAACGATGCGATTGCCAAGATTTCCCTCACAGGAATGGCTAGTGATGGCACGAGCATCGTGTTCGAAGTCGCCAATCCATCGACCATCGCAACATTCTCGCAGGTATTTGGAAGCAATCAGTTACCGATGGAGGCAAATTCCACCGTCACCGAGAATGCCGGCATCCTTGAGGTTGATTGGCGGTTCCGTGTCTCTTGGACATGGGATGACGTTACACAGATTGATTGGTCTGCATTGAGTTACAACATCACAGGAGAAGCGATTGCACCTGCGGTTGCTCAATCGGGCGGTTCAGGAAGTCAAGCGGTCGAGAACGACCTTGAGGTTAGTGGCTTTGAGATCTACGACGACCAAGGACGTCATTTGTCAAACCAATTCTCTCCGGACTATCCATTCCACTCCCGTAGCGGACACAACGTCTCCATCAGTGGAACAGTTCGATTCCAGAACACCGTCGATTTACGTCCGCTTCAGAGCGACTTTGCTATGATTGTCAACGTGTCTGGTAATGAAATGCCCATGGCCTCAGATGGGGATGGAATCTTCTCGAGCGTGGTTCCGCTTCCAGCCGCCGATTCACACACCCTCTATCCAAGCATCGGCCGTGTCGGTCCTGTCACTGGTTCCACTGGAGCGAATGATTCGACAGTGAGCCCACCTGTTGTCACCGTGAAGATGGATGATGAGGCACCCGTAGCCAGTTCCTTCCTTGTATCTACCTCGGTCGGACAACTCGACGCAAACGGTTACGTCTGGGACCCTATCAATCCATTGACGGTCCATATCACGGTCTCCGATGAACAGGATCGTGGCGAGGAACTGATTCTACACTACTGGCGTGAGGGCGTTGATGACACGAATGGCGATGGCTTTGCTCAGAGTAGCGAGTATCTCACCATGACTGAGAGCCTCTATCCATTGCGCAGCGGCTCTCAGCAGGTATCCTTCTCAAATATCCAGGTCTCGACGAACGGTTTCAACGCTAAGGTCAGTCTATGGGTTGAAGGCACGGACTGGGCAGGTAACAGCTACCAAGAAGGCGGCACAGGGGGAGGCCCAGGCCTATCCTCAGATTGGGCCACGCTGCAGACTGCTCAGAACACCGAAACAACCCTGCTCAATACAGGATTCTCTCTCGACACATGGAACGAGCATCTTCTCGCTGGACAGACCCACACATTCTCGATGATTGTACAGGATGCCAATGGTGTCCAAACATTGGACGATATTGCCGTATATCTTGCCGGTCAGTCTTATGCGCCGTTAGGTCAATTCAACTATGATCCGCGCCAAGATCAATTGACGACGATTGCCAATAGTCACGTAGAACCCATTTCTGCAACGGTCACCCCAATGTCTGAAGATACATCTCGATTGGACATTACTTTCAGCATGGATTGGGATACGCCGATTTCGAATAACTGGTATGTACCTGGTGTCACAGTGACCGATGATACTGCCACTGTCGCGAATCTTAACAATCTCAACGCCATGCGTTGGAAACTCGACAATGTATTGGTTGCTGTCGCCACCGATTTGATCGATTTAACTCCTCCGATTTCCGAGGGTGATTCAACAACACTCAATGTACAGGAGGGTGACGAATTTATTGTCGAAGGTGTGGTTCAGTACAGTGCCACCTTAGTTCCAATCCCAGTTCCAAGTGAAGGCTTGGCAGTGCGTGCGCAGATTCTTGTCGGCAGTGTTGTGGTCGAAAAGGTCGTTGACGTCCAAATGGGTGGTTTGTTCAACGCCCCTCTTGTTTTGCCTCAAAGAACCCCTCCAGCTCAGCAGTTGCCCATTGAGTTGGTTGTTCTCAACGTACCCGGTTCTGGGTCCTCGTTGTCAAATACGGATTCCAGCGTAATCATAGACAGCAACTCCCCTATTCTTGTCTTCGATCAATTCCGCTTCCCCTCCTCGTCTCTGTTGCGTTTGGAGAGTGACCAATTGGATGCAGTACAGATCGATATTCTAGTCGAGGATTCGGGTGGCGTGCCTACGGACAATATCTCCGTTAATTGGGAATTCTACCGCAATGGATTACCACGTCTGGGAATTGGTGGCTCTGGAGAACTAGCCTTCGTCAGTGCAGAAGGAGAACAGTCCCACTTCATGAGTCAACTCGACTTGCGTCCCACAGACGGACAGAAGTTGTTGGTAGGCGACCAAATCATCATCTGGTTCGCTGGCGTTGATTTAGCTGGCAATGCCCTTGAGGGCGATGGCACCGAAAATTCACCACGCGTCCCTCTTCTCGAAATCATCGAATTCGTTCCTCTCCTGTCCTCTTGGTCAATCACACCCGTTTCGCCAGATTATGGAGATAACGTTCAGATCCAAGCCATCTTCGCCAACGACGGCCTTCGCGCTGGCAGCATCAATGTGACACTAGTCGAGAATATTGATGATGAGTGGCATATACATTCATCCACAATTCTCAACCTCACATCTCTTGACACCGATGCAACGATTGTCTTTGAGTGGGAGGCATGGAAAGCAGGACCCGCTGAACTCTACATCTACATCGATGGCGATTCTGAGAACCCTCTACCTGTCGATGAATTCACTGTCAAAGGTGAAGAGAAGTCCGGCGCAGGTGAATCGGCGACCGTCCTCCTCATCGCGGTTGTAGGTATTCTTGCCATCCTAGTGGTCGGTTTGCTCGGGGTCATCGTATTGCGCAAGCCCAGCGAATCAATGGATGATTATCACGATGACGTTTGGGAAGGTGAAGAGGAGATATCCTTTGGCGCGTCTACGAACATCCGCCTTGATTACGAAGATGATACTCTTTGGAACACAGTCTCCAGACATGGCATTTACGACAAAGATGCGTTCCTAGCGTATGCCCTACGATATGATCGTGATGGCGATGGATTCCTTGATGCTGAAGAACTCGACCGAGCAGCCGCCGATTTCACATCCATGATGACGAAGACGACTCCGTCTACAGAAGTTGAGTATCCACTCGATTTCAATGACGACACAGTGGCCCACGTGATTGAATCCCATGGCATTCATGACAAGGAGGCTTTCCTTCAATTTGCACACGACTATGATGAAGATCAGAATGGTTACCTGAAGAACAGCGAATTGAATCTTGCTGCTGCAGATTTCGTAGAATCGGAACGTAACGTTCCTGCCCCTGGGAAAACGACCCCTGATCCACGTTTGCTAGCGATAGCCGAAGTTCGCACTGCTCTACCTGATTGGTCCGATTCGATGATTAATTCGTGGATGGACAAAGGCTGGACCGCTCAACAGATTATTGCAGATCACGCAGAACCGGTTCAACCACCCGCACCGGCTGGATTCGGTGATGAATACGTCGAACCTGTGGTGGAAACGGTGGTAGAGGAACAGGTCGAACCAGTTGTTGAAGAAGATGACGAGATTGAATCAGAACCAGAATCTGCAACCTCGAAATCCCTCATTCGTTTGAAGAAGGCCGAATTGGTTGAACTGGCAAATCTGCAAGGCATCGACAGTAGTGGGACGAAGGCTGATATCGTTGGACGCCTGTTGGGTTGAAACCTGTCTTGGCTTTTCTCAATAATGTTTCGAAACGGTTTCCGAAACCGAACAAAATAGTTTCCTTTATAGACCGGTCTGATTAGATGGTCTGTTTGAGGGAGCAATCCCTCATGATGGGATGCGATATGACTACGGACGACGATAGAAGAATTGTGATAGCAAAAGATATGGCTAGTTTACAAGGTGAGGTGGAGGACCTCCGCAAACTTGTCAACACGTTGCTGACCATCATTATGGAGGAAGCGGACGGAGTACAGTCTGGAGCGGCACCAGTCCACGCGGGTACCCCTCGCGCGGGCATTTCCATGTGACACATGGGATGAACAGCATATGAGATTTGGAGAAGCTTGGAATCAAGCAGCAGAAACCACAGGCGTCGATCAAGTCGGCGCTGATATGAGCCTAAGTTTGGCCCTGCTCCTCATTTCGCTTGAATTGGTTTGGTGGGTCGGTATCGGATTATTCATCAAGAACCGCCAACAACAACTCAATGACAACGCGGTTGAATTATGATGGAGTGACCACTCCGCCGTCCATGGAACGTGGCACACTAATCTTCGTATCTTTGTCTCTGAGTATGGCACTAATCTTAGTGGGTGCCAATATTTGGGACTCCCCCCAACCGATTGAAGAAGATAATCGGATTCTAGAGGTTTGTTTACAGGACCATTCTCAAAATATGTTGCATTATCATGCCACACTCTCAATCGTGATTCGAGGTGAAAGCCAGGTGATACCTGCGGAGTCAGGTGTCATACCTGGATGTATGAGAGGAATTCACACCCATGATGACACCGGGAAATTGCACATAGAGACGCCCGAGGCGATGGAAGCACGACTTGAACATTTCTTCCAAATATGGGAGCAACCCCTCACCTCCACACAATTGCTTGATGCGACAGTTGGAGATGGAGAATCAATCTCACTCACAATGAATGGGGAATTGGTTGATGACCCCCGTAATCACATTCTGGGAGAGGGTCAGGAACTGGTTCTAACCTTGTCGTAATCAGCCTTTGATGACACAGAATGGCCGCAGTCTGGCCACGGGTCGTGCCAAGCCTGCTTCAGTTGTCAAACGAATCACTTCATCCACATCTTTGTACGCATCTGGAGCTTCTTCTGAGAGAACATTCGGCGTGTTTGCATAGATCGCTATCCCCTTCTCACGCAATTCCTCTTGAAGGGCCAGACCATCGATTGAATTGCGAGCTTGTGTCCGGGATAATTGACGCCCTGCTCCATGGCATGAAGATGAGAAAGCCTGATTTGAACCAGTTACAGGCCCTGCAAGGACATAGGAAGCCGTCCCCATGTCACCTGGTACGAGAACCGGTTGCCCGATTCCATTGAATTTCGATGCCAATTCCCCATGATCTCCACCCAAGGCTCTTGTCGCACCCTTTCGGTGTACACAACAGGTACACGAAGAACCGTGAACGACGTGTTGTTCGATTTTGGCTATGTTGTGGCACACATCGTAAATGACTTCCAATTCACCGTCTGTACCCAGATGCGCTCTCAGCGTATCTCGTAGTCGTTGGGTCAGCGCACTTCGATTGGCGAAGGCGTAATTTCCAGCGGCTTGCATGGCCTCAAAGTAAGCCTGCCCTTCTTTGGAATGGAATGGCGCTGAAGCCAGTTGTCGGTCTGGTAATGTGATGTCCCATTCTTCAGCATACCATCCCTGACTGGTTTTCTTGTAACGTTGTTCTAACGCACCGACGTGGTCCGAACAGACCTGATGGCCCAATCCCCTCGAACCGGTGTGAATCATTGCAGTTACTTGCCCTTCACGAAGACCAAAGGCACGTGCCGCCTCTTCATCGAGAATGGTGTCGACAACTTGCAATTCAAGGAAATGGTTACCTGAACCCAAGGTTCCAAGAGAAAGCATCCCTCTCTTCAGTGCCCGTTCGGAAAGTCCGCGCTCATCTCCTTCTAGCAATCCGTGAGATTCCATGGCCGCCAAGTCTTCATGATGTCCAAGTCCGAGTTCTACCGCGGCCTTCGCGCCTTCCGAAAGTATGGATTCCATTCCGACATCAGACAGATCGACACCTCCTTTACCGGATGGGCCAGCAGGAATCCTACCCTTCAATCGCCGTCCGAATTTCTTCATATCACGAATGTCCTTTTGTTCTAAGTCCAATGCACACAATCGGACGCCACAATTGATGTCGAATCCAACACCACCGGGGGAAATTACACCACCTTGATTGATGTCCGTTGCCACAACTCCTCCGATGGGGAACCCATATCCAAAATGAAAATCGGCCATGGCCCATGCATTGCCGACTATGCCCGGTAGAGATGCGGTGTTGGCTAACTGACCGGGAGACTGGTCTGATTGATTTGACAGATGCCCCTCATCAGCAATCAGCATCGCATCGACCCTCATTGCACCGTGTTTCTTGATTCGATGCAAACCGGCTCCCGCCGGTTCAATGTAATTTCGCCACGTGTCGGTCACACCCCGCGCTGTGACCCGTGTTTGAAGTCGCTTTCGGCGACGGCACCCTATGGGTGCCGGCCGACTCATTCATGAACGGCCTTGAATTCGGGTCTATTGAGGATGGCCATGACCTTCGGCGACATCGACATTCCCTATTTTCACGAACAGGGCTTTGTGCGCAAGGTTTGCAAGGTCACAAATTTGTGGTTTTGGACTCGCGATGACACCCGTGAAACC
>JAPYUB010000017.1:10627-22599 GCA_029942125.1 Candidatus Thalassarchaeaceae archaeon | reverse complement strand
TTCAACAATTCAAACGGTGTCATCTCGGGAACACCAATCGTTGAAGACACAACTCCAGTTGAGTTGAACATCTATGCTTGCAACGGTAGAGGTTGTGATTCTGATACGTTCAATTACTCAATTTGGGATAGACCAGAAGTTGGACTTATCAACATTGAGAGTGATTACCTAGACCTCTCGGTATCTCCTGCTGAGATATACAAGGGTCGTCCGGTCAACCTCAGTATCGATGTAATCAGTGATAGAACAATTGTTGACTATACGTGGTACAGTGAGCACATAAACGGTTTGACATATTCAGATATGTTCGCCAACTCGCCTTCGATTATAACAGATCAATTACCGGTCGGCCTTCAAGTGATATTCTTCTCGGCGACCGATGATATTGGTGGCACATCAACCTCATCGGATGGATGGGTGATTGTCGAGGTACTGGAGTCTGATGATGACAACGATCAAGTTCCAGTTTGGAATGATCTTTGTCCGCTTGAAAGCGCTCTAGGCTATGATGACTATACTGGAAACGGCTCAACAATTCCAATATCGGATGGTTGTATTGACAATAGCGACGATGATCCATTTTTCGACCCAGATGATGACTGTCCAAATCAGCACGCTGCTGAAGAGTACGACTTGTACACTGGCGAGGACACCAATGTTCCAGGACCAGATGGCTGTATTGATGATACAGATCGAGATACTATTTTGGAAAATATAGATTCGTGCTTGACCACACCATTCGCTGAGCGATTCTACGTCAATCCTGATGGCTGTGGTCCATCGGAGAGAGATTCTGATGGTGATGGCTACAAAGACAACGTCGACGCATGTCAAGACACCCCTGTGGGCGAATCCGTAGACGGATTTGGTTGCGGTGCATCACAAGTTGATTCAGATGGTGATGGTGTTTACGACCATGAAGACGTATGTCCAGAGTCACCATTGGGTGCAACCGTAGATGTGGATGGCTGTTCCGCCGCAGAGAAGGATAGTGATGGCGATGAAATCAATGACGAAGTCGACGTTTGTGACACAACACCACCTGAATTGTGGAACCAGACAAACGCGGTTGGTTGTGCACCCGGCGATCTTGTCACAGATGATTTCGACGAAGACGGTATAGCCGACATCTTCGATAATTGCCCACAGACTCCTCTGGGAGATGTTGTGGATTATGGAGGGTGTGGATTGACACAGAAAGATACCGATAATGATGGTATTACCGATGATATGGATCAGTGCCCAGAAACACCAGGATATGATATCCCCACAATAGATTCAGAAGGGTGTGGTTCAACGCAGCGCGACTCAGATAATGACGGAGTCATTGATTCTGTTGATCAGTGTCTAAACACACCAACAAGTGTGGAAGTTGACTCATTAGGTTGTCAAGCAGGACTTTCAGATGCTGACCTTGATTCAATTGTGGATATTATTGATGCATGCCCAGATACAACAGGTGACCAACCGGTTAATTTGAATGGCTGTGCAGCGTATCAATTGGATTCAGACGGTGACGGGATTACCAACGATTTGGATTCATGTCCAACAACGCCTGCAGGCCAGCCAATTACAACCAACGGTTGTGCAGAAGATCCAGATGTGTATGATCCAGTTGCTGAAGATGATGATGGTGATGGTATCCTCAATGAAAATGATGAGTGCCCACAGACACCGTTTGATGCCAAGGTTATCGATAATCGTGGTTGTGAAGTTAAAACAGGCGGCGATTCACAACAAGTATCCGTCGTAGCATTTGGATTAACTGGCTTTATTCTGTTAGTTCTCGTACTAATCACATTGATCTTCTTCCGTCGCAAAAATCAACAGGACTCTATTTGGAGCGATGATACAATCAGTGACGTGTTGTTCGACATTATTGATTCGGATGGTGATGGTGTAATTTCGGATGAAGAATGGGAAACCTACAGGAAGGCCAGAGATTCCAAGCAAGAATCCAATCTAGAGGATGACGACGACCTATTCAATTGAATGTATAGGGTGAATCACTCTTCTTCTTCGCGGATAGCATCGATGATCTGAGCCTTTGTCCCACTATGGGACACCCCTCGCTCCTTTGCGAGGGCGACCAGTTCAGCCTTCTTCAGACGGTTGAGGGACGTCATGGATGGCTTGGAAGTAGGCCGAGGAACCGAATCAGATTTCTTCACTTCTTCATTTACTACTGCAACTATATCAGCATCATCAATGCGTTTTGACCACATCTCTAGATAATGATCTGGACTAAATCGCCCGGTCTCAATGTGCCGCTCCATTCGGTCAACTGCTTCCTTTGTTGTAAGGCTTAGAGCGACGGCCTTAGAGAATACACGAGCCAACTTTTTCACAGTCTCATCAGACTTGTTACCTGTAATCTCATCAAACTCTTCACGCCGTGAACGAATTTCATCCTGAATGTCATCATGTTGTTGTGATGTGATTACTTTCGCAATAAACAAGTTAGCTGCTTGTCCAGACACTTTCTTCAGTTGCATTGAATTTTCCGCACTATTAACCATATCCTGGAGTTTCCGTTCTGCGTTTGTTCGCCCCTGTCCAACATAAACAATGAAACCAATTACGAAAACCATTAGCAATGGAATGAGTACAATCCCCATTGCAATTGGATCGGCTTGGAGGAATCTCTCGATGAATGGTTTGGATGGCTCCATGACAGTATCGATACACCCATCTCCATCATTATCAGATATATTGGTTACAGCTTCGAGAGGACATCCGTCTTCAGAATCTGCATAGCCGTCACCGTCGTCATCCTCGTCTTCGCTAATGTCGCGGCACCCATCCCCATCTGAATCGGTAAACTCATCCGAGAACCATCCGAAATCACCCAATGGGCACTCATCAATCGTATCTTCAATTCCATCCGCATCATCGTCTACATCTTCGAGTGAATCTTTGCACCCATCCCCATCAAGATCATTGGTTGCATTCGAGGTCCACCCCCAATGCATACCAGTTGGACACGAATCATTGTCATCTTCGACTCCATCGCCATCATCGTCTGAATCTTCACCCATATCGTAACAGCCATCGTTATCGTAATCATTTAAATTCGTTGGAGCCCAACCAAGGTCACCCAATGGACAACCATCTAATTCATCAAGAAGATGATCATTATCGTCGTTGTCATCACAGACATCCCCGTACATATCACCATCGTGATTGGCTTGGTCAGCATTCGAAATTGAAGGACAATTGTCAAGCCAATCTGCGTGTGTATCGCTATCAAAGTCAATGATGCTATCACACCCATCCGGTACACCATCTAAATCAACATCCACTGCATCGTTGTGCCCCGGACAAAGATCGAATTCATCCGACCAACCATCATTATCAGAATCTTCACCAGGCCATGAATTCCATTGTTCTCCAATTTCAGCATCACCTTGAATGAGATTGTAAATCTCGCTTTCATTGTTGGTTCCAAACCAATTTTGACTGACTTGAATCATTGCCCCAGTCACTGTAGGAACATCGATTGCTATTGAGTCAATTTGGGTAAACGAATTGTCTTGAAAAGTAACTTGTTGAAGTGTATTGGGTAGAGTTTCTGCAATGATAATCGCAACATCAATATTTGATAAATTGTTACCATTCATCGTGATATAGCGGACATCTTCAACAAAGATTCCTTGAGTCGAATGGATATTTTGTAGAACGTTTTCTCCGACGTATAATGTACTTACATCTTTGATTGTAATCATTGAATTATCGTTACCTGTGGGGCTCAAACCACTATTGATGAACGTATTACCGGACACTTCCACTTGGGGAATTATCCCTGAAGCAGGTGCAATATTTACTAATCCCTCAGAATCAACGATGATATTATCGGTGAATTCCAAGACCGAAATCTGGCCGGCCCCGGGATCCAGTCCATTAGGTGTAGAGGCGAATGCATAGGCCCCATCTAGATCATTGAACTCATTACCGCCGATGGTGATTATCCCTGCAAGACCCGAGGCAGTAATACCGGAGCGTTGGTTTGCATTGGAATTACTTCCATCTAAGGTCATATCTCGAATTGTTAAATCAGAGATTCCACTAGGTGCTTCGATACTCAAGGCCACATCTGTAGCACCTTCTCCCTGAAGGGTGATCCCTTCGATTGTGATGTTATTCATCATGTAATTGCTATGTAGAAGTAAACCACCGGTGAATGTGGGATTACTGTCTTGAATTCGAGTAATCAGCATATTACCTTGTATTGAAGTTGGCTCAATAATCAGTGTTTCATCAAATACACCATCAGACAATATGATGTTATGCGAATCCAATTCCGATCCAATCAAGGTGTGTTGTACAGCGAATGAAGGGCTTGCGAAGTAAGCAGTAGATTCTCCAACACCAAGTGAGATATTTTTTCCGGTACTTTTGGCAAAGGGCGCCAGACTTGTTTCATTAACAGAGACCGCATGTCCAACATTTACCATGAAAACATCCACTGATTCGAAATTACTGCTTTGCTCATCGAAAACACCCGCCGTTGAGATTTGTAGGGTTGCACCAATAGAGACGTTAGCATATTCATTGTCCCGTAGAGAAATCCCGCCTAGATAATCGCCAGGATACATTGTGGTTTGTTCATGAGTGAAGACACCCATCCCTGGGATATCAAGACCAGTTGCACCAGCCCATATTCCATCATGGATGTTGGAGAATCGATTGTTCTCGATGAGAGCCCCCCCATCAACTTCTGAAGAGACCACTTCATGGATTGAAATGCCCAATCCAATCGAATCGTTGAATCCACCAATGTTGTAGATATGATTTCCATGAATGTGTAAGCCATCAATGGTATGGAGTATTTGACCACCCTCTACTGCATCGGTCAGAATGCCCCACGAGGTTGCCCGAAACGCATCCACCTTCTTCGCCATTCCATGAATCAGGTTATCTGAAATTTCGATGGTGGAGAGATTGTTTGCCCCTCCGGCAATATAGAACCCCCATCTTGTATTTTCATCACCAAGGAGATCAAATCCAGAAATACTCACATCACTGCTCATAATGTTGAATCCACCATAACCTCCTCGTAAATCGACGATACTTTCAGAAGAATCCCCAGCTTCCCTCTGTAGTGCACTATTTCCTTCCTGAGCCCCATTAATGGTCAGTGGGTGATCAATTCCGATTGATGAAGTTAGAACATACGTTCCATTTGCTACATCAATCGTATCACCTGATGCCGATGCTATGACTGCGTCATTGATTGAGCAATAGGGATTTGAGTTGGTCCCATCACCAGTGTTTGGGCAGTTTGAAACATCCACATAGAGAGTTGTTTCCCCTTCAGCAGAAACACTTGAGAATAGGAAAACGGTAGGTGTGATGAAGGCACAAATCAAGACCATTGCAAGGATACGTTTGCGCACCTCACCCTTTGCAGGCATATTGTCGCCGAGATGCTCCCACCGTATAACGATGGGGAACAAATCAGACATTCAAGAATTCATAGTTGCCTTCTCTGTAGGCCTCTTAGGGTCATCAGCACACTTATGACTAGTTTTCATCTGGTGCAGCCATGGGCTTCTTCGATACGATTGGTCGCGGCTGGAAAATGAGTAAATTGAGCATGGTTGTGGTTAAACACGATCCAGAATTGATGGTTTATGTCGCCTTGAGCGGCATATTCAGCATTCTCGCTTTCATCGGTATGGCGATTCCAGAGTTACTAGAGATGTCATGGCTCTATGATGAGAATGGTGCGATGACACCGGCTTACATGGCTTTCATTTTCTGTGGATACATGGCCCTCAGCATCATTGTCACATTTTGGAACAGTGCAATCATTGCCAATGCACACATTCGATTGTCGGGTGGTGACCCCAAATTCACCGATGGGATTTCAGCTGCAATGAAGCGCATCCATATCATCATCATCTGGGGCATTATCGCTGGAACCATCGGCCTTCTACTGAAGATGTTGAATACAGCTGCGAAGAATCAGAAGAACCCCGGCCTCGCAATTCTTGCCGCCATCTTGCATATGATTGGCGCCGCGGTTTGGTGGATGATGTCGTTCTTCATCATCCCTCATTTGGTCATCGAAGGCCAAGGCCTTGGGGACGCCATGCGATCAAGCAAAGATATGTTCTTCAAGCGGTGGGGGGAGAATGTGGTATCCGGTTTAGGAATTGGAATGATTTCCGGTTTGATTGGATTCGTCATCATAGTATTTTCAGTTGGCCTGATGGTCGCCATGGGAGACCTGTGGTACATTGGCCTCATCATTGGTGCGGGTGCAATGACCATCCTGATTTGCTGGACCAGTGCAGCAGAGCAGGTTGCCGTGGCCGCCCTCTATCTGTATTCAAAGAACGGCTTCATGCCTGAGATTTACCAAAACAACGGCATGTTCGAGTTCAAGTTGCCAACCGCAGACGAACTCGCTTGATATCGAAACAGGGAGGCCTAATCGATGAGTGAGTTGGGTCATTGGCCAATCAGTGTCGAAATCGCCGTTCAATGGGGTGAAATGGATGCCCTCAATCATGTCAATAACACCGTATTCCTCAGATGGATGGAAACCGCCAGAATGAACTATTTCATCGATTGCGGATTTTCTGAATTGTACGAATCTGAAGGCGTCGGTCCAATTCTAGCCAATATCAATGTGGATTACATCAAGCCTGTAGGATTTCCTGACACAGTCACTATCTACAATACCATCACTCTAATTGGAAACGCTTCGTTTGAGATGGGGTATCGGATTACCAGTGCTGCCATGGATGGCGCAACTGTCGCCGCAGGCACAGCATCTTGCGTAGTATTCGATTACAGAGAAGGAAAGAGTACCCCGATGCCAGACACATTACGAACCTCAATTCTTGAATTCGAAGCCTCCGGAAACGCCTGAAGGAACCAGTAATAATGTAGAACATTGTGTCAATATCATGCGTATTGTATGCATCATCCTCACCGTGTTAATGCTCACATCGACTATTCCCTTGTCGATGCCTGCCGTGGCCGATACACGAAATAGCCATTCCAATTCGGATAATCCTGCCTCAGATCAGTTTGGAGATGGTTTCACAGAGACCGTTATTGCCACCAGCTCAGACAATTTGAATGTCCCTCGCGATCTTGAATTCCACCCTAGTTCATCCCGGCAAAACGAACTCTGGGTCGTCAACCAAGCCACAGACAGTATCACTATCATATCCAACACGGGCCAATCGGGCCAATCAAGCCAGAATAGGCAAGATGCCTATGGGTATCACTTCATGGAAGAGGTCGGCGCAATCGCCTTTGGTCAACAACATTCAGAATTCGATTACATTTTCGCCACTGCACAAGAAACCCGTAACACGTACAACGGTCAGGCGGCGCCGAACAATTTCATGGGCCCAGCAATGTGGCCATCTTCGCTCTCTCACTTTGCTGTAGAAAATCAGAATAATGGGAATGGGAGGTTGGGGAGCCACCTAGACATGCTACACGAAAGCCCAAACGGCATGGGAATCGCCCACGATTCTGGTAACGCCTACTGGTACAACGACGGCTATTACGGAGAATTGGTGTATTACAACTTTCACGGCGATCACGACACCGGCGGAGACGATCACGACGACGGAGTCGTACGACGCTACTCTGAAATCACCCCTACGCGAAGTGCAAATATCCCCGGCCACATGATTCTAGACAAAGCGAATGGAATCCTATACATCTCCGATACAGGGGCTGGTCGCGTTCTCTGGGTTAACACCGACGACACAACCACCACCACCACGAACATCATGGGCGATAGTACACAGATGGATCCGGTACTGGCGGAATACAGTCGGATTACAGGTGTTGAATGGGGAGTTCTTGCAACAGGCCTTTCATCCCCATCAGGAATCGCCCTACACGGAGATACGTTATTTGTCTCGCAGAATGGCAATGGGAAAATTAGCGCCTACGAACTTGCAAGCAATGGCAAAAGCGCCACTCATTTGCAAACAGTCGACACAAACGCCAATTCGATTATGGGTCTTGAAGTCGGACCCAACGACAAACTCTGGTACGTCGATGCTGGGACACATCGGGTCATCAGACTCGACCCTTACTTCGACGAGGATGGAGACGGCGTGTATGATGAGATTGACAATTGTCCAGCCATTTCTAATCCAGGCCAATTCAACCATGATTCAGATGCTGATGGAGATCTTTGTGATTTGGACGATGATAATGACTCAGTCCCCGATACATCGGATTCTTGCCAGTTAGGCGATTTGGGTTGGACCTCGAATATGAACTCTGATCGTGACGGGGACGGTTGTCGTGATAGTTCAGAAGATTCAGACGATGACAATGATGGGATTAACGACAATTTGGATGACTGCTCAAACGGGCTACTCAACTGGCAAAGCATCCCTGCTACAGATCACGATGGCGATGGCTGTCAAGATGATGGAGAGGATCTCGATGATGATAATGATGCCATCTGCGACACCACAGCAACGGAAAATGGCTGTACTGTTGGATGGCCTGGATTCGACCGCTGCCCCAAGGGTGTAACCGGTTGGACATCGTCAACCCTCAATGATGGAGACCATGACGGCTGCATCGATAGCATGGAGGATTACGATGATGACGATGACGGTTTCAGCGACACCATCGATTGGTGTCCTACAACCCTTGGCACTTCGACAGAAGGGAGTCATGTTGGATGCCCCGACATTGATGGTGATGGGTGGGCCGACACACAAGACGAATATCCCATTGAACCTACACAATGGGCCGATATCGATGAGGATGGATGGGGTGACAATTCCGCCGGAGTGGATGGAGATGCCTGCCCTGGACAGTATGGCACATCGACAGCTGACCTCCTAGGTTGCCCAGATACAGATGGGGATGCCTATTCCAATCAAGGTGATATTTTCCCCTTCGACGAAACACAGTGGAACGATACTGATGCCGATGGCTATGGAGACAATTGGGCGGAGTCCACATGGAATTCTGCCCATATTGCCATTGGCCTAGGGATGTATGTCACAAATGCCACGACTCCAGATGCTTGCCCATCGAATGCTGGCAATTCGATGTTTGATCGATATGGTTGTCTTGATACCGATGGCGATGGTTGGTCAGATGAAGGTGATGCATTCCCAACAGAGATTACACAATGGTCCGATATGGATGGCGATGGTTACGGCGACAGCATCTACGGAACTCAAGCAGATGCCTGCCCAGATATTTTCGGCACGTCAACACTTGACCGGCTCGGTTGCTTGGATACAGATGGTGATGGTTGGTCTGACAATGGCGATGCATTCCCTAACAATATGAACGCATGGTCAGATACCGATGGTGATGGCTGGGCAAACCAGAATGGAACAGATATTTCTGATGATTGCCCCTTGGTAAACGGAACATCGACCATGGACTCAAACGGATGCTTGGATTCAGATAGCGATGGCTACTCAGATACTGCCGATTTTTATCCAAATGATGCGACCCGTTGGGAAAAGGGGTCCCTGATGATTTGGATTGCCCTTGGTGCATTCATACTGATTTCAATCTCTGTTGGACTTGCATTCATGAATTACAGAAGTGGGCGCAAGGAGAATCTACCATTTGCACACACCCAAGGAATGTTGGATCTGAGCCAACTTCCGCCACCCCAGATGATGGCGCCGCCTGCCCTTGGAATTCAAGCCCCTCCTCCATCTTTCGCCACAACAGAGGTTTTGCCAACACCAGCTCCAATTGAGGCCGCCCAACCCCTTCCTTCAGCCTCGGATGCCTTGGCTATGATGCAACCCAATACGCCGCCGAGTAGTGGCCCACCGGTCCCCGCCGAGGGTCTTCCACCGGGATGGACGATGGAGCAATGGACTTGGTACGGCGAGGAATGGCTAAGGAACAATGGTCAGCTTTGAGATATAATTTTCATATTACTCATTAGTTTAGATCACTGGGTGAATTGACGTTGCGAAAGCAATTGCTATCAACGAAAGTAATGATTTCATTGGGCACAGTTCGCAATGTGTTCTTCAGCGAAGCGCGCATGGATGCCCGATCCAATGCGGCAAGAGCCACCCCGACATCTACCAGTGAGAGAAGGGGTTGCAAATGTTCACCTCTTGGCATGATGACCGCACGAGAACCACTCTGCAATCGCTCAAACACCTGAGAGTCTATCCACGGCATATCACACGGCGCCAGTTGAATACGTTGTATTCCTCTTGCTGCACACATTCGTAAGGCAGATTTCAACCCAGACTTAGCACTCCGTTCAAGATCATTGTCTAGGATGTATTCCACGTCTGTCAGATGCCTAAGCGCCCCCATGATTTCCTGTCGTTGGTGGCCATCTCGCACGGCAACGAGAATTAAGCCACAACCTGCATCTCTCAGTGCATGAGCGACTCGAACAATCATCGGGTCGCCCTCGACAATCATTGTCGCCTTGTTTTTCCCCATTCGCTTGGAGGCACCTCCCGCGAGAATCAGAGCAGGGTACATGCTACCACCTATTCGAGTTGCTTGAGTTCGTTCATCGCGCTCTCAAGTTCAGCCATCAAGGCCTGCGCTCGGTTCAGTAGCGCTCGTTGGTCACGACGGTTGGCGGCATTGGGCAACCATTCTAACAATTGTCGTATATCCGCAGCATCCCTCTCAACGGTCCATTTGAGGACCTGCTCAAGAACGGGGTCATTCGCTTCGAGAAACCGCTCGACCATACAGGTCACGCAATGGCGACAAACCTTCAGCCTTCGCTTAGTAATTGAGCATCTGGTCGCGAACACGGCCCAATAGAGAATCACCGTCAGGATACGGCAGCGTTTCAAATGCATCTCGAAGGCGGTTCGGCAAATCAGGACGATTTGAGCGAATCCAATATGCATGTTGAGTCAACAAAGCAAGATGTCCCTGAGCTGCATTGTACGAACACCATTCTAGTAACAATTCTTCAGAAGGAGATTTGTGATTTGCCCGACAACACTCTTCGATGGAAAGCAGTAGTGCTTCCGCGGTCGAACTCGTTCCAATCAAATCAGCCAAACGAATCCATACATCCCCTTGATTTTGTAGATTAGCCAGCAACAGTGCAGCCAGTGCCACATCTTCGCGTCCATTGCGCGCCCATAAGTCGTGAATCACTTGCGACAAAACATCAGGTTGGCCATGGGTAAGCAACCAGGAGCAGATTCTTCTCAAAAAATCATCAGGTGTTCCAAGATGGAATGCATAACCACCCGATGGACCTAGACGATCCGTCTGTGATTTGATAATTAATGCAGGCACTCCAATGGGGTATGCTTCGCGAACAACACTCATCAGACGTTTGGAACGAAGATGCACTTTCGCTGGTTGAGTGGATAACCAATCATCCAATGGGTCACTCTTCGTCACCCTTCAGCCCCCCTTCGGGCAAAATTGAGCGAATTCGATTGAATAGACCATCGACAATATCTTTCGCTTGTTCGAATCCTTTTTCGACGACCTGGAACACATTCTTTTCGACATGTTCTTCCAAAGCATCATGAATTCCATTCATGACCAACTCGTTTTCATCATCAGAGATATCGAATAGATATCGAAGATATGCAACGACCAGATATTCATCCTCGCTGATACTGGCGTTGAGGTATGCAGTTTGGAACATCCCGGAGTAGACTTTGAGCCGCCTTTCGTTGTTGATTTCAGTTCCACCTTTCAATTTTTCACCAGCAACAATGGCATCATAGACACGCTTGGGCGCATCTTCTTCTAAACCTAGTAAACTGGCCAATTTAATGACCAATCTCTTCTCTTCTCTGGTGATTTCACCGTCTTTCAGAACGATGGAAACAACACCTTGAAAGGTGCTGATGTCGGTAATAACATCGGAGGGCACGAATCGGGAGACACCTCTCCTCTTCATAGCGGTTCGCCTTCACTTTCAACCAATAATTGGCCCATTTTTTCATCCGTAGCCTTCATGAAGGAGGGGATGGTCGGCTCATTTACAGGAAGTT
>JAPYUB010000017.1:7823-10617 GCA_029942125.1 Candidatus Thalassarchaeaceae archaeon | reverse complement strand
TGTCACGTTCCCAAGGCCTCGTGCCTTTTCCCGTGAATACGCGCAATGAAAACCCCCCGAAAGGGGTGGTTGAGCGTTCAGGAAAGCCTGTGAAAACAAAGAAAAAAAGGAAGTGAAAATAATGAGTGATCAGAAAGCCAAGTACATGATTCATGCTACAATTAAGGCGGAAGGGACCATCCAGAGAAAGGACGTTGTCGGCGCAATCTTCGGTCAAACCGAAGGTCTGCTCGGCGAGGAACTCCAGCTGCGAAAGTTGCAGCGAACCGGCCGAATTGGCCACGTGGATGTAGATCTCAACTCGAATAAGGGCAAAGTATCCGGCGTGATTATGCTACCCAGCAGTCTCGACCAGGTATCAACAGCCGTTATCGGCGCCGCTCTTGAGACCATTGAGCGAATTGGACCATGTAAGGCAACAATCAAAGTAGGCAGAATAGAAAATATTCACAGCGTCAAGCGTGACACAGTCATTGACCGTGCGAAGGACTTGCTCCTGAGCATTGTGAACGAAGGAACAAACGACAGCAAGAGCATCTTGGATGAGGTTCGCAGCGTTCTCACGCTGGGCACCGAAACCGACATTGCAGGCATGACTTGCGGACCCAATGCAAAGGAGAGCGAAGCTCTCATCATCGTAGAGGGTCGCAATGATGTGCGGAATCTGTTGAAGTTCGGTATCAAGAATGCAATTGCAACCATGGGTGCCAACGTCAAGGATGAACTTGTTGAACTCGCGAAAACAAAGAACAACGTCACAGCATTCTGTGACGGTGATCGTGGCGGAAAGTTGCTGCTGATGGAATTGTCCGGAGCATTGGGCAAGTCCCTCACACACGTAGCCCTCGCCCCTGAATCTCGCGAAGTCGAGCATCTTGAGGGCAAAGTCGTGACCAAGTGTCTGAACCAGAAAGAGACGGCAACCAAAGCCATGTCCCGAATTAAGGCTCAACTTAAAGCAGATGATAAGGGGGCTCCCCCTAGAAAATCTGCCGCTAGCAATGGTTCTGTGGACGTTCCTGACAACATTCGAGAATGGTCAGCACACATGAGTGACTTGAAGAAGAACACAGCTATTTTGGTTCTTGAGGATGGTTCTCCATCCGAACCAATTGGTGCAAGTAAACTCGCAGACTTTGCAGCAGATGTCGAAGGTGCACAATGTCTAATCGTCAATTCCAAGATTAGTGCCCGCATGATTGAGATCGCTGAATTGGGTGCAATACCAAGTGTACTCGGTAGCGCATCAGGTACGGCTAGTTCCGACAGCGTCGAAACTTACGCAATGAGCGACCTCGAATGAGGCTCACCCCTACGGGGTGCGAATCATAACCTCATCCACATTCCGGTGTGGTATGCAGCCCGAGCAGACAGCCCCTGCACCAGCGATTCAACCGGTACCCGTAGCGGTGCCTGCGGCCCCATTTACCGCAGTCTCCAGTGCCGACGACCATATGGTTTGGATTAGTCCTGCTCTAGTGCTGGCTGCATTGATTCTCGCATCCCTTGGTGTACTCGGCGATGCGTGGAGTGTCGAAGAGACATCCACAACTATCGGCGATATCACCATTTCAGTGGATTCAGAAGTTGGTCTCGATGATTTCTTCGCAACAAGTTGTCTTGATGACCTCTGCACCACGGTCGTCGATAATTTGGGGGACGCCTACGATAATTGCACATCGAACGCCAACGATCTCGAATTCAATTCCTCCCAAACAGAGGAGATGTGTGGCGCTCTTGGTGACACGGCAAACGCTGGATTCACTGGAATGCTCCTCATCACAATTGGGATTCTTGCCCTAATCGCTTCTCTCGTTGCAACATTCTTGGGAACCCGTGGCACATCACTACCATTCTCACAATACTACTCCTTTGGGGCGGCCGGATTCATTCTAATCGGCGTCGTTGCTTGGAAACTGATGATGCCCGATCCCCCTGAAGGATCTGACCCCAGTTTGGGATCCAATGCATGGATGACGATTGTTAGTATCGTTCTCGCTGTCGGTGCAGGTGGATATTCCATGTTCACAGGAGGGACTTCTCCAACAGGAGACGTCAGTCCAACGTCCCCAGGGGGCGGCGGTCGAATGCCAGGTCTTGGTGCACGCACTCTTGCTGCTGATTCGGAGGCCAGAGAATTCGTTCTTCGAGAGACTGCGAACGGGAACCAGACCCTGTCGATTGTGGAAGACGGGACTCTGTTCCGTCTAACGAGAGCAACCCGGAGTGAAGATGGCACACACAGCGAGGATCTTTTCATGACCCGCTTGGACGCCCTGCTTGGATTCACCCATGCACGGTTTGATTGGCTTGACAACACTCGATATTTGTGGAATGTGATGGCCATCGCTGGCCTTGTTCTGACCTACATGGCCTATGACGACCTCTCACTCATTTTCTATTCGAATTGGTTCATCCTCTTCTTTGCTACGGGAACGATTCTCTCAATGATGCAATTCGCAGATCCTGAACTCATTACGTTTGAGACCAATACCGGAAAACATCGCACACTCATTTACCGTGCGGGTTCCAACCGAGTGTTGACCAATACCAGTATGGATCTCATTGATTCAGTGATGCGAGATGCACTCCGTGGTGAAGAGATTGATCCCACCGCACTCAATGCCGTAGCAGATTCAATCGAAGCTGAGATGGCCGAGGCTCGCAGAGCCGCAGAAGAAGCTGCAGCGGCGCAACAGGAAGAACAACTTCAGGCTCAAGCCATGGCACAGGCTCAAGCCGAGCAGCAAGCGCAGATGCAAGCACAAGCCATGGCACAGGCACAGGCACAGGC
>JAPYUB010000017.1:0-7723 GCA_029942125.1 Candidatus Thalassarchaeaceae archaeon | reverse complement strand
GGCACAGGCACAGGCACAGGCCGAAATGCAAGCGCAACAAGCGGCTGTAATTCCACCAACCCCCGCTCCAGCCATGGCGGCTGCAGCCCCACCATCGGTTGCAGTGGTACCAGTTCCTGCGGCCCCGGCACCAACATTAGCACCCGTTCCTCCTGTGATGAACCCACCACCAGCGCCAGCGGCACCACCACCGGTTGTAGTAACTCCACCTCCAGCACCAGCGGCGCCGCCCCCCGCACCTATGCCACCTCCAGCGGGCGCCACGACACCATTGCCACCAATCACAATGACACCAGATATGGGCATGCCAACCGAGGTCATCACCCCAGCCCCGGAGATTCCGATGCAAGCAGCTCCACGCGACGATTCACTTTCTGAAGGTGAAAAAGAGAATATTCTCACTGATCTTGGTGAGGATTAGGATTCAATTGGTTCCGGTATTTGGATCATTGCACTTGGGAGCATGACAGATTTCTCAAGGCGTTTGATTGCCGTCGTTAATCCCTCTAAGTCATGAGTATCTGGAAGTTTGAATTGATCCAGTTCCAGTGGCATTGTAGCGCCAGGCCCAGGAATATCAGCCAACCTCTCCCCGAGTGCCTTGGCATCCTTCAATAGCCCTTGCCCACTCGATGTATGCCTTCTTGACAGCCGTTCAGCGGTCCAACGCTCTAACTTTTTTACAATACCTGGAAGGCGGGCTTGCAACGCACGATGAGGGCCTGAATTCCCGCGTTCGAGTATGACAGCGATTCGAGCTAGACGTTGCACACGCACATCCAAAGGAGGTGTCAAGAGTACATCTAGAGACGGTTCCTCATCATTGAGGCCGAATAGATTTCTAATTCCTTGTTGGATTTCATTCCCAATCACGACTTCCTCAATATCATCTTTGACTACCTTTTCAGTGCTATCAACAACCACTTCAACGGCAGATTCAACATCTTCATCGGCAACCTCTTCTTCGATTTCTTCAACAACGTCTTCAACAACTTCTTCGATGACAGGGTCTAGAACTGGTAGTTTATTCCCGTCTCCTGTCATTGGTATTTGCGTTCTGAACGGTTTGAATTCAAAATGGGAATCCCCCTCCCCTTCAGCATTTGATAATGTGACCAGTAATTCCTGATATTCAGCATCCAATGCCACCAATCTTTCTGGCCGCATCAAATCTGAGAGAACACGCTCCGCCAATTCAATATCCAGTGCCCAAGGTAATGGTTCTAATCGTGCTAGTCGAGCGTCATGTGATTCCATCGCCAGCCGAATTCCAGGTAGATCCAATCCGAGTCGGATTGGGTCTTGTGTGAGTAATTCCTGCAATCCTTCCACAGACCATCCAAGGTGTCTCCATTCATCGAGTTCAGCTTGAAGTCCCCTCATTACGTGCACCAACCGCTCATCCACCTCAACCACCTTTTTGGGCACATTGAGTGATGATGGTAGATCATTCCCACTTTCCAAACTGGACACAGTTTCTTCATACAATGATAAATTTAGTGTTTCAGAATCGAGTTCTTCAGGCCATAGTGTTGCAAGGTCCAATCTCGCACGGTCTAGATATTCGCGGTGTCTTGTGGAGCGTTTGGTTGCTAATTCCAACCAATCTCGCGCAACTTCAACAACTTCCATACCAGCCGACGCGCTTCGCAATTGTTGCAACCAAACTTCAACTTCAGGTGCACCACTGACAGAAGAATCGAGTGCCCACAAACCTTCAATCAGGGGGATAACGATGTCAAGGAAGGGTTGATGCGCATCCAATTCCTCAAGAATCGCCCGGGGTTCATTATCAACTAGGGAAGACCAAGGAGAGGTATCGATTCCATACGTAGACCAAGTCTCCAATCGTGATGTACAGGCCGTATGTGCCCCCTCCGTTTTGGCTGTCAAACCTTGTAGAAGTACATCGAGTGCATGTAAAGCATTCAGATGGCCACGGGTACGTTCAGCTAATTTTCGATACTCGGGCCATTGTTCAAGATGAGTTTCCATTTGAGTCCAGATTCCATGGGTCGATTCGATTTGTTCGGAAATATCGGGAAGTTTTGCTTCCCATGAAATCATTTCACCAGCGAGCAGAGGTAGTTTGGCAGGAACTTCGAATCCATCGGATTGCCATGTTGAGATGCGCTTCTCAACTTGAGAAAGGCGGCGCGCAAGATCATCTGCAGCCCCCTGAACTTCGGATTTTACTTGATTCATCGCCTCTTCACTAGCTTCTTTTTGGGCCAATAAAACAGCACCCCAGAGAAGCTCAGCGATGTTATGTCCAAATGGCCTAATTTCACTCTCGATTTGGCGTTGACATTGAGTCAAATACCCATCCAATGAATGAATCCGTTCCGCTTCTGTAAATTGATCATGCATCGTACCCGTTCGGATACCACTCACTTCCCATCCTCGTTGGCTGAGCATGTCAATCATTCCTTGCAACGCCTCGAATCGCCGTTCTTGTCTTCGTTCAATTTCAGCAACTATGGGTTCAATATCTCGGGTTGGACTGACTTCCTCAATCATTGAGAGTATCCTGGGTGAACCCAATACAATACCATCATCAATTGAATCCAACCGCTCCAAAATGTGTGTTAATTCGACCGACCGCCCCTCATCAGACCATTTCACTCTAGAACGCTCAGCAATGATGACCCAAGGCCGATGCCGCCTCAACAATCCACTCAGTTCTATCTCAACAGCGGCTGCCTCCATTGGGTCAGCAAGTTGTGACAAGAATCTGCGCCGGTCTGTTTCACGATGTTCAGGTAGATCGAGAACCTTTGTCCTAACCTTTGCCGCGAAATCGGCTTGTTCCTCTAGACGCAACATTTGTTCGCTAGCCATATCTCCTGTGGGGAGATCAACATTGAAACCACGTTCACGTAACGCTGTAACGCGCGATATAAATCGCCCACCACCTTCTACCACAAGGCCCCCCTCATAGTACCGAGGTGGCTTACGGCTATTCAACCTCCGGCAAAACGGCGGTTGAAAACCCCTCGCGAAAACATCGTATCACCCCTTTAGGGGTGCGAACCACTCAAAAGGCGCGCAAGTCCGCTACGTGCGATGGACCCAGTAACAATTGGATTAACGCTGTTCTTCGCCGCTGCTACAAGTGCGGTAATTTGGTGGCTCGTACAAGCAGAAGTAGGCCTTCGAAGATTGCGTGAAGATTTGGAAACTGCTCACGCTGAAACCAGTCATATTCTCGAGAGTTTGAACGCCCGAACAGAGGAGCTTGCAGATAGCGCATTGTCTCTTCAAAGAGCCCACCCAGGTTTGGCTGGTATCATCGACGCTCATCGCACCATTGATCGTCTTCAATCCACACTCTCTGGTGCTGGCGAGTCTGAAGAAGCACGTGCAGCAGCATCTACGACTCTATCCGCAGTCAAGGGTTTGCTTGCCACCCGCGAAGGCGAGGGTGATTTGGAAGCTACAATCCCAGCTGACGCAGGTCTACTGACTTTAGTCACACGCGTTTTACAGACACTCGATCAACTTGAGCTCACTGTCGATGATTTGACATTGACTGAAATAGAAGCTCGGCGCCTTGGCGAGATTTCCTTCCTCGCCGGCGATCGTGAATGGGCCACTGCTTGCTACACCGCTGCCTCATCAATTGCCCCGGGTCAATCTGCAACCCTTCGCAGCCTGTGCCGCCTCACTCGTGAATCTGGTGAGGACGAGAAATTGCGACAGCATATCGAAGGTTTGCTGGACATCACTCCAGATGACCCTACTCTGTTGCGTGAACACGCCCGCCTATTGACCAGATCTGGTGATGCGGGTGCAGAGAAAGATCTTCGTCGCCTTGAAGCATTGGGGGTTGAAACCGCAGAAGACAAATCGATGATGGCTAGTTTGGCTGCTAGAGCAGGAGATACAGATGTTGCATTGTCCTCTATCGAAGAAGCACTCGCCAGCGACCCTAATCACGATGATTGGTTGAGTAAGGCCGAACTCCATCTTACACGAAATGAGCGCGGCCTTGGAATCACCGCAGTAGACGAAGCCATCGCACTAGATCGCCAATCGGGCTCTGCGTGGGCGATTCGTGCTCGATTGTTGAAAAACGAACCCGGTCGAGTAGAAGAGGCGTTGAAGGCTGCTGTACACGCAGTTGCTCTTGGCGAGACCGAAGATTTACTCAAAGCTGAATTACTCGAACTGTTAGGTCGTTCAGAAGAAGCACACGTATCTTTGTCCGAAGCCCTCGAAAAGGAACCAGCAAATGCTGAAATTCGGGCGCAACTCGTCCTTCTTCAACATCAGGCAGGAAACCCTGAGGCTGCGTTTGAGATTCTTGCCGAAGCTCCAGCTGGTGCTTGGAAAGGGCCCGCGCTGCATCTACAGAAGGGTCGTTTGATTCTTGCCGAAGCGGACCGATATCGAGATGGTACGGGTGAACGTGATCGAGAATTACTATCAGAAGCAGATTTAGCCTTTGAGACCGCTTTGGAAGTTGACCGTGAAAGCGGTGTTGGTTGGCTCGGAAAAGCCCGTATTCAGAGGATGCTCAAAGATTATTCAGAAGCTCAGATTTCTCTAGCGCGTGCGCGAAGACTTCTACCCGATGAGCCACTCATCGCAGCCGAAGAAGCCCTTCTCGCTCTAGATGGCAATGATGTAGAGGCGGCTTCACGTTTGATTGCAGAAGCGCATGTATTGGAGCGTGACTCACTAGTCATCGATTACGTCAAAGGTGTCGTCGCAGCAAGACGTGGTGATTTGATTGAGGCCAAGCGCCTCTTTGACAGTGTATTGTTGGAAGATCCAAATCATGTACGGGCACGATTGAATCGATGCACAACCCTGATGATTGATCAAGATCATCATGCTGCCTTAGATGATGTCCAATTCCTCCTAGAGGCGCATCCTGAACTTGATCTCGCGCGTCTTCGTCGTGGAGAGATTATGTTATCATTGGGAGAATGGGAAGAGGCGGAATCGAACTTCCGCGATGTTCTCTCTCGACGAGGCAAGAACCCGCACGCATTGATTCAACTTGGCGCCGCACTCGTCGCACAGGAACGTCTCACAGAAGCAGAACAGCCGTTGAATGAAGCCATTCGTCTCGATGGAGATTCCGCTGATGGTTGGTATCAACGAGGCCTCCTCTACATCGCCTTTGGGCAATTTGATGGTGCGCTCTCGGACTTTGAGAAGGCTGCAACTCTCAATCGTCATCACATGAATGCGCTGCTGAGGATCGCTGCTATTCATCATGAAAATGAGGATTGGGATGCAGCAGAAGGCGCATGGAGAAACGTGCTCAATGTTGAGCCCGAGAATCGGGTGGCCCGACGACGAATTCAGGATGCTATCGATGGACAATCTAAGCAGAGGAAGGCCGAGGTATTGACTACAGCGGGCACAACGGAGGCCCCCGAAGAAGAAGTCGACGAGGTTCCCTTGGCTGATTACGGCGGTGGTGGTGATGGGGAAGGCGTACCCGACGAAGACACCCCCGATTTTGAATTTGGATTCGGTACGCTCTGAACGTGAAGTTCAAACGAGCAGCCAACCCTCATCGCCCATGAGCCGAGGACTTGAGCCTGGAGATACAGGTTTGGCGTTTGATTTACCCAATGCGAATTCAGATGGTCCTGAGCGCTGCAGTTTGTCTGATTTGGTGACAGATATCGGCTGTGTTGTGGTATTCACTTGCAACCATTGCCCTTACGTCATCGGCAACGAATCCAGAATTGAATCTATTGCTTCTCGCGCGCGCGAGGAAGGAATGGGGTTCGTGGGAATCAATTCCAACGATTCTGACAACTATCCTTCAGACAACTGGGAACACATGCTCAAGCGCGGCATCGTGATGACCTATCCATATCTACACGACGCATCTCAAGAGGTGGCCAATGCTTGGGGAGCAGAACGCACACCGGAATTCTATCTCCTTGATGGAAATAGCACCATCATCTATCGGGGCCGACTTGACGACTCACCTCAGGATCCGAATCTAGCCACGACCAGTGAATTATCGGATGCCATCAACGCGTTATTGGTCCATGAAGACCCACCTGCGGCCCGCACAGATAGCATCGGATGTTCCGTAAAATGGAAGATGTGAGCCACATCAATATTGTTCAAGGACAAGCTCAGTGGTGGTACTGGCAATCTCTGCCGGAGCAGCCAACCACATTCGGTCCAGCAACTCACGCAGACTCACGGTGTCGTCAACATGAACGACAGCGACCAAATCCGCTTCCCCACTGATCTCGTATACAGATTCAATCCCAGTCCAATTTGCGAACTCTCCTGCAAGGGAACCAATTTCCACACCTGGGCCGACTTTCATTCGAATTAATGCCGTTAGGCCAATGCCTGTTTCACGAATCGTATAGCCGCGAATGATGCTATCTTCCTCGAGTCTCCGGACGCGTGTTCGGATTGTTCTCTCAGAGACGCCCACCGTCTTTGCAAGGTCGACATAGGGCTGCCGACTGTTCTCTCGAAGTGCTGTCAGAATTGCTCGGTCTGTCTCATCTACGTTCGCCATGCGGCGCCGTCCCAATTCCCTGTTATGAACCCTACTATGGCCGAAATACGAACAAAAATAACGTAATTTTACCATAAAACGGAAGTAAATGTGCCGTAAAATAGAAAGAAAATAGAAGTGTCGTAAATCGAGCCCTTCATAGGTAGTCGGCGTTTCGATGGGCCTGTGACGACTGAGTCAAGCTTCTCTAACGAGAAACTTCAAGCGTTTCTTGATTCGGTCTCTACACTTTCTTTGGAACATAAATTTAACGAGTGGTACAACGTCGAAGTCGCAGCTGCAATAGATGGTTGTAAGATCAAAGGTCACGAGGTCAATTCTGATTCTGGGTCATCGCTTGTTTTTCTCAACAAAAGCGTAATTCTTTGTGTTCCTAACAAAGGACATATCGCTCACTACCCACGCCATTTGATACATTGCTTCGTCGATGATTTCAGACACAATGGAGAAAATGAAGATGGCTTGGTCATGCGTGCCGAACTGTTCAGTATCTCTCCTAGCGAAGAGCAGTTGGGTTGGGAAATCAAGTGCCGTTCCGAACGTGAGGTACCGGATGTTCAATCCAGCGTGTCCCGTTGGCTAAAATGGCTCAATGAATAAGCAGCGTCACATTGACAATCTGCCGCCACTCCGGTCCAATCAGAGGAGCCCAATGTCACACTACATCAGCGGCTTGGCCGCGCGGATGATTCTGGACAGTCGTGGCAACCCCACCGTTGAGGTGGATTGCTATGTCGGCGGCACCCTTGCGGGGCGTGCAGCTGTTCCGAGTGGAGCGAGTACGGGCAGTCACGAAGCAGTTGAGCTTCGCGATGGTGACATGAATCGATGGATGGGCAAGGGTGTTGACGCCGCAATCACCAATGTCATCGAACGAATTCAAGATGCACTGGTCGGACTCCCTGTGGATGATCAGAAAATGATTGATGAAGTCATGCTTGAACTGGACGAGACAGGCAACAAAGCCAACATTGGTGCCAACGCCACACTCGGCGCTAGCCTCGCATGCCTTCATGCTGGTTCAAACGCTCACCAGATGCCATTGTGGCGTTATATTGGTGGACTTTCTGGCGGCAGCCTCCCCGTTCCAATGATGAACATCCTCAATGGCGGTGCTCACGCAGAATCGAATGTCGATGTTCAGGAATTCATGGTCGTTCCCCACGGATTCGATCACTTCCCTGAAGCTTTACGCTCCGGTGTTGAAACTTA
>JAPYUB010000016.1 GCA_029942125.1 Candidatus Thalassarchaeaceae archaeon | reverse complement strand
ATCCATAGACGCTAAATCGAGTTTGTTCAATACAGAATCTACCCCAGATGTGATTCGTCGTTTCCATGCAGAATCTGGGCCATTAAGCAGTACCTGTATGTCTACACCTTCACCCTTAATGTGTGAAACCAATTCTCTTCGGGCCTGAGAATCTAGGCCCCAGATGTCTGGTGCGCGGTAATGTAAGTGGAATCCTCGATGGCCAGAAAACGTGACTTGAAGATATTTAGAGTCGAATCCAAATTCAGGTTCAAGGAAGTCGTTCCACAATTGATGTGCCTGTTCTTGAATTACATGTATCATTGTTGGGAAATCACCATCAGTTACACCGGGTAGGTGGTCCCCGTCTAGGTCGAATATGAGATCAGCACCTTGCAGTTGTTTATCCTTCATCGACCACTGATTAGGGTCACGATAGTATGCAGTCGAATAGAAGCAACTGTGGGGTGAATTATTTCCTACATGATTAACGACGTCGATCGGTTTTTGAAATCCAATATGTCGCCGTGGTGGAGCCTTATCAAATCCTAGGAACATCCATTCCCGTGAACGCAGTCTGGGGGGCATCCACATTTCGGCAGCATTGCAAGACCTGTAGTATTCTCCAAACTTGAATGCGTATCGAGCCCAACCGACAGACATTCAATCACCGCTATAGCGATAAATGGGGGGGGCTATTGAATACAGCCCCTATGACATTCGCAATCCAGGGTTTGGATTAGAGTCAGTAGATGCATCAGCACCTGTGAGTTTCACGTAACAATCCCAACATACGTATTCACCATCAATTGTACATGATTCTCCAAATGTCATCAGTGTGCCACATGAATCGCAAATTGGCCCCAATTGGCCCTTTGAAATAGCCAGTCTCGACTTGTCGACCATGTTACTCACTTTTGCCACAACCTGTCGGCTATTAAGGACGCTGTTGGGTAATTGAGTCGTCTGCGCCGAACCTGTCAAATGGTCAACCCATTACGCCGTTACATGGTGAACAATGACAATGTACGTACCATACGTGTTGGGCATTCCCCTGACCCCGATGATGCATTCATGTTCCATGCACTAACAACCGGAGTATTGGAAACACCTGGATACCGATTTGAACATATCCTGCTTGACATTGAGACCCTCAATCAAAAGGCCCTCAAAGGAGAATACGAGGTTAGTGCTGTTAGTATTCATGCATATCCGGAGATATCGGATCAATATGCATTGATGAATTGTGGAGCCTCTATGGGTGAAGGGTATGGCCCTATGTTAGTATCAAAGAAACAAATATCACTTGAGCAGGCATGCAGTGGAACAATTGCTATACCTGGACTCAAAACCAGCGCCTATCTGGCTCTATTACTAGCATGTGGTGATGTTGATGTCGAAGTTGTACCATTTGACGAAATAATACCTCGAATTGATGCAGGTGAATTTGATGCAGGAGTCATTATTCATGAAGGACAATTGACTTGGAAGGACCATGGATTGAATTTGATATTGGACCTTGGTGTGTGGTGGAATGAGAATAATGATGGGTGGCCATTACCATTGGGTGGAAATGTAGTTCGTAGGGATCTGGGGGATGACGTATGTGCAAAAATTTCCGAATGGGTCAGGATGTCGATTGAATACAGTATTCGCCAACCAGAAGCTGCGTTGAAATTTGCCCTACAGTGGGGCCGAGGCATTGACGAGGACACGAATGAAAAGTTCGTTAAGATGTATGTAAATGACAGAACAATAGATTATGGCTCCGATGGGAGGGCTAGTATCAGAAAATTCCTAGCTGACGGGCAGGATATTGGAATGATAGATGCAAAATTCGACTCCGACTGCCTAGATTTCATTGGGGCTCCGGGCGATGCAAATGAGTAATGATCAGATTACCGTCCGTACTCAAGCCCATTAGATTAGATTGGCCCTCATTAGACCTCTGGAATGGGTTCAAAGCAATGAATTTGAATATATTGACGCATAATGGCCGCAATTGCTTTGAATAGAATACCCCTACACCTACGTGTATCGTCCACTTGAATACATTCGACGCTGCATCTGGCACCCTGTTATTGTGGTATTTTTACTATTATCTGTGAGTCCCATAGCTGTTGCAACCAGTGGTATGGCATGGGCTGGAGCGGCTCAATCGGAAAATGGTTACGGAACCGCGGTGGCCTACGGCCCCAATGGCGATATCGTAGCCAGTGGACACGAATCAACAATCATGATTTCAGATGCATACACCCATGAGAATATTCAATCATTTTATGTTGATTTTTTTGTTGAAGCAATTGAATTTTCATCATACGGTCAATACCTAATAATTGGCATGGTGAGTAATCTTCCAAACACTCCTGCGACTGTAGTTTACGAGTTTATTGACGGGGAATATGTTAGAGCAAAACATACTGAAGATGGAATTAACGTAGATAGTATCAGCATTTCGCCGGATGACAATACATTTGCTACCGCAATCGAAGATGGTCGATTCGTAGAGTGGAAAATTAATTCTGGGACTGGATCAAATCTAGAGGTTGACCGACAGTATCCCGCATCACATACTGGTCACATCACATGCCTAGATCATTCAATGGATGGAGTCCATTTACTGAGTGGTGCATCGGATGGACTAATCATAATGTGGAATCGGGAATCGCAATCAGAGGTAACTAGGTGGGAAACAAATAACCCCATTTCGGACTGTAAATTTTCACTTGATGGTTCAATTATGTCATGGATTTCTGGTGGGTCACTATATCTGCGTAATCACGATTCTACTCAATCATATTATGGGCAATTCGACATCAGTATTAATGCGTCACAAATTTCCTTTTCACAAGACGATTCACAAGTGGCCATCTTGGTGCCAATCATTGAAGGTGAACAATCTAGACGTATCGATTTTATCAATATTAATTCTACACCATTTTCTTTGTCACGAACCATGTATATTGCACACAATGCTCCGATGTTTAGTATCCATCCATCTGATGAATCGATAGCGGTTGCGACATCTTCTAACCTCATAGTATTCTATTCAAATTCAGTACCAAATGAATCAGAAATTCCAATAGGAATTGATACGGACCAAGACAATATTCCGGACAATGTCGATACCGATGATGATGGGGATGGAATAATAGATCAATTCGATAACATATGTATCGCTGGAAACAATTGTAACTTGCAACCCAACCAGGATACAATTCGGCAATTTGACATATCAATTAATGGAGATGAAATAATTGTAATTGAAACAATTCATCTTGATGGAATACATAGTTCACACATCCGTCAATTGGCCACCAGCTCCATCAGTTCCAATCATCGTGTCGATACAGATGAGTTCAATCAATTTGAATATGCAATTTGTAGTGAATACAATCGTGATGAAATAATGACACGATGGAACACACATCTCACGATTGATGACTATGCGTTTAATTCAGCCACAGTACAGTGCAGGATTGATTCAGGTTTGTATGGTACGAATGACAATGATGTTGGGACTAGGATCACGATTAGTTGGCAGATCACGGGGCGAATAATAACCCCAGTACATACTCCATATAATGTCAGCATCATCTCTGGAATTCAGACACCAAGTTCATCAATTGCTCAAAATGTACATTCATTTCCTATTCATGTGCATATCGAGGATGTCAGTGGTTCCTCATCACAATATGAAGTTTGGAATAGAAGAGATCCAGATTTGTTCCTTACGGTACAATCTCCTACAGTAATTGATGGTGGTTCGATCTCATCAGCCGTCAACATCCTCACTACATATTGGTATGCGTGGGTAGTAGTTTCCGTAGTATCTGTAATACTCATTGGACTCATCATCGTTAGGCGAAGAAATGTAATTGATTTGGATTATAATGAAGATTATATTGACGCCAATGAAGATGAATGGGAACAAATCGTTGATGAAGCAGCAGCATGGGATGAAATAATGGAAGATGAAGATCCTCAAATGAGTCAACCCAAACCACCTTCTGCTGTTACTCGAGATATTCGTGGGTCACCACAACCACCTAGTGCTGTACAGCGAGATCTTGCACGTCAAAAACGAGATGGTCCGAAGCCAAAAATGCGAAAAGTTAAGCCCACGACTAAATCATCATTACATGAACAAGAAAATGAAGACACAGTAGAGTTTACACATTTACTGAGTTCAAAAGATATATCAGAGGAACTTGATACAACTGAAGACTCAGAGATTTCAGATGCTATTGCAAACATCACATCAGTTCAATCGGATAAATCTAATCGAAAACGACCCGTTAGAAGAAAGAAACAAATGGATTAGAGTTGTACTGTTTGGAATGAATCCAACCCACACACATGTTCGAGGAAATGATTTAATCCATTCATTCCATCATCATCTAATCTATTTACAACTTCTTCAAAATATTGGGTAATACGTTCTTCATTGAATCCACTGCGAACAGATGTTGAATGAATGACCGCCGCCCTCACCTCATCTGAATTTTCAAAGGCCTCCAATTGAGATATCAGTAATTGATGTGCCTCCATGAGTATTTGTGTTGGAGCATCACGACGGGCGGCATACACAGCGAAGACCATGGGGTGACCAGTGATATCCCTCCAGCATTGACCTAGATCCATGCGTATCAACTCTGGATGTCTTGCTGCCTCATCCAAGGCTCGATCCCCAATTAGCAACGCACCATCGCATCGATTCAGCATCTGTGATAAATCAGGTCCCATATCAACTGGACGTGGATTCAATCCCATTTCATTGAGTATCCACATGCACAATTTACGTGATGTTGATGAATCGGTAGGAAGCGCAATATCTCTCATCTGTGAGGGGTCACGGTTTCCGAATAATAGTACAGAACCAACAGCACCATTTGAAGCAATGCAAATATCAGGTAACAGTTGGAGTTCATTTGCATGAGTGGCAAAATCTGCAGTTGGAATAGGTGCAATAAGGCAATCCTTTCGCAATATGTGTCCAGTTAGCCAGGATGGTGGGGCTGACAGTACATCCCATGTCTGTGGTAAATCGTGATACAACGGATCACAATTAACGAAAGCAACTCTACCCAGTATTCTATGCCATCGATTCATTCAATCACCTGCCTCAGACAACAACGGCAATACAATTGTAGATTCATAATGGTCATCATCATCAAATCGATTGAATTTCGTGTATATTGAATTCCTCTGGACGGGAATTCCATTCGAATCATGAATGAATTTGATTAGTTCAGATTTTGAGTATCCTAATATTGCATTTGAACCCGCTTCATGCATTATTTCCTCGTGTCCAACAGTTCCGTCGAAATCATCTGCCCCGTGGTGTAAGGCTATCTCGGACAACCAATCGCCTATGTTCATCCGATAAGCCTTGATGTGCGGGATATTGTCTAGCATGAGCCTAGATACAGATATCACTCTCAACACCTCATTCGCGCTAGCCAATTGAGCCTCAGGTAATCTAGAGTTGTCTGGTAAATAGGGATATGGAACGAAGCATTGGAATCCCTGGGTTTCATTTTGTAATTCTCGTAATCTACACAGGTGAGATATTCGTTGTGTTGGTGTTTCAATAGTTCCGAAAAGCATTGTGCAATTGGTTGGCATCCCAATAGAATGGGCATCACGATGGATTGAGATGTACTCATCGCTACCCTCTTTTCCATAACAGATTACGTTACGTACATCATCATCTAAAATCTCTGCACCACCACCTGGCAATGAATCTAATCCAGCTCTCATAAGTCTAGATAGGAGCGCTCGAGGACTGATCCCGCTGACCTCAGCAATATGTTTGATCTCTACAGCAGATAGTGACTTGATGTGGATGTGTGGGAACCGCAGCTTGAGTGAACTGAATAGATGTTCATAGTATGTCACATCCCAATCTGGATGTAGCCCCCCAACTGTATGCAATTCATCGATAATATGTTCAAATGGAATAATTCTGTGTACGAATTCATCTGCATCCAATGCATATGCATCCTTTGCCTTAGGCCCCCTTCTAAATGCACAGAATTTACAAGCCAATGTACAGATATTCGTCTGATTAACGTGAAGGTTTGAATTGAAAAATACATGATTCCCGTATCTTGCAACCTTACACATATTTGCAAGATGGGCAACCTCACTCAAATTGGTATGATTCCACAATCTCAGACCCTGGTCAAATGTGAGGTGTTCGCCATTGCGTAGCGAATCTACGATGTCATCAAGAGAAGATGATATTGATTGAGATGAAGTGAGTAGTACATCCAACCGATGAATCCAATCATCATGGACACCGCATGATTCGATATCGGAAATCCAGTTCATTTCATTCCAACCTAAGGCAATCTACGAAATTGTTGTGACCTCTGAATCAATTTTCTCAATTCATCCACAAAGAATACACTCGATGCCGTAACAAATACAATGGCCCAATCGATTGGTTCGAGAGGAACAACGGATAGTAAATCCCCAATATGTATATTTAACAATGGAATTGACAACATCGATCCTTGGACCATGAACAGCAATAATGATGCACTAATTGCGAATGATATTGTAATGGCCTTATTGTTGAATAAACCTAACTGGAAAATACTAACGTCGGTGCTTCTACAATTGATTACGTTGAATAATTGGAAGAGAATGAATACTGCAAATGCACTAGTTTGGGCCTTCTTGAAACGATCCTCGGCATCAGATCGCCATTCCTCTTCAATACAATATCCATTTTCATCAAGGTAATCACCCTCAATACTACCATCGAATTCTGTGCATGGTTCATCACTGGTAACTATTCCACCTCCGGAAAACCAAAAAATCGCAGCTGTTCCCAAAAACATGACCATACCAAGCATAAATATCAAACTACGATCGGAACTATTTGGAAGAGATTCATCAAGTGAACGGGGTGGTTCATTCATGACATCAGCATGACGTTTTTCGATACCCAACGCTACAGCGGGCGGACCATCCATTAGAATATTGATAACAAGCAATTGAGTAACTGTTAGGGGGAGACGCCAGCCAAACAGGAATGTGGAAATGACCACCAACAATACTGCAGCCACATTCGTAGATATTTGGTATCGAACGAAATTCCTAATATTGAGGTATAATTTCCTCCCTTCTTCAACTGCAGAAACGATGTTGGAGAAATTATCGTCCTGTAGAACCATGTCAGATGCATCTCGAGCAACGTCCGTTCCCGTGTTACCCATGGCCACACCAATATTTGCTTGAGATAATGCTGGTGCGTCATTATCCCCATCCCCTGTCATCGCAACAACATGACCTTGAGCCTGCAACCGTTCAACAATTCGTAATTTTTGATCAGGGGATACTCGGCTGAACACAGTAACAGTATTGAGACGTTCATCCAACTCCTCGTCGGTACATTCCCGGAGTTCTTTACCACTCATGTGGTCTGAATCATCCATTACAATACCGATTTCTTTTCCGACAGCCATTGCTGTCATACGTTGGTCACCAGTAATCATTGTGACACGAATACCGGCTGCCTGACACTTCGAAATTGCATCTAGTACCTCTGGGCGAGGCGGATCCATGATTCCGACCAATCCCAAGAATATCATTTCGGATTCTACTGAATCTACAGAATCAATATCAACATCATCTGTTACTCTACGCGCACACAAGGCAAGAACACGGTATGAACGGGATGCATATTCAAGATTTATTTCTGAGATACGGTCTTTGTGTCGGCCTATCAATGGTATAATTTCTCCATCTTCGTAAATATGCGTCGCAACCCCCATGAATGGACCCAATGCACCTTTAGAAAATGCCCATTTTTTTCCATCGAATTCATGTATGGTTGTCATTCGCTTGCGGGTCCTATCAAATGTGAATTCTCTGAATCGTGGATGACGGCGTCGATAGGTGTCTACTGATTCTTTCAACTTCCATCCAAATACCGCACAGGCTGAATCGGTCGGATCACCCACAGATTTCCATTCACCATCAAGATTGTTGACATTGGAATTTTGACATAGTAAACATGTTGCAATAGACTGTCTGAATGCAATGTCTGTATGCAACTCAGCCAGTTCAGATTCAGGAATTGGTTTGCCACTACGATGTAATTTACCAATCATTGGGTCGAACCCTTCTCCCGATACACTGTAACTTTCACCATTAACTAAAAATGCTCGAACAGTCATTTCATTTCTAGTGAGTGTACCTGTTTTGTCAGAACATATGATTGTCGTAGACCCCAATGTTTCAACTGCCTTCATTCGACGAACAATTGCCTTCTGCCGCGCCATATTTCTCATCCCAATCGCCAATGAAATAACTAGAATTATGGGTAACCCTTCGGGAACTATTGCAACGAAAATTACAACGGAAACGAGAAATTGCTCGGCTATGACATCATACATACTTTCTGATGATCCTGAGCCCCATGCCATGACCACATGAAGGGACAATAACAATGCAGCACACGCAAGTGCAATACCTCCGAGAAATCTACCAAGAGATTCTAACTTGATTTCAAGGGGCGTTTTTGGTGTAGTTACATCACTAATTCCTGATGCAATCCCGCCAAGAATAGTATTCATTCCCACACGAGCAACTATTGCTTTTGCTCGGCCACTTGAGGTTACTGTTCCCATAAATGCCATGTTTGACTGTTCCTGTAGGATCGAATCCGAATCAACGGGTTCCAATTGTTTGTGAATAACATTCGATTCCCCAGTTAGACTAGATTCATCGACCAATAATTGGTAAATTTCAATGATTCGCACATCAGCTGGAACGTTCAATCCATCCTCCATCCAGATGATGTCTCCAGGAACCAATTCTTCAGTGCTGACCTTGTGCTCAGTCCCATCTCTAAGTGCAACGCAATGGCTGACAAGCAATTTTTTCAGTGATTCCATGGCCTCTTCAGCCCGAGATTCTTGCAGAAATCCAAAGAATGCATTCAGTGTCAGTGCGATTACAATGAAAATTGGTGTACCAATGTCATTAGGTTCGAATATTGTTGCTATGATTGCAGCCAGCATCAAGAGGTAAACCATCGGATCCTGAAATTGCTCAAGTAGGCGCACCCATGATGGAATTGGTGATATCTCATCGAGTTTGTTTTCACCGTACAATTCACGACGGGTCATCACCTCATCAGTAGATAATCCCGCTTCATGTGATTCTAATTTGGTAAGAACGTCCTCAATCGAAAGAGCGTGCCAGTCCCCCTGGGGATGTTCGACCTCTAGAGCATCCGCTGGCATATCAACAATATGTGGTGGCGCAAGGTTGCTTATGATACTCATGTTCAAGGTCCCTGTAGGGACCTGAACATTTTCTGTATGGGTGACCGGTTATTTGACAGCCCGTATCGATGTGGTCGCCCCATGACGGCTGCGTATACACCATACGTGTCCCCTGATGAGAATATCGCCGAACTCACAGTTCGCGCAATCGTCCTAGGACTTGTATTGGGGGCGTTAATGACTGCTGCCAATACATACCTAGGATTGTACATGGGAATGACAGTTTCCGCATCAATTCCTGCTGCTGTGATGTCCATGTTGGTATTACGATTGTTGAAATTCAAGGATGTTACCATTCTTGAGAATAATGCTGTACAGACTATGACATCCGCCGGTGAATCACTGGCTGCTGGAATAATTTTCACAATGCCTGCATTACTTGTAATGGGATTTGCTGACGATATGGATTTTGTCACAGTCTTCTGTGTAGCTATATTGGGTGGTGTTCTAGGCACAATATTTACCATCGCTTTGAGGCGAGTATTCATTGTCGAAGAAGCTCTTCTATATCCAGAGGGAATTGCCTGCGAGGAAGTACTAGTTGCTGGTGAAAAAGGTGGTTCTTCACTTATTGTGATTCTTTACGCACTTGGTTTGGGTGCATTATATGGTTGGTTTGTCAAGGGTTTTGAGATAGCCGAAGGTAAAGTAATGGCTGGCATTGATGTACTTGGTGCACGAATCTACGGTGCATCTGATTTATCTCTTGCATTGCTATCAGTAGGATACATTGTTGGATTGCGTATTGCATCATACATCTTCACTGGAGCACTCATTGGTGTTCTATTGATCACCCCAATATATGGATTGGTACATGGTTGGCCTAGCGGTGGGATGGATGTTGCACACAGTGCACACGCTCTATGGAGTACACATGTCAAATTTGTCGGAGTTGGATGTATGGTTGTTGGTGGTTTGTGGACCCTATGGTCAATGAAACATACCATCATGACTGGAGTAAAACGTGTATTTGGATCTGATTTAACAGACGAAAACGAAGAAATTCCACGAACTGAACAGGATTTGCCAATGAAGAAAATGATGCCCGTATTAATCGCTATAGTTATCCTCACATTTCTATTCTATACATGGCGATTGAACCTCAAAGGGGCCAGTTTATTTGAGTCAATCATATTGGGCGCAGTTGGATCAATTTTTCTTGCAGTTACAGCGTTCTTCTTTTCAGCTGTTGCTGGATATATTGCGGGGGTTGTAGGATCAAGTAATTCACCGGTTTCAGGGATGACCATTGCGACCTTGATGGGGACTGCATTGCTTGTATGGATTGTCGGGGATGTTCTGCTTGGAATGGAACAAAATGAATTAATGTATGCTACATTGATTATTGCGAGTGTCGTAGCAGTAAATGCAGCAATTGCTGGCGATGTGATGCAGGATCTCAAAACCGGACACCTTGTTGGAGCCACACCATGGAAACAACAAATCGCAGAGATCGTTGGAGTAATCACCGGAGCAGTCATGGCTCCACTAACGCTTGTCGTCCTCAACGATGCCTATCGGATTACCAAAACATACTGTATGGAGAATCCAGTCAAATTCTACCCAGATGGTTCGCCCAATTGTAGTGCAGCTCTTGATGCACCGCAGGCTGAAATTATAGGCACTCTAATAGAAGGGATTTTTGGAGGTACTGTCAATTATCCAATGTTAGGATTGGGGGTATTAATTGCGATTCTCATAATATGGAAAGGACTTCCGGTCATGTCAGTTGCTATCGGAATGTATCTACCATTCTATCTATCAGCAACCATTTTCATAGGTGGAATTCTGAATCATTTTGTATTGCGTACAGTACATCTCCGAGTGGATGGGACACTCAGTGGTGAACCAACAGATGAAGCTGTAGAGGCGGGCGCAGAGGTCTCTAAACGCGGCCTCTTGTTATCCGCTGGAATGATTGCAGGAGAGGCGTTAATGGGTGTAGCTGTAGCGATGTTCATTGTTCTAGCAAATCTCATCAAACCGATTCGTGCACCTGCTGATTGGTTTTGTAGTGAATCTCATATCGATTCTGGTACTGGGCATTCAATCTGTGATGAACGTGTTATTGGCACTCTACCAACATGGCTTTCTTTGTTGTTTTTCATTTGGTTCTTTATGGTATTCACATATCTGGCAACAAGAGGTATGCCGAGGACACAAAATGGTCGAGGAAACCTATTGATCGATTGGATTGCCATAGCAATTGATGGTGTTCGAAGATTTATTGAGGCCTTGAAACCGCCATCTATGCGGTCATGAGTCACGCATTCGGCTGCGGCAACGCTCAAAGACCCCCCAATTGAAGGACCATTTCAGGGATGACATGGTAGACCGGGGAATGGGTTTGGCCATTGATGATTTAGAAGAGATGGCGAAGCGTTGTAGACGCAATATCGTCCGCATGGTTCATGGTGTCGGCGCTGGACATCCGGGTGGAAGTCTCAGTGCAATAGATATGCTCACAGCTCTCTATGGTCACCAATTACGTGTTGATCCTAATAATCCCAAATGGGATGATCGAGATCGATTCATAATGAGCAAGGGTCATGCAAGTCCTGGTGTATATTCGATTCTGCATGAACGTGGTTTCATTTCAGAAGAAGATTTGGGCTCATATAGAACACTAGGTGGGACATGTCAAGGACATGTGGATATGAAATGGTGCCCAGGAGTGGATTTCAGTGCTGGTAGTTTAGGAATGGGTCTCTCATTTGGAATAGGTTGCGCTATTGCAGCAACCCTTGATGATAGCAATAGAACCGCATGGGTCATGCTTGGAGATGGTGAATTGCAGGAAGGGCAGGTATGGGAGGCTGTCATGGCAGCAGTACACCATGAAATTGGTAATTTAAAAGTAATCGTCGATCGAAATCGTATACAAAATGATGATTTTTGTGATGTTCAAATGAGAATTTTCGACGTATCTGAAAAATTTGCTTCATTCGGATGGGCTGTGATGGAGATTAATGGTCATGATATGCAAGAAATCGTTGATGCCATTGATTGGGCTAATCAAGTAAAGGATTCGCCCGCATGTATTGTAATGCATACAATCAAGGGTAAAGGAGTATCATTCATGGAGAATAATCCGAAATTCCATGGCGCGGCTCCTTCTGATGAGGAATTTGAATTAGCAATGGAGGAATTGTCGTGAGTGCCGCAAGTACTGGTGGCGCTAGTCGTGACGGGTATGGGGCAGCCTTGCTAGAAATGATCGGCGATGACAATGTGGTTGTATTGGAGGCTGATTTAGGAAAATCAACCAAATCGTGCCTATTTCGGAATGAAAAACCATCTCATACATTCAGTTTAGGTATTGCTGAACAGAATATGATGCTCGTGGCTGCAGGAATGGCGACATCTGGATATGTTCCATTTGCATCCACATTCGCAATATTTACGGAGCGTGGCTTTGAACAGGTGAGAAATGGTATTGCGAGACCAAACATAGTGGTCCACATTTGTGGGAGTCATGGTGGCATACACACCGGGACGGATGGATCAAGTGCACAATCCATTGAGGATCTAGCTATCTATCGTACATTACCCAACATGACGGTGATACACCCAAGTGATGATATATCCACGAAAGCATTAACACTATCACTCAGGCATCATAAATACCCTTCATACATGAGAACGGCCAGAAATAAGGTACGACGAACATATTCAGAAGAAAGTGCAAAACAATTGGAAATTGGCAAGGGTCATGTGCATAGAACTGGTAGCGATATCGCCATCATTGCATGTGGAGTGATGTTGAATGAAGCCATCGATGCAGCACAAATATTGTCAAAAGAAGGAATCGAAGCCACAGTAGTCGATATGCATACCATCAAACCGCTTGACAACAACCTAATCAACAAAATGGCAATTGAATGTGGGGCAATAGTCACAGCAGAAGATCATTCAATAATCGGAGGTTTAGGTGGAGCAGTTGCAGAATGTGTTGTATCAATGAATCCCGTACCAATTGAGCGAATTGGTGTTCAAGATCGATTCGGTGAATCGGGAGGGAGCGATGAATTGCTTCAATTGCTAGGAATGAAGGCTGTAGATATCGTCACCGCAGCCCGTAGAGCAATCGAACGCAAGTAATCACGCCAAGTCGCGACAACACTCCACAGCCTTGATGAAGAAGAGATGATACGCGCACTCATCAGAGGGATACTATGGCTGAAGACGACAACCGTCTAAAAGAGCTCCTTGACGGGAATCTTTCCCCCGAAGAAATCGCTGGTGATCCTGTATTAGCCAGTCTTGCTGAGAGAATTTATGGAACTGATTTCCTCGATCGTGTTGGAATCACTCGCGGTGAAACAAAGCGTGCACTGGTCGAACAATTTTCCGAGATTGACGGCGATGATTTACTCATTGATGTAATACCTGCTGATGGGGCATTGTTGCCGATGCCAGAAGATATGCCGCCGAATCCATCCTTCGATATCGATGATGGCCCCCATTCGGGTGGCAGGTCAATGAAACACAAATTATCATTGATTAGTGGATTATCAGGATTAATTGCCGTTATGATCAATCTACTATATGGATTTGGAAATATTATCTCGGGATGTGCTGCTGAGGCACACAGTACATGTTCAACAAGTATGAAACTCAATTGGGCTGAATTCCATCGTATGGATGAACACATCGCATGGAGTCCCACGGGAACCATTGGAATTCCAGACGTGATTCTAGCATTGATTTGCGTATGGTACATCGTTTGCGGCCTACGTGCTCGAAATTAATACATTCGAGCAAGATGCTGACAACGTGTAGTCATCTTTCCCGATACAATACAGGGTTGTGGTTCGCTATACTCTGTCATAGTATCACCGAGAATGGTTAGACCAGTAGATTTTTCCAGAACTTCTGCATCAGAATCCGATCCATCAAATGCCACTTCGTAGATTTGACCATCAATAATTTCTTGATCCAATGATTCCAATCGATTAACACATGTATTGGCATGATTATTACTTCGTTTGGTCAATTCGGAATGTATGATATCCAGTTGATTACGAACACCATCAACGAGATTATCCAGAGGTATTGGATCCTTCCCTCCTGTTCGACGTGCTGCAAGAGCATTTCCATTTTCAACATCACGGGGGCCAATTTCCAGTCTAAGGGGTACACCTTTTATTTCCCAATCCCAATACTTCTGCCCTGGACGTAAATCTCGGTCATCAATTTTGATCCGATATCCTACATTTCTCAATGATTCTGCTGCTGATTCAACAGCTATGGATACTGATGGACTTTTGTGTTGAGCAACCGGGATGATGACGACTTGGATGGGTGCGATGGGAGGCGGGAAAATCAATCCGTTGTCATCCCCATGTATACCCACAACTGCGCCAAGCAATCGTTCAGACATCCCATAGGTGGTTTGATGACAATACTGGGTTTCACCAGCCTCATTCTGATATTTAATATCGAACGCCTTGGCCCATTGATCTTTGTAATGATGACAGGATGCTACTTGGAGGGTCCTTCCATTTGGCATGATTACATCAATTGCTATCGTGTACCAAGCACCAGGGAATGTATCCCAAACAGGTCTCTTTGAGACAATCACTGGCAACGACATATTGGACATTAAACGGGACACGATTTCAAGATCTTCGTGAATTTGTTGTGTTGCACATTCTTCGTCGACATGTGCTGTATGGGCTTCAAAAAAGTGTATTTCTCTTACACGGATGAACGAGCGAGTTTGTTTTGTTTCATATCTGAACGTATTGACAATCTGGTATGTTTTCAGTGGTAGATCTACGTGACTACGAATCCAGAGTGGAAATAATGTGTACATAGCAGTTTCACTGGTTGGGCGCAAGAACATGGGGACATCGAGGTCAGTTTCACCCGCTTGACGGACCCAATATACCTCTTTTTTGAAACCGGCCTCCTCCTGCTGTTCGCGTAGTTCACTGGGGTCTACGCCTTCATCACGTGCTCGCTTGAGTAACGAAACCAAACGATTCTCTTTTTCAAGAAGGTCTTCAGGAATCAGTAATGGAAACCTGACTTCTTCATGTCCAGTTCTCTCCATTTCAGAATGAGTCAATGAGTCGATACATCGCATTGCTTTCCACCCGTATGGCCTCCATACATCCATTCCCTTGATTGGATATCGCTTGTCAACGAGTTCAGCAATCTCGACAATGGCCGGATACCAAGCGTTGAAGTCAGACTTTGGCGGTATTCCCCGCTTCGCCTTCCCATGGTCTGCCATAATCAGGGTTCGACATCATCATCTGCTTGAATGTGACGCTATATCATAGTTGAATTATGATGTTAGTACATTGAGGATCGATTCGCACATGTCATTGATGTCGTGTAATTCGGTCATATCATTCTCAGTGACAAAATATCCCCGGGGTGTTTTTGGGTCGTGCATTTGTTCCATGATGTTAGCTACCGTTGCATCAACACCATACATGTCTATTTGGTCAACGGCTCGTTTACGCAGTTGATCTACAGTCACATTGGTTTCAAGTTTGAAACCTATCCGACGAGCATCGCCGATATATTTTGACAATTCACGTATGTGTTTTGGCCCTGGTTGTAATTCTAGAATCCACTCATCATCACCACTTGCTTTCTTACCATCGAGCGGAGCTGTATAATAATCAAGAACTGCAGCTGCATGAATCCACCCATCGGGCTTAGATTCAGCAACAATCATGCATTTTTCTAGCATTTCATCAGGACTCCCTGCTCGAATGACATTGGGCAGAGTGAATGACGGGGCGGCACTGGTTTTTCCAGCAATAACTGTGACATTGTGTCCAAATCGATGTAAATATTCTGCTATACACCACCCAGTGTGACCACTAGATGCATTTTGAATCGCACGTACTGAATCTATTGGTGCGCGATTTGCACCCAAAGTTATTGCGAAATGCATTGAAGCATTTGGGGCATGAACGAGATGACACAATTCTGCGATGATTTGAACAGGATGTGGCTGCTTGTATCTCCCTTCTTCGAATGGACCGAGAATTATTGATGCGTAGTTGACCGAATCAAGCAAATCCTGTGTAACAGGGTCATCAAACAAATCCTTGTGCATTGACGGTACCATTACAATTGGAGTACCGCGTGCTCGAGCTGCTGAACATGTCATCAGCAATGGGTTATCCATCATCCCATTGACGTATCTAGATAAAAAATTTCTAGATGCAGGGGTAACAAGAACAGCATCGAATTCCTCCAATTGAGACATTTCGGCCCCCCATTCACATATTACTTTACTCAGTGATGCCCATTCGACAGCCAATGGAGTAATCAAATTGGTCGCCGCTGTAGTCATAATGACAGTCACTGACGCACCATGGCGCCTTAATTCACGGCAAATTCGAACTGATTCGGTGGCTGCAATCCCCCCAGTAACACCCAATGCGACGTTTTTACCTTCCAGAGCGTTGCTGTGAAGGTCTACATCAGCATCCCGCGTCATAATTGAGGGTCTAGTCAGGCCTTCATGAATCCATCCTCTGAGCGGTCGAGACGGAAAGAACGATTTCTGACCACCTCGTGAGCGTGACATGACTGATGAGTTACACTCCGATCAACTGGCCAATGCTCATCGTCAATCTGGGACAATGCTTATCTTCACTTTGACCCTGATAGTATTCCTTCTATTCGCTACATTAGGTTCGATTAGCGGAACCACATTCTTCGTAGTAATCTTGTTGCCATTACCATTTTGTGTAATTGTTGTAAGAGGATATTTTCATCGTGAATCGTGGGCATTACCTTGGGTCATATCAATTTGGGTGATTGCAATTGGGTTATGCTTTCTACTGATGATTATAGAATTCATTGCTGCAACCCAAGGTACTACTGATAAATGGGGGTATATCCAGGGTTTGTTGCTGTTGTACCTTTGTTGGTCGATGATGCAACGATTGAGATTGTTACGACACCCCATGTTCAGAGCGTGGTATGATGGTGAATCGCCAGCTCTAAGTCAACAAATCGCATTGGATCCAGACGAGGTTCTCGCATCATGCCCACATTGTCAAAGTTTGTTAGCCGTCCAACCTCTGAATATTTCAGCTGATGAAAGATGTCCAAAATGCAACTTACGACTGGTTTCAGCAGATAGTGTATCAATGTATTCAGAGGAAGAGTGACTCAGCGATGTGCCAGTGTTAGATTCTTCCACATATCTTCGGGAACTTCCATGGCCAATCTCAAACCACCCATAGCACCCAATTCAAGTGGATCTTCCACAGTCAATACTTCCACATCGCCCAAATCAGCAAGTCTATGTTCAATCATATCACCCAATCCATGGATTCCAGAACCCCCGCCTGCGAGGATGATGTTGCGTCTGAATGCATCTTGATATTCGGGATTTGATCCAGCAATCAGTTCCTTAACGCTTGAGACAATGGGGTCTACGATGATTTCACATGCGTCACGTATACAATCAGTGATATCCAACGACATGGCTTTTCCATTGATTGAGAAATCAACAATTATGGGTTCGTCGGGTTCTGAATTGCCCACGAATGAATAGTCTTCCTTCCATCGACGTGCCATGTCTTTGGTAATCTGGGCACCTGCATACTTTTTCTGAATCTCTGCAATGATTGCACCATCGATTTTGTCTCCAGCAGAATTAATGTGCATTTGATCTAAGGGGGTTGGGACAGTTCCATAGACGCGACAAAGGTCAGTTGTACCCGCTCCGATGTCGACAACCAAGCTATGTTCAATTTTGTCCAGTGCATAGGCAACAGCGAATGGTTCAGAAATAATCATGCATGCGTTTACACTGCCAGCAGCAGCGTCAAAAATGGCCGTTTTGTCAACGTGACTAGCTTCTGCAGGAGCGCCAATCACCGCCACAACTCGATCATAATCCTCTGGATCACCCAAACCAATGATGTTGGTGATAAAGTGTGCAATGAATTTCTTGTCCTCAGCTGTATCTTTAATGACACCATGTTCAAGTGGCCTAAACAGATTTAGAGCGAGACGATTTTTGAGTGCTTCTTCACCAAAAAGAACATCTCTCTTCAGGAATCCCTTAGCGATTTGATCTTTCGGCGTACCTATGACTGTCAATACTTTTTCATCATGACCATCGCTAGATACCATAACCGAACGAAAGGTGCCCAAGTCTACGCCAATGTATAGAGTCTCATCTCCCATATAATCAACCTCTAGTATGTACCCAGCCTATCCGGTATTTCAACCATGCCCAACTTACTGTACGATTATGGATGTGAAATTGATTGTTCATACCCATTGCTGGCAACCTTCACACCACCATGCGCTGTGCTCAATATACAGGGGGGAATTTACTCCACACCCTGGACATTCTTTGACTGCTGATTCTCCAAACAGATCAATTACAATCCTTACGTGATCTTCATCGGAAATTCCTAGATTTTGACGCATCGCCCATAGCAATTGATCTTCACTGGGTGTGATAATTCCATCCGCTAATGTAATTTGTACGATCTTGTGGTAGTCTTCGTACACCTGAACATCGTCGGGGTCTAAGATGACACCCAATCGTTCAACTGTCATGTTTCGTCCACCCGGATCATCAACGTATATGACCAAACTCTCGGGATCATGGTTGATATCACGTAATTCTATATTTACACTGGTACCTTCAGCTGATGCATGTACAAGATTGCTGATCCTATTGATAATTGATGCAATATTTCTGGCTGTTTCTTCCAATGATCGACCACGTTTCCACCCCAGAGCATCATCATCATTGATGATGTAAAATTCAGTCCCAAGTGCGGGGTATTCAATTCGGATTTCCTCCCCTCCATCGAATACATTGTCCGATAGGTGAATTGCACCAACTTGTGTTTCCAATAAATTGTCATTTTCATCGAATGCTATCATGAGTGGTTTCCTTTCTTCCTCAGCAGCATTGTACTGACCATGCATTCCAGATATCCATTTATCCTGCAATCGACCAAGTGAGGCTTTTTGCTCTGAATCTAATCCATCATCGACACCAAGAACACGTGCCAATCCTTGTCCAGATGACATTTCGTTTTTGAATTCATTTAATTTATCAGTGTCTCTTGAAATTGAATCTCGTGGGCCTGAGGATGATGATGAGGCACTAGGATCCTTCCATTCATATCCACATTTTGAACACTGTAAATATTCTGGTAGGGACGAAGGTCCAGCGTTTCCTCCACATCGGGCACAATCACCCTCATCAGTTCCCGAAAGGTTCTCCTTTGCTTGTCGGCGCCCCTCTCGAATACCAAAGCCCATGGTGTGCCATTGTCTGACAACATATCAAGCCTATTGTGAGTTCAATTCCATCTCTCAAGCACTGTAGCGATGCCCATGCCACCGCCGATGCACATTGTGGCCAATGCAAATTGTCCACCTGTACGCTGTAGAAGGCTAGCTGCTTTGCCTGTGATTCTACACCCGCTAGCACCGAGGGGGTGACCAATCGCAATTGCACCACCATCTACATTTATTCGCGAATCATCCATATTCAATCCTAAATCTTTCATACACGCCAAGGATTGTGAACTAAACGCCTCATTCAATTCAATGATTTCAAGATCATCTATGGAGATGTCTGCTCGATTCAAGGCCTTCATTGTTGCTGGCACAGGTCCATACCCCATGATTTCGGGCGCTACACCTGCCACAGCTGTTGATACAATCGATGCCAGTGGTGTCATATTATTTTCCAGGGCAAATGATTCGGAACATACCATAATTGCTGATGCACCATCAGTTAGGGGTGAACTGGTGGCAGCAGTAACGGAACCCGTTTCATTGAATGCAGGACTGAGTTGTGCCATCTTTTCCAGATTTGGTTCCCTCATGCAACCATCAACATCAATGTTTGAAACACTTACAATTTCATCTTTTAGATGACCATCATTTTGTGCGCTAATGGCCTTTGCATGACTCATTGCAGCGAATTGCTCCTGGTCAATGCGACTAATCTGATGACTATTTGCCAAATTTTCTGCAGTCATACCCATGCTGATATACGCTTCTGGATAGGTTGATTCTAGATGTGAGTGTGGGGTTCGATTAAAACCTCCACGCATTACTCTTGACATTGATTCAACGCCTGCACAAATGAATGCATCACCAGAACCTAGGGCAATGTTTCCTGCGGCTGTGTGAATGACTTGCATTGATGATCCACACAAACGATTGGTTGTCATTCCGGGCACAGTGTTTGGTAATCCAGCCATATATGTCGCTATACGACCAAGGTTTAGGCCCTGTTCACCTTCAGGATACGCACAGCCCAATAGTAAATCCTCGATGTGGTCACCGGATGTGGATGTACGATCCAAGACGCCTTTGATGACTGATGCGGCCATATCTTCTGGACGAGTGTCCTTGAGAGCCCCCCGGTGGGCTCGATGAAATGCTGTTCGGCAATACCCCACTAGTACGGCGCGCATGACCTGCCCAATTGACAGTTGTCCATAATCATTGAGAGAGAATGTGCCCTTAGGGCACAGAACCCATTATGAAGGTGAGTCGAGTCGCCGGCTCGATGATTAGAGATTGCAAGTCCCATGGATTCTTTGATGGACAGAATTGTCCAGCCTGTAATGATGAAGGAAAATTCATCATGAGTGATCGTGAACGTGATATCCTAGGAAGGAGAATGGCAGGTATATTACGACATTTTCCCGAAAAATTCGACCTTGAGATGGATTTGAATGGTTGGGTCGATATTCGCGAAATGGTTGAAGCTCTAACCAAACGTGATCGTCGTATGCACTGGTTGCGCCCCCACCACATCAGGGCAGTGAGTGAAACATGCACGAAGGGGCGATACGATGTACGAGGGGACATGGTTCGTGCAACATATGCACATACTGTTGAAATTGAACTTGATTTGCCTACAGACGATACACCCAATCTGTTGTATTATCCTTGTTCACCAGATGAGGAAGAACATCTGCTTGAGCACGGTATCAAGCCTGGTGATCGGAAACACGTTCATCTTTCGAAAACAGTTACTGCGGCAGCCAACGCCGGACATGTACACCATCATCGACCAATCATCATTGAAGTCGATTGTATTCAAATGGAGGCTAATGGTGATTCAATTTACCACGCTGGTACAACTGTATACCTAACTGAAGAGGTGGAAGGACGATATTGTGCTGTTGTAGAGGCCGAACACCCAGAAATATTGGTTAGTATCGCTGGATGGGAAGAAGAAGAAGCCGCAGCCGCTGAAGAAGAGTGATTAGCGGTTCTCTCCACAAAGCGGACAGAATGGAAGGTCATCTTCGATTTCTTCCTCACACGATGTACATATTCCTGTTGAGGGGGATTTGGCATCAGATTCTGGAGCAGATGATACTAGACGGACAGACTTTTCTCTGATAACGGGGACAATTGACGATTCTGTCCGCAATTCCCATGCCGCATCAAAAGCCATAGCTTCTTGGAGCGCCATTTCTAATTGTAGCAAACGTTTTGCCTTGTCTACACCCTCTTCGATTGTTTCGATCTCTTTAATTTCGGTTTGTAGCCACCGTCGGAACTCTTCCAATGTTGGCTTGCCCATAAACCCGTGAACATAGGACTCCTAGATGAATGAAGCGACGCTATCGCTTTGAATGTAAACCCCCTAGACCATGCATGGGCCGCATCGTCATGAAGTGGGGAGGGGGGCTTATTTCAGACAAATCATCACTCTGTAGTGCTGAAAATGAACGAATTCAACATCTTGCTGATTGTGTAAAAAGACTATCTGAAATGGGCCATGATATTGTAATCGTACATGGAGCGGGGTCATTTGGCCATATTCGTGCACGTGAATATAGATTAGATGAAGGAAATATCAATGGTTTAGATCAGACAGAAGGCATCAATTTGGTTCGCAGTGATATGGACCAACTTCACAATCTTGTGATTAAATCATTACATCCATTGTCAGTAATGAGCCATCGACCTCGTGATTTTGTCATCAACACTGGACCTGATTTTCAAGGAAATATTGAGCGATTTTTATTACCAGGTATTCACATCACATTTGGAGACGTTGTTGATTGTGATGAACCATTAGATTTCGGCATTTTATCTGGTGATGATTTGATGCTTAGGTTGAGTACTGAATTACCAGATGTATCTCATGCAATTTTTGCTATGGGGGGCACCCCAGGACTGATGACAAGTGCTGATTCATCTGGTGAACTCATTCCATTATGGAATAAAAATATGCCATTTTCTGGTCATCATTCTGAGGATGTAGATGTTACTGGTGGAATTTTCCTTAAGGTAAATCGAGCCGACGTCATATCTCAGTACGTTGAACATGTCTGGTTGATGGATGGTGAGCATACATCGAGAATAATCGAAATTGTTGAGCAGGGACATACGGTTGGTACGAGGGTTGTTACGGCATAGAAAAATGTGAACCGACGGCTTCATGTGACGCGTTCACTTGGAATGGTTGTGGAACGAACGCAAACTGATTTGAATATCGCTCTTATTGATGGGGGATATGACGATGATCAAGTCAGGATGATGACCGAGCAGGTAATCTTAGTTGATGCCGATGATAACG
>JAPYUB010000015.1 GCA_029942125.1 Candidatus Thalassarchaeaceae archaeon | reverse complement strand
CTGTAAAGCGCATGATGAGCCACGGAATGGACCAACCGAGGGAAATTCCCCAAAGAATGTACCACCAATCCATTTCTCTTCACTATCCTTTCTTCAGCGCATCAAGAATCATCGCCAACCCAATACCACCAGCAGCTGCGACTAGACCGCCCAACAAGGCCGCCGTGAATACATCATCGACATTTGTCTTCAAAGATGCATTTTTCAATTTCTGCAATTGGTATGCGACTGCTTGACGAGACAAACCAATCTGATCTGCGATCTCTTTCTGAGACCATCCCAACGCTCGAAGTTTAACGAGTTTTGCAATCTGCTGAGGGTTCGCCATATACCCTGTGATAAAGCGTTATGCTATAATAGTTGTCATAATGCCAACTTTTGTGGAAATATGCTTACATCAATTGTTCAAGGAAAATCAGTACAGCAATCGGTGCGAGGCTCATCACGATGTCGCGCATGAGAAGGAACAGGGAAGTTCCTGCGTGACTCTGGACCTCGCCTTCGATGCGAGCATCAATCCTCTCACTGGTCTCCTCGGCCTTGCCTCGAATGACCTCAGTGACGGTCTCTGCAGCCATGATAGCACGATCTTTCATCATCCTTCCAAATCTCTTGATTGGGGCTTCGACAGGGATTTCCTCATGAGGGTCGACACGTCCTTCCATGATGTCATCAACGGCTTGGATATCGCTGTGCATATCGAGTGGAGAAAGCAATTTGAGGTAATCCAGAACCCCTCTTGCGCCTGCCGCAACCTGCACCGCTGCTTTGGCGATGAAGCGATTCTGCTTGCTGACTGCGCGCAGCAGGCGACGCGTGCGCGCGACGCGAAGTAGGTCGGCCCACAGCCAGAGCCCCGCGAAAGCAAACAGTACGATTAGGCCCGTGGAGGGCGTGGCTTCCCAGTCTGGCCAGCCGACGGGATCGAATAACGCTCGGGCAAAAATTGCAAGCAATACGGGGAGTAAAAGAGCGATAATTTCGTTGAATATGAGCATTGTCAGGCCCTTGATGCGAATTTGACGGATGCGGGTCCAAAACCACTTCGCATCACCGCCGAACTTGGAGATGATATCAAACAACGGCGGGATGACCATGACCAACCGAAAGATGAACGGAATGATCAGCAGAAGCAGGTACGCCTCGAAGGCCGATGCCGGGGGGATGGATGGTACGTAGATGGCTTGCATCGTGTATGTTTCAACGCCGTACCCCTTGAGTGTGACGCTCCTACCCCCTCACAATGCTCTTTCAGCGTCAACCCCTGCGAGTGCCATGGCGAACTTCAGTCACGACCTGTCCGACTGGCTCTCAATCGGCTTTGATTCAGAGTGGCTGGAGGAGAATATCCGCTGGAAGGATTTCGGCACGGGGGTACGCCTCGGTCGCATCGCGCGCGAGGAATCCACCTCTCTGGTGCTGTACGATGCTGATCCTGATGTTGAAGTCGAGGCATTCCAACCACACATGCATCCTGGAGGCGAAGTATATCTGGTCCTAGAAGGCGAAGTCTACGATGAGTTCGGCACCTATCCGAAGGGTTCCATCGTGTGGATGGATCCAAACTCCGAACACAACCCAAAAACCCGCGAAAGAACGCTGATTCTCGTGTTATGGCCAGATGGAGTCAAAATACTCTGAAAATAGCTCGGTGTAGATTCTGCACTTTGTTCATTAACTGAATAGAACTCAATAGCCCTGAGGCTCAGGTCTCAAGGGGGGTTTGTGTGATTCAAGAGAGGATGCTACGCTGGTTTGCCGAGTCGAATATGAAGGATGTCAGCGAGGTCGGAGGCAAAGGTGCGTCGCTAGGAGAAATGTTCCAAGCTCTTCATGAGAATGGAGTGCTCGTACCCAATGGATTCACTGTCACCGTCAATGCTTACTCGGCCTTTGTCGACACACCAGTCCTTGAAGGCGCTTGGATGGGCGTGTCCGAAGTTGAGGATATGCCCGGCCTACGCGAAAAGGCAGTCGCCTGCACTACTCTGCGAGAAGCCATCACAGCGTGCTTCGAAAATGCAGACACTGCCGATCATCTTGAGATGCATGCACGCACCGCAATGGTTCGCGCCCTGATTGAAGATTCAGAGGTTCCAGAGTACATCGCAGACGCGATTGGTGCAGGCTACGAGGAATTGTGCGAGGAGTACGGCCCTGGCGTCGATGTCGCTGTTCGCTCCTCAGCAACTGTTGAGGATTCTGCAGAGGCCTCCTTTGCTGGACAATACGAATCATTTCTGAATGTGCACGGCACCGAGAGCGTGGTTCTGCATTGGAAGAGATGTGTGGCCAGTCTGTTCACCGAACGCGCGGTCGCCTACCAGATTGACCGGGACATGGATCCCCTCGACGCCTCGCTCGCGGTCGTCGTCATGAAAATGGTACGAAGTGACCTCTCCTGCTCGGGTGTAATGTTCACCCTCGACCCCGACTCGGGTCACGATGGCGTCATCCACATTTCATCCGCCTATGGACTGGGTGAACTGCTCGTCCAAGGCACAGTTTCACCTGACAGTTTCCTCGTTTGGAAGGCTGGACTGATGAAGAAGAAGCACGCCATCGTTAATCGCCACATGGGTCAGAAGGAGCAGCGAATGGTCTACGCATCCAGCGGTCGTTCCGACACTGAAATCATCGATATCGGACTCGAGGAACGTCGAACGTGGTCTTTGGAGAATACAGAGGTACTCGCTCTGGCGGAGATGGGCATGAAAATAGAGCAGCATTATGGCCGGCCAATGGACATCGAATGGGCCAAGGATGGCCTCTCTGGTGACCTTTTCATCGTTCAAGCACGTCCTGAAACCGTTCACGGGAAAGAGCGAACCAATGTTCTCACACGATACGTGATGGATGCAGAACTCATGACCAGACTGCAACGAAAGGGCAAGGTTCTCGCAATCGGGCAGGCTGTAGGCGAAAGAATTGGCTCTGGCAAGGTCCGCGTCTATGCTGACTATAACGAGGTGATTCAACGCAAGCGAGCACTCCGTGATCGTCTCGCTGAAGGTGAAGCCATGGAGGACATTTCTTGGGATGAGCGTGTGTTTGAGGCCGGTGATGTTCTGGTCACAGAGATGACCACACCCGATTGGGAGCCACTGATGAAGCAATCATCACTCATCGTCACACGAAAGGGCGGACGAACCAGCCACGCCGCAATCATCGCGCGCGAGTTCGGCATTCCCGCCATTGTCGGTTGCATAGATGCGCTACGCGTACTCGAAGAGGGAATGGATGTCACTGGTACCTGTGCAGAAGGCGACGAAGGTTTGCTGCTGGATGGTATCCATCCATTCGAAATCGACACCATAGAAATCAACACAGATGTTCCGTTGCGAACCAAACTCAAACTCAATGTTGGATTTCCGACAAAGTCTCTGGCTGATTCCATGCTACCTGTCGATGGTGTGGGTTTAGCAAGAATCGAATTCATTCTTTCCGCTGAGGTGGGCATCCACCCATTGGCACTCGTCCACCATGAAGCGCTCATGCAGTATCATGAGACAGGGGAGATGGGCGAGGCACTGGAGCCCTTCCAGACCCACCTCGAATTACAGAGCGAGGAAGAAATGATGGAAATGCTGACTCAAATCGAATTGATGGCGGGACCACACAAGGATGCACGTCACCTGTTCATCGACTCTCTGAAGGAGGGTGTTGGCCTCATCTGCGCGGCCTTCCATCCGCGTCCTGTTCTGGTTCGACTGTCCGACTTCAAATCTAACGAATACCGAGAATTGGTAGGTGGGTCAATCTTTGAACCAGTCGAGGAGAATCCGATGATCGCATGGCGCGGGGCGTCGCGCTATGTCGATCCCATGTTCGCACCCGCATTCGAAATGGAATGCGAAGCACTGCGAGGTGTGGTCCATGAATTCGGCCTAGACAATCTGCAACTCATGGTCCCATTCTGTCGCTCACCCGAGGAAGGCGCAGCTGTCAAGGAATTGCTTGCAGAGAACAAACTCGGCAAGGCAGATGGTGTCCCGTTGTTCATCATGGTCGAATTACCGAGCAACGTCATTCTGGCCGAACAGTTCATCGATGCCATGGATTTGGATGGAGGCTCGATTGGAACCAACGATTTGGTACAAACAGTCTATGCAGTCTCTCGTGATGATCTAGAAGGATACCTGCATCCAGTCGATGCGCGTTCATCAGCAGTCAAACAGATGGTGCGCACGGCCATTGAGAAGTTCACCAAGAAAGGATTGGAGATTGGTATCTGTGGTCAGGCACCTAGCGACCATCCGGAATCGTTCCCACCATTCCTTATCGATTGTGGAATCACATCGATTTCAGTGACTCCAGACACCGCAATCAAAGTCCGCATGGCCGTTCAATCAGCCGAAATGGCGCTCGACGCCGGATACGATGGCATGGACATCGTGATTGAAGCCGAAGAGTGACCTTATTTGGGGCATTCTTCAAGGAATGTCTTCCACATTATCATCTGCTTGCAGCAACGCTGTTGTCCATTCATTTTGAAAGACGCCTTGCGGATCAAGCGTATTGCAGACAGTGCGGAAAGAATCGAATCTGGGGTAGAGGGATGTCAGTTCTCTGGCCTCCAAGGGGCAAATTTTCCCCCAGTGGGGGCGCGCTTGGAAGAGTTGTGACATACTTCGGGCCATGAAGCTCGCGAACAGGGAAAAACCGGCTCGTCGTGCCGGTCTCGCGTAACTGATGAAACTCACAGCGTACCAGTCCTGATTTCCTCCACTGGCCATCGAAATCAAGGTGTCATCAGGAAGAACCCGACGCACGCAGATAGGGTAGTGGTGACAGTACTGATCTTGAAGCCCGTCCAGAGCCTCTTGCATGCCGATATCATCGATTCGCTGCTGATTGTCTGCTGACAATGTTGAGTCTTTTCCGCCAGCAACCTTGATGACTTCTTGGGTGAATCTGAGCGTATCGACCAACTGGTCTCGGGGCACAAACAATTCGATTTCAATATGGCGAAAAGCCTCGTGCTTCATCACCAGCATAGATGAGGAACGATCCGTGACCTTCCACTTGCGAATCAGAAATGCCGAGACTATGCGGCGGAAGGCAAATCTGATCATGCGCCGGCTTCGCAGCATGCGTTCTAGGAACAATATCTGTAGGTGTAGACCGTAGTCCATCACACTCAGCCAGTAGATGCGGTACAGTTTGGCTAAGAGGGAGCGTTTACCGACATGTTCACGCCGGTGCTGAATGAAGTAAGACCAGCGCCAAGGGATGAGATAGAACTGCTGGAGTGGATATGATTCTTCGGCATCTAGAACGTCTTCCAGTCGTCGAGACTCGGTGAAATGCTCCTGCACGTTGTACTGTGCGCGGCATCGAATTTTCACAGACAGAATGATTCCGAGAGAACCCAGTGAACAACGAGCTGCCAGCAACGGGTCTCCAGCGCTCAACTCATCGATGAACGCCTGTCCGGTGGATTCGTCATATCGCGCCAGTCGCACCTCTTCGACGTAGTGCGACATGCTGTGGCGTCCCGAACCGTGAGTGCCTGTGGAAATTGCACCAGCGATCGTCTGTACTGTAATCAGACCCAGCGAAGGTAGGGTTACGCCGTCGCGATTCAGTTCTTTGAGAAGGCGCTTGATTTGGCAGCCGGCCCCAACCGTGGCAACGTACTGGTCACCGTCAGGCTCGAGCACGACATCGTTCAACCGTCGCAGGTCCAATTGCACACCATCACCGAGGACCGCCTCGCTCCAACTATGCAATCTGCCGACAGCACGAATGCTCTGACCGCGGTGCCGATTGAGGATTTCCAAGACTTCCTGCTCGTCTGCTGGGGTATAGGCTGACGAAGGCTGAAGCACCCGGTTGCGACCGAAGTTCTTGCGATGCACGCTAAGCGACCACCCGGAGCAGAACGAAACCGATTAGGTGCCAGAGCCACGATTCAGGCTGGGCCAGAATCTCACTCATTGAGCATCTCCTCGGTGATGTCCCACAATCGCGTGGCGTTGTCATCGTTGCGGGCGTGGCGGTTGCCCCGGTTTCGCTTGGAGCGCGACCAGTATTCGCCCGTCGTCGTGGCAGCATCCTCGCTCAAGGCGAGATGCAATCCGGTGCTGGCGCCGCGCTTTGAGCCAATCATGAATGGTCGAAAGAGCGGCCAGAAGATGCGGATGGACCCACTCGCGCCCGAACCAAATCGAGTTTTGACCACGCCGGGGTGGAAGCAGTGGGTGATGATGTCTGTACCCTCCAATTTTCGTGCCAATTCACGCGTGAACAGGATGTTGCACAATTTGGAATTTCCATAAGTATTCCATTGACTGTAACGTTTCTTCTCACGATTAAGGTCGTTCAGCTTCAGATTGGCCATCTTGTGCGCCTCAGAGGCGGTGTTGACGATGCGGCTGTTCTCTGTGGACTTGAGGAGAGGGAGGAAGGTCTGTGTCATCACGAAATAACCGAGATGATTGACGCCGAAGGTCATCTCATGGTTTTGCCTGGTCTTCTCATGCTTGCCCCACCTCGCACCGGCGTTGTTGAGCAGGATGTCTAGGCGATCGAATTTGGCGGCGAATTCTGCATGCAATTTCGCAATGTTGGACAAATCGCTCATGTCGCACAGCATCATCTCCACAGAATCGCCGAATTCAGCCTGCAACTTGTCCAAAGCCGGCTGACCACGCTGTGCCCCACGGCTGACCATGACCACATGGAAGCCGGCCGCAGCCATGCCACGGCACAACTCGAAGCCGATGCCCGAATTGCCTCCACTGACAATGCACACGCGTTCTGCCATGTCCATCCCTAGGATGGTCTGTTCTTGAAGTAGCCGAGGCGAGGGTTGATGCTAACAACCCCTACTGGACACCCATGGAACGCAACAAGCGATGCGCCCTACTACTAGTCGCCTTGATGCTGTTGATGCCATTATCCAGTGCAGAAAAGGGCGAATTGCCAGACCCCGAAGAATCAGATCTTGATCAATTCAATCAAGATATCATCGACTTGTTAGATCGATGGGATATTCCCGGCGCACAACTCGCTGTGATGCACAATGGCTCACTGGTTTATCGACAGGGGTTCGGAATGTCCGATGTCGAATCCAGCACACCAGTAGACAATGATTCCAGATTTCGAGTAGCTAGCCTTTCCAAGGCTGTGACCTCAGCATCGATTCTGACACTCATACAAGATGGGACGCTAACTCTTGAGGACAAGATGGTCGACCACATTCCTCATCTGATGCCCAATACAATAGAGGGATGTGATTATCCGAACCACCCAGAGAATTTCTCACTCCAAGATGTCACCATTTCCCAACTGCTCAATCACCGCGGCGGATGGAATGTGAGTTCCGACCCAACCTACTGGCATTGGAACACTTGGCACAGTCGAAATGATCCCTGCATCGACAAGGATGGGTTGAATCAGAACTACGATCACGGGAATTCAGCACCTCTGCCAATGGAAATGGTGCTGAGAGAATGGTTGCGTCATCCGCTCAACTACGAACCGGGTACTCAGTATGTGTATTCGAACATCGGCTACCAAATCCTTGGTCAGATTATCGAGCAGAAGTCGGGCATGAGTTACGAAGCCTACGCACAGGAGCATGTGCTGGCACCGATGGGCATCACTTCAATGCAGATTGGCATGACCATGCCGAACCAAAGAGCAGCTGGCGAGGTTCTCTATTACGACTATGAAAATGATACCAGTCTATGTCATTTCCCTTCGGATGTGGATGATCAAGGCAACCCAATCTTTGAGACTGCAGAGGATCCGTATTGTGGTAACTTCGTCATTGAGGAGAAGGACGGTGGAGGAGGTTGGATTGCCAGCGCGTCTGACTATGCGAAGTTCATCGCGAATCTCGATGGAACACTAACATCGTCCGCATTCAACAATTCATTCGAGTATTTCATTGGAAATCCGAGTGCGCCAGCTATGGGGGGCTACTATGGACGAGGTGTGTATATCGCTTCCACTGAGACTGAAGTTTGGAATCATAATGGTGCGTTCTCAGGGTCTTCGACGAGTTTCAAGCGAGATGTTACAGATTCGGGAGAATCAGTAATCACAGTTCTGTTGACCAACACACGACCGTCGTCGTGGAAGGAAGTGGATGGAAAATCGTGGCAATCCGACCGATACAGCATCATCGGGAAAATGATGAATGTCAATTATAGCAACGTCTCGCCAATCGAGGACACCGTGGAGCCCGAAGAAGAAGTGGATGATAGTACGGTCAGTACTGCACCACGAATCTCGATGTGGCCGGGCAAGGTCAACCAGCACAACGAAAATGGAACGTGGATGACCGATCCTGATGGTAGGTCAGGTGGCCATTCCAGTCAGGATTATCCGAACGATTACGGCGACCGAAAGATCGAGTATTGTCAGAAGTTCTGGCCGACCACCACGCAAATCCAACTACAGGATTATCGTGAAACCATCACCTTCTACACAGAAGGGAATCAAGACGCGTACACATCAACGAAAGATGTCTATCTCTGTCTAAATGCAGATGGAAGCGAACCAGTATTCGACCCGGTTGACAACCCGCCAGTCGATCCTAATACGCAAGACGATGGGTTGCCTGCAACCCCGGATGAAGGCGTGGATGATGAGAGTGGATACGGGGATTACACCCCTGGTTTCGGTATCACCTCGGTTTTACTAATGCTTGCGGGAACGGCAATTTTGAGTCGCCGGCGAATTCAAGACTGAAACGCCTGTCGCCCATTCATCCAACACTGCCCCGCTGTGGGATGTGCTGTCGGAGGTCGCGTTAATGCAGAGCCCAATCACGAAGATTGAACCGAAGATTGCGGTCAAGCTCTCCAAGCAGCGATATCATCTGGTCGGTGAGCATGGTGGCGTCAAGGTTTGCCACTGGACCAAGGAGGACCTGAAGAACGATCGTCACTGCTACAAGGGCACCTTCTACGGCATCAAAAGCAGTGGCTGCATGCAGATGGCACCCAACGTCGACACCTGCAACCTCGCCTGCACATACTGCTGGCGCGAACCCCACTCCGAAACGCTCCACAAAATCGATGATGACCCAGAGATGCTATTCTACGAGTCCGTGCGCGCACACAGGCGCCTACTGACCGGATTCAAGGGTCACAAGGATGTCCCTTTCGAAAAGTGGGAAGATGCACAAAACCCACAGCATGTCGCCATCAGTCTGAATGGTGAACCCACGCTCTATTCTCGATTGGCAGAATTCTTGGAAGTCTGCCATGACCACGGGGTTTCAACATTCTTGGTGACCAACGGTAGTTTGCCCAAGGTGATCGAGAACCTCGACACTTTGCCCACACAACTCTACATCAGTGTGGATGCGCCCAACAAGGAGATTTTCAATCGGTTGTGTAAGCCGAAGTTCAACGACAATTCCTGGGAGATGCTGGAGAAGACACTCGAACTTCTGCCGTCTTTGGACACGCGCACGGTCTGCCGTCATACACTCATCAAGAATCACTCGCTGGGCTACCACGAGGATTATGCGCGGCTGGACAACATTGCCGACCCGGATTTCATCGAAGCGAAGGGGTACGTGCATGTGGGGCACTCACAGAACAATCACAAGATTACGGATATGCCAACTCACGTTGAAGTCATGGAATTCTCAAACACACTCGCATCACTTGTGGGGCGTGAGGTACTGGCTGACCGCAGAGAGAGCCGAGTGGCGCTGATTGGTCGAGAAATCATACCGGTTGTCCTACCTGAGAAGAAGCGGGAATTCCCTGCGGATCTGGGAATCGCCAAGCCTCATTCATACAAATTGCCGACGGTGTAATCAGATCATTGGGCGGCTTGAGCCACAATCTGGACAGCGTTGTGTCTCATCATCACCATACTCGTGGTTGCATGCAGGACAACTGGCTGCTAGCGTTTTTCCACCCACAAGCAATGACTCGCTTTCCTCGGCTGATACCAAGACAAGGCGGCCATCGCCAACATCCTCGACCTCGTAACGACCTGATCCACCCATCTGCAATAGGATGTCAGGTGGGAATGCGACTGTTCCGATATCATCAACGATGAGTTCGCGTGATTCTGCAAGGTCGTGAACCTCGAAATCAGCACCGTGTTGGGCGACAAAACGTCCGTCGCGTAACTCAAGACTACGATCGCAGAATGCGGCAACTTCGGCACTGTGTGTGACAATTAGGAAGGCGACACCTTTCTCTTCATGCAGATTCTTGAACAAGGCCAGTACTTCTCGACTGGTGATTGGATCCAACGCGCCCGTGGGCTCATCAGCCAAAATCAAAGTTGGATTGGTAATCAGTGCCCGAGCAATGGCAACACGTTGCTGTTCACCACCTGACAATGCCGCAGGCAAACCTTGCGCGCGATGTCCCATGCCCAATTCGGTGAGTAAATCCATGGCTCGCTGTTTGGCTTCCTTTGGTGACACATTCTGATGGCGGAGTGGTTGGGCGACATTGTCGACTGCTGAGAGATGTGGGAGTAAATTCCCCTCTTGGAATATGAATGAAATTGTCTTCTGTCGAAGCAGAACCAATTCTTGTCCGGTGAGGCGAGTCATGTTGCGTCCATCGAGAGAGACATTGCCTGCACTCGGTTTCATCAATCCACCCAAACACTTGAGCAGAGTTGATTTTCCAGAACCTGATGGACCAACAACTGCAACAGCCTCTCCTGGTTTCACCTTGACATGTAGGCCACGCAGTGCGACGACGTTGCCGTCCTCTGCCTTGGATTCATAGACGTGATAGAGGGCATTTGCCTCAAGAATTGTCTGAATTTCTTCCGCCATTTTCACTCCCCCTTGAGTACGCTAGCCAAATCTGAGCGCAGCGCCTTGCGCGTGGTAAACAGCAATGCAATGACAACCGCAGTGAATACCGCTACTGCTACGAGACCAAGTTCCATCCACGGCCAAACCAATTCACGACTGATAATCGAAGATTCTCCGCCAATGAACAATTGGAAGATGAAGCCAAAGACATTGAACAGACCATTGAAAGACAGGGCGAGACCCATGCCCAGCAGCATACCCAATGCCATTGAGACGACGATTATCGAGAGGATCTCGAACAATACCAAGCGAATGATTTGATTGGGGCTGGCACCAATCGCTTGCAGAACGGCCAACTCTTTCTGTCGCTGGTTTAGGACCAGTGAGAGGAACACAAACGCAGAGGCAACCGCTGCGACACTCGCTACGATGAATTGCAGTGTCAACAAACCAGGTGTTCCAAAGATGAGCCCACCGTTTCGTTCGACGTCGTCATGCGCAGTTTCCCAATCTTGTGCACTGTCAAATCGTGAGTCAGCCTCTATACTGATTCGTAGGGCCTTCAAATCTTCACCACTGATACCATCAATGCTGACAATCCAAGTGGTTGCAGACAAGTTGTCTACCCGTGCATTGCCCATCAAATCACGATAGCCAGATTCGCCTATGATGACGCTAGCCTCCATTTCGCTGGTATCGACGCCAGGAATGAATTTGTGAGTACCAATGTATCGCAGTGTCGTGTTATGTGAAGTTGTTTCCAAGGTCATAGATGAGAAATTGAAGGCTTTTTCTTCCCAAGTGAAATTGATGTTCTTCGACTTTGAATCGCCCGCCTCAAGCAGGATATCGCCGCCATCAGAACTCCCCCCTCTGAATGAACCCCAAAGGTCCAGATCGTATGCTGCATCTTCTCCAGCGGTGAACCCACCATTCTGGTAGGCATCCATCGCCGCTGTGACATCATCGCCGGGAATAGCCTGTGGGAACCAACGCAGAACATCGGCACTTTCGTCCAGTAGAACGTAGGCACTCATGCCTTCACCATCTTCAGGGATCAAACTCAATTGAGCTACATGGACCGCGGTAACTGTAACATCACGTCCACTGATTTCTGCAATGGCCGCTTCCACTTCAGCCGAAGTGTTGTCTTGACCCATAACGACCTGAAGGTCACTACCAACTGAAACATCTGCTGTTCTCTCATCGACAAGTGTCCCTGTGTATCCTTGGACGGCAGCCAATGTCACAATGGACAAGGTGAGTAGCATAATCACGGCCAATCGATTGACTGATTCTGTGGAACCACTGCCTTTCAAGCCACGCTTGACATCGGAAAGTAGTGATGTTCGACCAAAGAAGAACTGCATGATTCGTGGGCCAGCGGCACCCAATCGGCCCAGTAGCAATGCACCGCCAATCCACAGCATGAAAGGACCGAATACATTGATCAGGCCCTCTAGAAACCAATTGGCAATTATACCATCTTCACTGCCATTCATCTCCATCCAAGTATCGATGGCACCGAGGGAACCAACCAAGAACAGGACCCAGTGTAACCAAACTCTCGGTTTGGCCACTTTCTGAACCTTGCTAACTCCTTCATCGATTTCAAGTTCCATGAAATCTTTGGTACGACTTCTTCCGAAAAGGAGAGCGAGTCCCAATGTTGCCATCGCCGTGAATATTGTTGCACCAATGCTCAATCTCGGATTGACGGTGAAACCAAGTGGTTCAAACTGCATGAAACCAACACTTGCCAATACCGCTGGAACCGCTGCCATCGCTGAGAGATATCCTAGGAACCAAGCGACGCTGGCAACTACCGCAAGTTCGAGCAGAACCATCCCACGTAGCCCCTTTGAGGTCGCACCAATGACTCGATGAATGGAAATTTCACGCCGACGTTGTTCTAAGGATAGAATCAACCCGTAGACAAGAACCGATAGAGAAAGAACCACAATTGGTATCATGATGATGTAATCGAATGCTTGGATTAGACCAAGGAAAATGTTCAGGAACAGGATTGTACCGCTGATGATGTCGATGTAGTAGACTTCGACCTCACCACTTCCATAGGCACGGTTCACACGTTCACCATTGGCATCCTCTTCAAACATCACTGAACGACCCAAATCTTCCAACCAATCCGCCGCATCTGCGGTCGATGTTGTTGGCAGCAAAGCACGATCGAGGGTCAAGCCGAGATAGATGTGGTCGTTGTCGATGAGAACGATGCGCTGGCTTTCATTGAGTACAGTCCAGGTTGTGTAAATTGGATTGGCTGCCAGAGTTGGATTGCTTTGTGGCCACGGCTCATAGATTCCGAGAATGGTCATGTTCTCGATTGTAATCGTGTGTTGACAATGCATGAAGCCAGTCTCGCTGATAATCAGAATCTCGCCATCACAATCTTCCTCATCCATCTCACCCGGATAGGCGGTTTCAGAGGTATATGTGAAATTCAAACTAGACAAGTTGTCGCCGACTTCAGCATTTGCAAGACTGGCGATATCCGAAGGAATGTACACGCCACGTTCGGCTTCAACATCATCAGCTGATTTCCATTCACCTCTTTCGTAAATGATATTCTCTGAAATGCGATCCGCAATCACACCGTCAAAGGCTCCCGGTCCAAGCAATGAAATGGCGCGAGTATAGGCCACAGGTGGTCCCGTTGTGTATTCATAATCCCATATTCCATCAGTATCCCAAGTCCGTTCAGAATCAGAAGAATTGACTTCTTCCATCATTAACGGAACCGCATTGAATACGTTCTCGTTGCCCCAATCAAACGAACTATGCAGGCCCTTCTTGCCCATAATTACAGTACAATCAGAAAATTCATCCATTGCAGTAAATTCATCACAGACCTCCAACAATTGTGAGGTGTTGTTACTCCATCCATCGAGGTCATTGTAGGTGGGCTCCTTGTTGAATTCCACCTTGGCATCAAAGACATTGATTTCGAGAAATCCTTCAAAGAAGGCCTGAGATAATCCAACGCCGTAAGCAAGCACAGTTGTAATCACCAAACTGGAAAGGAAGACACCTGCGAATACAGCCATACCACGTTCTCGACCTCGCCATGCACCCAAGGCTGCCAGTCGGAGATTGTCTGGTAAATCACGAATTTTTCGAGGGATATCTCGTAATCCGGATGATTGATCATCATCTGCACCCCCTGCGAGTTTTAACAAAAGGCGACTGATCATTCTTCTTCACCGCCTTCTTCATCAAGACCCCAAGCAGAGCGTATGTCGCTGGCTGCGACTGTACCGTCACGCAGCAGGAGCATTCTATCGGCTTGGCTGGCCAAATCAGGATCGTGGGTCACCATAAGAATGGAAATGGGATTTTCTTCATCATGACAAAGGGATTTGAACAAGCGAAGCATATCTGCTCCAGAAGCGATGTCGAGATTGCCTGTGGGTTCGTCTGCAAGCAACAATGGACGGTTGCCTGCAATTGCGCGGGCGATGGCCACACGCTGCTGTTGACCACCAGAGAGTTGGTCAGGAATATGGTCCATCCTGTCACTGAGATTGACACGAGCAAGAGCGTTGCGTGCGCGCTCTTCTGCTTCCTTTGATGGAACCCCAGAAATCTCCAGTGCCATGGCGACATTGTCCAGCGCCGAGAGGTGATCGAGTAGGTGGAAATCTTGGAAAATCCATCCAATGAGGTTGCGCCGGACATCGACAACTGAAGCAGGTCCCTTCAGACCATATTTTCGTGAATTGAGCGTTATTTCGCCACTTTCTGCAGGCAACAATCCGCCAATGATGTTCAGTAGGGTAGATTTACCACAACCAGAAGGTCCCATCAACGCCACGAGTTCACCGGGTTCAATTTCCAGATTGATGCCCTTGAGAACCTCCAGACGATTGGAGCCGGAGCCGAAGCCCTTGGTGAGGTCATCAACTGTGAGCACAGCCCAACCGCCCTACGGGCGGTTAAAGCAGTTACCCCAAGGGTGTTCAAACGTTCTAAAGATTCGACCAAGCGGCAGAAATTGCTGCCGACCAACGTTCAATGTTGAATTCCGCTGCGCGTTTGAGTGCGATTGGATTCGGTTGTCGTCGTCCATCTTTTGATGCAAGTTCAACGATAGCGTCGACCCAATCATCAATGCCATCGTGAGGAAGCAACCATTCCTCTGGTGTCACCTCGTTGTGAGCTGGCATATCCGCGACACGAACCGGGCAACCTGAGGCCATCGCTTCCAGCGGAGGCAAGCCGAAACCTTCAGCGACACTGGGGAACAACAAGGCATCACAGTGCTGGTAATAACAACAGAGATCAATGTCAGAGAGGCGGCCAACCCATCGAAGATTCACACTCAATTCCTTGGCTCGCTTCGATAGTTTATCCTTTGATTTTTGACTCGATTCTGAACCCACCTTGTGAAGAATCACATCGCCTTTGAGATGAGATGGAAGGCTACCCAAAACCTCGACAAGGAAATCGATTCTCTTTCGTGGTTCTTCACTTCCAACACAGAGAAGATTAACGTTGGAATAATCAAGACCATCGGGTTTCGGTAGTGGGTAAGAATACGGGTCAAAACCGCCAACGTCGATGCCATGCGGGACCACTGCAATCGCTTTGTCTGGCCACAATTCGCGTGCTTCGTCAGCAGTCGCTTCTGAGATACAAATGAGTAGGTCTGCGCGAGCAAGTCCTCGACGGATATGAGATAAGTCTTGACGGCGAAGGATTCGGGGTGAGCGATTACCAATGTTCACTCGACCATGTGAGGTTTGGATACTACGCGGTTCCAGATGAAACAAGTCGTGAATGGTCACGCTGACGGGTAATTCACAGTTCTTCGGTACCAAATGGGCCTGCTCTTGATCTGTGATGTGAAGGATGCTATCGGCATTCGCTTCGACAGCCTTGAGCACTCGTTGAGGATGTTCACTTCTCCGCCGTCGCCAGCGTGTGAACGCTCCGCCACCAACCTCGTGTTCGACGACACTGCTGAGTGTGTATCCATCGACCTGACCTTCCTCTAGCCGCTCAACGAGGTCATGGTGCGCCCTTCCCAGTCCACTCGAACGAGGCAGCGCCCCACCGCGGACCACCAAAACTTGACGCGACATCAGCCCGCCTAGCCCATGCTGATATTAAACGGGCGAGCGAGGGCGTGTGCGTGGACGACGATTCGGACTCAAAGCCCCGCCTGCTGGTGGTGAAGGGAACCTTCGAGCAGTTTGGTGGTGCTGAGCGTGATTTGCTGAACAACCTAGAAGCCTGGCAGGAACAGTTTGAGATTACCTGTGCTTCGCTGTATATTCCAACCGAGGCTCGCGAGCGACTGAAATCACTGGGCATCCTCTTCTTGACGCCAGCAATCCCCTGGGGCAAACCCGTTGGACATTGGGCCGAATTCCGTGCCAGAGCTTCAAGACAAGCATCGAATAGATGGTGGAATATGCTGGAATTGACCGAGCAGGGTCTACGACTGCAGGATGTGCTCGCCACCAGTGATGCTGTTCATCTGACCAGTGGTGTTGGTAGTTTGGAATTCAGTCAATTGCTACCCAAGGATCTGCCGATTCACTATCACTGCCTAGAACCACATCGAGGATTGTATGAAGATGTGCTGCACCGAAATCTGGATGGTAGTCCTAAGCAAAATCTCGCACTGACGAGATTTCTCCTCGGCAAGCAGCGTCGACGGGACACTTCGATGACACATGACCTCGCGGATCGTAAGAATGCCACAATCAGTGGAAATTCACCTTGGATACAGGAACGAATTCAAACTGTATACAACGAGAATGCAGGATTGCTTTGGCCATCGGTCAATCTTGACATTTGGTCAGGAGATTGTCCACCTACCGAAGATTGCGTGGTTGCAATCGGAAATGCATCCTATGTCAAAGGGACAATGGATACCATCGACATGCTTGCTGGAACTGGATTGACCTACCACCACGTCGGAGGTGGATCTAAGGAAGATATTGCTCTGATGAAAACTCATGCTGCTGGTAAAGGGGTGGAACTCATCGTTGAGCCCCGACTTTCACAAGAGGATCTCGTCAATCTTGTCAAACGTTCTCGAGCTGTTGTTTCCCTAGCACGGGGGGAACCGTTTGGATTGACACCCATCGAAGCGCAAGCTGCTGGAACACCCGCACTCATGGTCGATGAGGGTGGATACCGTCACACTGTTCAGGATGGCGTATCGGGACGATTACTGCCGCGTGGTGATTGGACGGCGTGGCATGCAGCCCTTGAGGAAGCCGCGAATGCAGAGAATCGCAACTCTTGGTCCGGAGTGGGTAGAGCAAACATTGCAGAGATGGGATTGCGTCCTGAAGATCAAGCCGATGCATTGAATGAAATAATCTCAAAATTAAGAGATTAAGATTCAACCTTTTCACCTTTGGGTTGTACAAAAATTACAACCATTAGTGCTGTCAACGAGAGCAAAGCAAGGATCATCGATAGTCCGAATGAAATTGCAGGTGCATTGTCAAAGTGTGGCCATATTCCAAACAAATCACCGACGGTTTCTCCACGTGTGATGACACTACCAATTGACCCTAACATAGCCGCAGTCGTGTATCCGGCACAGGCTATTACAGTATGTACAAGACTCATTTTACGATTTGACCACATTTCAGGACCCCATGTACGTCGGCCGTGCACAACTCCAATCCAAAGACCCAGACAAAGACCAGAGAGGAGCATCTTGTTGACCAAGATTGGTGATGATGAAGCATCACCGGCAGCATTCCCTGTTAGGGCAACCAATGGGATACAGCATAACGAAAATATGGCTGCAAAATACGCGGCATGATCCAATCCTCTTTGGGCACGTTCACCCAATTTTTCAAACATCGATTCACCCAAGCACAATACTGTGGCGACCACTGAGAATGTCATTGACCCAACCAGCAATTCAGTGCTGAAAGCGTGCATTGTTGCTGCTGCAATCATCAGAAAGAACCCCCATAATTTTGCTTGATATGATCTGGACCGTAATGCACCCATTGTTCATCGGTCCATTCAGCTGGGCGGCGTGGATCATCAAGTGCCAAACCAGGCGTTACTGCCGGTGGAGGTGCCATCACGTGCATAGGAGCAACCATACTGGTTTGATCCGCAGAAATCAAAGCCGTTTCGGGTTCACCTAGAGATTCCTTCGAAGAGCGAGACATTCGGCGCTGTATTGAGATACACAAAGCAAGACTGCCGAACATCAAGGCCAGTGATTGTAGACGTACTGCGAATATATCTGCACTATATCCCTCAATTTCATTGCTTACAACAATCCATCCAGTGATTTCTGTGAACTCTTCATTGCTCATAACCACTCGGTAGGATAGAGAAATATCTGACAGCGCTGCAGGAAGTGTGGCAGTCCAAGCATCATTACTCAACGTTGCATTGATTGAAGCGATGGGACCATCGGCAATACGATATTCCAAAGTCACCGCTGTCGCATTGACAACTGGCATCGAAAGTTCTGATGATTCACCCAGAGAACGAGAGGTCATCGCATCCCAAGGAAGCATCTGCGGTAGATTTTCAGGGACGGGCCCAACCGTTACAGAGTTCGCATCTGAAATATTCATTCGTGCTGAACCGCCTCCACCATGGTGTACTGCGGCATAGAATTCGTATGTACCCTCGGTGCTGGGAGCGAGTAGACTCCATGTGATGGTCGCCCCGGATTCTGCATCGAAAACATGTGTCTCAGCGTAATTCGTTGCACCACCTTCTCCATTGGACAAAATCGTCCAACCCGCATCTTGGGGTGTATCCGCCACACCATGGGTGTCACTCAGCAAGAAAACACCCACCAAGCTACGGCTAGACAGTTCCATTTCCGTGACGGTCACACTCACTGAAATTGGACCACCGACATATGCTGATTCTCGATCTGTTGAGAACGCCAATATGGCAGAAGAGGGTTCGGAAAGACCGGGGTCTCCATGGCAAGAACCGCCACAGGCAGCGTCTCGATTGGCATCACCCGTACCGCCTGGATTGGCAGACAGGGGAGGAACGCACAAAACAAGGAGCAGGAGGCTCGTGAGCAACAATGCACGACGCATCAGGCACCCCTCCCAAGGAATCGATCCATGAGCGCAGTGGCCAATGCTCCGAAAATTAGCAAAAAGGCCAGAAAAGATGTCATCGTGGTTCCAAGAGAACTGTCTCCGGCTGGTTCTATGGTCGGCATCTGAGATACATCTAATGCCACGCTAACCGTGTTGCTGGAGACGCGAGGATTGTGTACATCACCCACATCTGCTGTTACGGTGTAATGATAATTTCCAGCCAGATGCAATGGTTCTGACCATGTGGTGGAATTGGTCTGACCAACCGACTGAATCTCGAGTAAACCACTGGAGTGAACAATCGGTTCGTGGGTTCGCCAAACGGTGAATGTAGTTGCATCTCCTTCCCAATTCCAATTGAGGTTCACTGCACCATCTGAAACACTGGCTTCTAGATTTGAGGCAACAGGACCCCAGGACGCTGTTATGATGCGGTCTTGACTGTTTAATCCACCATTTGAATCGATGACTGTGAGATTGACTATTGTGCTCGGATCTGTGAGAATCACTGATACTTTCTCACCCGTGTATGAAGTCGTACCCACATTCCAAAACCAGGCCACAATTTCTCCATCTGAATCGGTTGACAATGAACCATCAAGTTGTGTTATGGCTTCTATTAACACCGTGTCGCCAACCGTAAATTCTGCAATGGGCATCAAGTTAAGAATTCCAGTAGTTTCACTTGTAACCATTGGACTGAACTCAAAACCATCGTTCAATATCACTGATGCGGTCCAAGATTGGCCCACAGCCAGCCATTCAGTTGTAACAGTCGTGACATTGTCAAGTGTTCCGACATGGAATCCATCTCGCATCCACTGGATGTTCATTGTAACTTCATCATTATCTGCATCAGAGGTTTCAATATTGAGTTCAAGTGGCAATAGTGCTGTTGAATTTTCAGTCAATGAAATCGATGTAACCATGGCCAAACTATTGTCGATTGTGAGACCGGATGAATGGGTTTCAACACCAAAAGCCGTACCATCATTGGGTGTGTAACGAACACTCCATTCATCACCTCTCTGGGTAGAACTTGCCGGTATTGTCAACGCATTGGTATGACTTGTTTGCAACTGCCCATTACGGTACCAACGAATAGTTGGTGAGGATTCGGAATCATCGTCTAAATCGCTGTAATTGACCAATATTTGAAGTTCGTCAGATGAAGTTGCAATCTCAGGACCGAGGCGGACGTCGGTCACAATCGGCGCTGTGTTTGAGATAGTCACACCCTGAGCAGTAAACGGTGAACTCCAGTCAATACCATCAGAAACACTGACGATGTAATACCAAGATTCACCCCTGATAGTTTCCGAATTTGGCAACAGATCAACACCATCAAATTCAGGGACATGAATACCATCTCGATACCAATTGATTTCAAAGTCCAATTGTGAATCGCCTGAATTCGAATCGGAGAAGGTCCACGTGGCATCCAAATCATCGTTGGTTGCGGGCGTACTTGGAGCAATCAAAGCCGATGGAATTGTTGGTGCATTATTTGACGAACCGATGATGATCAGGTTACTAGTGACTTCAGAACCTGCATCTGTTCCATCATGTGGTACAACTGAAAATTGCCATTGATCTCCAGAACGTGTCATCAAACTGGATACTGTATTCGTGTCATCGAGTTCTGCAACCTGTGTTCCATCCAGATACCATACAATCGATGTGCCTGTTGATTCAGTATCTTGATCAGGGTCACTGTACTGATAAGAGGCGGTCAATGTGCTGGTTTCATCTGGACTGGTTGGTGTCAATTGGACATTTAGAGCCTGTGGAGCAGCATTGACAACACTAACTGGACCAGCACTCATCATCGACCCGCTATCTTGACCATCAGAAGGTGTTACTTCGACTGACCACGAATCTCCTTTGACTACTGAAATCGACATCTGATTATCCTTTGAGGGATCCTGTGTACCTTGGTTGTACCAATGGATTGTTGTACCCGATTCGGAATCTCCTTCTGCGTCACTGTAAGTATAGGTCAGCGTCAAACCGGTCAAGACGGTTGGATTGGAAGGTGTCAATAGCAAATTTGAGGCGGAGGGGGCGGTGTTTGATTGCCCCGGTCGCTCATTGAGAGTGATGGTGTTGGTTCCCCACGAATCACCGGTATTCGCGTTATTCCCATTGCCAAATAGAACTGCGATTGAAAATTCAACCGTTCCCGCTCCAGCAGATGGGGCGGTCCAATCAGCGCCCCAAGAACGCGCTGCATTGGTGGTGTGTGTCAATTCGCTCCCGACTTGCTGCACGTACTGTCCTAAATTATTCCAAGTTCCCATTATGGCTTGACCATTGGGGGTTGTTGCAATTAGATTGAAACCCCCACTACCTGAAATCCACGTACCCCCGTTGTCCCAAGTCAAGGAATATGTCGTGCCCCCAACCCAACCTGCCGATGGTAGGCCGTAAATGGCAGGAGTAAATCCACCGCCTGCTCCGGAATGACAAGTGCAACCACTGGTTGCACCTGTTTTTCCATTTATTTTGGCATCGACAAGGCCCGATCCTGAAACAGCCAATAGGAGGAGGCACAGTACGATTACGCGCAGTCGCATGCTTTGCCGATTCAATGGGTGATTATAATGGCAATTGGTGCAACCTTCAGATTATCAGGGTTCAAAGGTGCTCAAACTCAAAACGCTTGACTACTGAGCGATATTCGAGTAATTTGGCTTCAACAAATACCTCTTGTCCCACAGACAATTCCATGGTGTTAGGCATACGAACACCCACACCAATATCGTCAACGGTTCCAATGCAGGTTTCGCCACCACGGAATTCGTCCGTTAAGCGAATGCCAATGGTTTTCTCCATCTTTTCAATTTTAAGGGTGAAATCGAATACTTGATCGCTCAAACTTTCGATGTATCGACGCTTGGCACCAAACAACTTGAGCGTGTCTAAATGAGCAGTCACATCAGCAATGCTTACGCTAGTGGAAGGGACTGAGGGTTCAGGTTCAGGTTCAGGTTCAGGTTCAGATTCTGGTCCGGATTCTTCGGGAACATCCTCTTCCTCAGCAGGAGCAGTTAAGGCACTTCTATCCATCATCATGATGACTTTGAATTCCTCGAAATTAATTACGCCATCACCATCAGCATCGGCCTCACTGAGCAACGCTAGAACTTCCTCGGGAGTCATGGTTTCTCCGAGTGCATTCATCATAAGGTGCAATTCCCGGATGTCGATGACACCGTTGCCATTGCGATCGAAGAGCTTGAAGGCTTCTCGCAGGCTGTCAGAGGGTTCCTCTTCTGATTCTGTGATCGGTTCAGGTACGATGATGAAAGAGGTTGAGGCCATCACTTCATGACCATTGTTACGGAACAAACGAACCTCGTAATCACCAGCTTCTCGGCCTTCGGCAAAAATCACAGAACCGGATGTTTTGCCTTCACCGATCTCTCGACTACCACCGACATACAACCAGTTGGTACCATGCTCTCCGTGTGGTGCTCCAACAGGGTAGATTCCAATCCAGGCGGTTGGATCACCGGAAGCACCGGTAAAGTGAACATCGATGTTGGACAATGCAACGGGGCTCTCTGGCTCAACAATAATTGTAGGTGAATTGGTAACCGCTGCCACTTTTTCTTGGATGTCGCCTTCCCAATTTTCGACTACTGCGGCAACTTCTGTACTCTTTTCCTTAGCCATCTCTTCGATTCTATCCAACTCTGACATGGCGCGTTCTCTAGCCGCATTCTGAACTTTTGTACCCGGAAGACGAGCGATGAGTTGCTCCAGATGGTCATTGACGAGAGGGCGAATCGTGTCAATTTTCGCCGTTGGGTCCTCCAATGCATCATGGTAGGCTTGGAAGGCTGCAATAAAGTCGGACTCCGAGACCATGGAGGGGGCTCAACAAGAAAGGGGTTTGAATCTGATGCTTCATCCCTCTCGGCTTCGCCGTTGAATTCATGAAGCGTATTCGGGTGGAGCGCCCATGAAGCCCATTGAGACCGTCGCCATTGTCGGAGCCGGAAACATGGGTAGTGGAATCGCTCAGAAGACCGCGCAGGAGCAGTTCCCCGTTCAGATGGTAGACAGTGAGCAGCAATGGGTGGATCGTGGGCAAGAAACGATTGCTAGATTGCTCGGAGAAGCGGTGGAACGACGAATCTTCTCTGAGGTGCAAGTCGAAGAAATTCAGAGCCGAATCACTGGGGTTGTAGGAGTTGAGAACGTTGCGGCAGACACAGACCTAGTCATCGAAGCGGTCTTCGAAGATTTTGATGTGAAAACGGCCGTTTTCAACACACTCGATGAGGCCTGTGGTGAAGCAACAATCCTCGCATCGAACACCTCATCTCTGAGCGTCAATGCTCTGGCAGAAGCAACTGCACGTCCCGATCGCTTTGTCGGTCTGCATTTCTTCTATCACCCTGCCAAGAATCGCTTGGTAGAAGTGATTCCATCAGAATTATCCAGTGACGAAACAGTCGCGCGTGTGGAGCAATACTGCAAGATGCTCGGCAAGGTAGTCATCATCTGCAAAGATCGACCCGGTTTCGTCGTCAATCGATTCTTCGTCCCTTGGCTGAATGAAGCATGTTTGCTGCTGGAAGAAGGTGTGGGGACCACCGCTCAAATTGATGCGGTTGCACGCTCAGCCTTCGACATCGGCATGGGTCCATTTGCACTAATGAATCTCACAGGCCCAACCATCGCACTTCACGCAACCAATTATCTCGCTGAGCAACTCAACACGCCGCGGTACACGGGCGCTCAGAGCCTCAATGACCTTGTCGAAGAAGGCGGCATGTGGGAGATTGATGAGGATACGGAATGTGATGCTGAATCTGCAGAGATTATCTCAGAACGACTTCTAGGTCAGGTGTTCGCTGTCTGCGCACAGATTGTCGCAGAAGAAATCTGTTCCATGGAGGATGTCGACCGTGGGGCCAAGGTGGGTCTACGCTGGATGAACGGGCCCTTTGAAATCATGAATGCGATTGGAATCGATGAAGCCTACCGCATGGCCAGTGCCTATGCAGATCTCGCTGCATTCGATTTGCCTCCCTTCTTTGAAGTCAAGGCAGAAACTGGACATCCCTGGGAATTCAATTTTATCGATGTAGTCCAAACTGGAGGGGTCGCCACTGTTCACCTCAATCGACCTGAGGCGATGAACGCACTCAACGAGACACTAGTCGCGCAATTGGGAGCTGTAATGGACGATTTGAATGCAGACAATTCGGTGACCACGATTGTGCTTGAAGGAGCGGGGAAGGCCTTCGTTGCTGGAGCGGATGTCAAGTTCTTCGTTGACAAAATTCGTGCTGATTCTTTGTCGGACATCTATGATTTCACAGCCAACGGCCATGAAGTTTTCAACAAATTAGAGAACAGCCCCAAGACCACAATTGCCCTTACCACAGGTCTGGCTCTCGGGGGGGGACTTGAACTCGCTCTTGCCTGTGATTATCGGGTTGGTACTCGTCGAAGCCAGTTCCGCTTTCCTGAAACCAGCATCGGCATCTATCCAGGTTTGGGTGGAACACAGCGCACCGTCCGCATCTGCGGTATCGAAGCTGCACGCTGGGCTGTGCTTGCTGGCAATTTCATTGATGCAAAGACTGCGGATGCCCTTGGGATTCTCACACATCTTGTCGAGCCTGCCGAAGTCAGCCAGGCCGTGGAAGAGATTGCGGCATCGGGAAAACCGGCGAATAAATATCCCGGGACGCCTAGTGACACAGAACATCCGGTTGCCGCCTTTGCCAGTGCGTTCTACAGTGATGGCAACATTTCTGAACTGCTGAACGGTTCGTGTCCTGATGGATTTGATGTTGAAGATCGCAATGTCAGCCGTCAACTGAAGTCACTCAGCCGAGTGGCTCCAATCGCGTTGCGGATGGCCAATGAACTACTCGACTGTGCTGTTGAGACCGGAGATGACCTCGATGCGGGGTTGGCTCTTGAATTATCGAATCTCAATGATATCTTCAACACAGCTGATGCCTTAGAAGGTCTCTCGGCACTCATCGAAGGACGACGGCCAACATACAATAATTCGTGAATTGTGACACCGAAGCCATCATCATCTCCACCATGTGTCGCGGTGTGGGGATTGAATGCAACCTGACCCGTCTCAATCGCCGGCCATGCAGGACAGTGTGGTCGGAGGAAATGTGCATACCGGGAATGTGGTTCACAATCACTACCATGCTGCGGCTCAACCAGTTGTCCAGCAAGTACCCGTCCAAGCCGTCATGCAACAAACCTACACCCCTGCTGCGACTTACATTCCTCAAACAGGATCCAAAGATGTCGTTGTGGCC
>JAPYUB010000014.1 GCA_029942125.1 Candidatus Thalassarchaeaceae archaeon | reverse complement strand
TCCTCTTCAATCACGTAGTGAATGTTCTCTCCAGGAAGTCCAGTTCCCACATGTTGAGCAATCTGTCCAATGAATCGGTTGCCGATGATGGTGATGTCCGTAATTCCCGCTCGGCGAATTGTTGCCAGCGCATAGTCAATCACCGGTCTTCGATGAAGTGGCAGGAGAGTCTTGTGTGTGTAACGCGTGAATGGATACAATCGCGACCCATGGCCGCCTGCAACGAGAATTGCCTTCATTGATTCACATCCATTCAGTATCGGTGGGGCGAGCCCACTGCATTGGCTTTCCAACCCATCGCTTGCATTGCATCTAAGTCGAGAACACGGCGACCATCGTAGAGAATCGGTGTACGCATACGTGCGAGCAAGGCCGACCAATCAATTTCCATGCATTCAGGGTGCGCTGTTGCCAGCACAACCATGTCGTATCCATCTGTATTACCGATATCATCGATAACGTCAATTCCATCAGGAATATCATCAGCGGTAAGGTATGGGTCCCAAGTCGATACAGAGATGCCGGATTCAATCAAATTCCGAGCCAGTGGTTCCGTCGGGGTTTCTCGAGCATCCCCAACTCCAGCCTTGTAGGACCATCCCAAGAAGAGCACACGCCCTTCTCCAGCAGCCACACCGGATTGATACATCAGTTCACGAAGAACACCAGCGACATGTCGCGGCATCATTCGATTGACTGCGCGTGCAGCTGTAATCAGTTCAGCCGGCACACCAACCTCTTGCGCTCTTTGCATCATGTAGTATGGATCCACAGGAATACAGTGTCCTCCGACACCGATTCCAGGCGTGTAGCGGTGAAAATTCCATTTGGTTGCGGCCGCGGACAGAACATCTTCGACATCTAAATCTAATTCAGGAAAAATTTGGGCCAATTCATTGACCAATGCGATGTTGATGTCACGCTGAACATTCTCGATGACCTTGGTCGCCTCGGCGACTTCGACCTTGCCAACATAACGAACATCTTCGGATGTTAATCGGCGATAGAGATGAACCAGACTCTCACCGACCTCAGGGTCAGAACAACCGATGACTCTAGCCACTTGACGAACACCGTGGTTGGGGTCTCCAGGATTGAATCGTTCAGGACAATAGGCTACTTCGATATCCTTACCTTCGACAAGTCCCAACTCTGCAAGAATCGGTAACCAAGTGCTTGTTGTCACACCAGGATAGACTGTGCTTTCTAGAATTACCACCTTGCGGTTGCCCTTTCCAGCCGCCTCAAACACGGCTCTTCCAGCGCTTTCGACATAGGAGAGATCCGGCTTGAGGTCCTCCGAGACGGGAGTGGGGACGGTGACAATCAACACATCACATGCCGCTGTGGCTTCTGCGGTATTGCGAGTAATGTTCCACCGTTCTGAACCGGGTGCTGGAATCATATCGTCAAGGTCTGGATCGCCCAATGGATTGTGACCTTCATGCAGAGCATTGATGATTCGCTCAGAAAGGTCGACACCCCACACATTGAACCCCGCATCACGGAAGCCGATGGCGGTCGGCAGGCCGACATAGCCTAGGCCGATGATGCCGACACTCAAGTCGCCAGAATCCGCCCGAGAGGCGAATGAGGCATCCCATCCCATGATTTTGCCGCCTAACTCTTGCTTCATGAAGCCCTCGGTCGACCAAATGCATCAAAGAACGCCGCCCGTAGGGCGGCATATGCGTGTTTTCGTGACGGGTGGCGCGGGGTTCATCGGTTCGTACGTTTGCGAAATATTGTTGCAAAATGGCGCCGAAGTCGTCGCTTTTGATGATTTTTCTACCGGTCAGAACCGAATCGATGGCGCTGAGATTGTGAAAGGTGATGTGAGGAACTTCGATGAAGTTCTCTCAGCAATGTCCGGATGCACCCATATTGCACATCTTGCAGCCATGGCATCGGTACCGGCATCTGTTGCTGATCCGACACTTTCCGAAGCAATCAATCTGCAGGGCACACTCAACGTGATTGAAGCGGCACACCAAGTTGGCGTGAAACGTATCGTGTTCTCCAGTACCGCCGCCGTCTATGGAAACGCCACAGAATTGCCGGTGACTGAATCTACAGTAACTCAATGCCAATCACCGTATGCGGAGGATAAACTCGCAGCTGAGGTCGCCATTCTCCATTCGGGCATTGAAGCAATCTCGCTGCGATACTTCAACGTCCACGGTCCACGTCAGGATCCGAACGGCGCATATGCGGCTGTCATCCCTGTATTCATCCAGATGCTGATGGACAAGAAATCACCCACCATTTTCGGAACCGGTGAAGCGACACGCGATTTCGTCAGCGTTTTCGATGTGGCCGAACTCAATATGATAGCATTGACAACCGAAAATGAGGCCGCACTAGGCGAAGTCTACAACGTCGCCTCAGGTTCAACGATGTCGGTGTTGGAACTGTTCACCACCCTCCGTGAACTCCTGTCTTCCAAAGAACACGAAGTCGAAACTGTCGAACCTATCTTCGCACCAGCACGCGAAGGAGACATTTTGCATTCTTCGGCATCGATTACCAAAGCGCGCGAACTACTCGGATTTGACCCCGAAACTAATCCTTCTCAGGCTCTTTCTGCGACGGTGGAGGCGTATTGGGCGCATCAAGCATAGGGGCTTTGGGAACCCCCTGGCCTTTTTGTCCGGAAAAGTGCCCTTGAGCGACCAGGTCACCGAGTTTCTCGACCCCTGCCTCAATCAGTTCAGTGTCAGATTCCTCTGATTCTTGCCATGCTTTCTGTGCTTTCTTATCGCGTTCGACATTGGCTTCTTCGAGCAACATCTCACCCTTGGTCAATTCACCTTCGATTCCTTCAAACTCGGGTCTTGGAGTCATGGCATCGATGCGTGGCATCTTTGCATCGATTGTGTCAGCACCTGAACCTTCAGCTGGCCCTTTGGGATCCTCAGCACGGGTTTTGTAAATCACCCGTCCCCATTTGTCTCTCTCTTTGGCAAATTCGCCGCCTTCTTGGGGTCGCATCAACACATCGAGAATATCGGGACCACCAGGCATGCCAAGAACACGCGCCGCTAACGTTCGTCCCTCTTGATGCAACATCGGTGCGATGTCAAGGCCGTCCAACAACGCATTCTGAAATTGAGTGTAACGCTGTCTACCAGAAATTCGACCCAATACGAGTCCAAACAAAAACGAGAACGAAAGTGTCAGGATTGATTCGGGTGAAGAGAGTGAGAGTTTGAACAGATAGAGTAGCACCATAGAGATAATCAAACCCGTTGGCACCCACACCACGGTTCGCTGTAGAACGAGCCCTCGTCGCAACTTTTCCATCTCATCAGCGCCGAGTGGGGCCGCCCCAACCCAGACCAAATCCCCACCTGACACAAAGAGGTCTCAGGCGAAGTCTGCGTTGAAGGCTTCTATCCAATTATCTTCATTTGGATTGATTATGGGTCGAGCCTTGAGTTTCAAATCTGGAATTCTAGGGGGTGTTCGCGAGGGACGTTTTGAAATCACAGGAATCGAAATGCTCCGCGACACATCTTCCGAACCACTCACCAACACCGAATCTTGAACCGAAACATTTGATGTTCTCGGCTCAAGTGCCAAGCGATGCAACAGATCACTCATCGTTCGTTGCATCTCTCGACTTTGTTCGGCGAAAGCCTCGGTTAGTCTACCGCTTTCATCAGCCAGTTTTCGTTGTGCCTGATGTGCATCATTGGATTGGGATCCGAGTACGTTTTGCATGGTTAGAATCATCCCATCCCAACGACGATTAACATCATCCGCCCGCTCTTCAAATTGAATTAGCATCAGTTCTTGTGATTCAATTAATCGCTGTGCTTCTTCCATCGCTCTCGCTTGAGCTTGCAGAGTTTCACGCTGACTCTCGATTAATTTACGTGCTTCTGGTGCGCCCACAGAATCCCGTCTCTCTAGTTCAGAACGAACCAAATTGAGCTCTTGATTCTGGCATTGTAAATGATGATTCAATCGACCAATTTGCACACTTGTGTCTTTCAGTCGGAGATATTGTCCGTTGATCACCAGTCTCAATCGTCGTTTTTCAGCACCACTTCTTGGCAACTCAAACAACAACAGAACATAGGTTCCAACGACGGCACCAAGGGTAGGTTCACCGAGAATGATAGTCAACCAAATCCCCGCTGCGAGGCCTGCTAATATCGATACTAGTCTAGACATCCCAATCAGTATACTCTGTGTCGGGTCCCCTTTAGTGAGAATCGTGGGGGGTCCCTGGGACCCTCACTAATCGAGGATGAATTCGTTCTCAGCCACTTCAATGATGCTACCCTGTTTTAGCAGCCATTCGAGAGCTTCAACTAATTCTTCGGATTCGATTCCTCGAGTGATGAGTGCAACACCCAATGATTCTAACGTCACTGGTAACTCTCCTTTCCCTGCCTTGTCTTCAATGTGAAACAGGATTGCTTGCGCACAGATTGCGAGCAATGGATCATCTCCAGTATCATCTGACAGGTAATTCAGATGTACTGATGCGGGGTGTAATTCCCAAGCTCCTTCTACAACACCTTCGTCATTTTCGTCGGGGGGATTGGGGCTGAATACATCGAATAGATTGCACTGGCGGGTGCCACCTTCATCGAGTTCAATATCTCGACCGATTCGATTTGCGAGCGCTTCTAACCGAGAGATTCGCTGTTCCAACCGCATCTTCTCCCGGCCTAGGTTTGCCTCGATGATTTTCATTTCTTCATTGGCTCGTTCTACCAGCCAATCATGCATGTCCCAATCTGGGTCAAGCCGGAGCATGGTGTCCCACAGGCGTTGTAATTCCTCCGGCAGAGTCGAAGCATCCAACCGTGGACGCTCATTATGATCTGAAGGAGTCCCAGACATCCTCAAGAACGGTGTAATGACGGTACATGAAGAGTTCGTTTACGCACTGACTTTTTTCTGTGGATAAACGGATGCACCCATTCATGTAGGGGGAGCGATTGGCGAGCCATATGACATCTTACGTTCTGGCCTTGCTTCCCGGCGACGGCATTGGACGGGATGTCATGGTCGAGGCCGAAAAGGTCCTCAAGGTCATTGAACAACTTACTCCCATTTCACTCACCATCAACAAAATTCCCTGCGGTGGCCAACACTATCTGGACACAGGTGAAGAATGGCCGGAAGGTAGTTTTGAATTCTGCCGTGATGAGGCAGATGCGATATTGCTTGGTGCTATTGGCTGGCCTGGAGCGATTACCGAAGATGGAGATTTAGCTGGTGGCTCAGTCATTCTCGGATTGCGTAGTGGGTTGGATCTCTACGCAAATGTTCGCCCTATTCGGTTGTACGAAGGTGTTCGCCACAAAATACACGGAGAGTTCAGACAGATTTGGAAACCGGGAATGGTTGACATGCTCATCATTCGAGAGAACACTGAGGGCCTGTATCATTCACTCCTTCGCCGTTCTGCAGACAAGGCCCAAGGCCGAGATGCTTGGGAGCCGAACACAATGGATTTCCCTGGACTTGATGGCGAAGTTGCTTGGGATCCTCGACCAATTTCACGTCACGGTAGCGAGCGTGTAATTCGATATGCATTTGATGCCGCTCAACGTCGTAATGGCGCCCCAGGTGATGGCAAAACACGCGTCACATGTGTAGACAAGTCGAATGTAACACGAGGATGCCAACTTTTCAATCGTATTTATCATGAAATCGCTGAGGACTATCCAGATACCGAAACCGATCATGCATACATTGACGCATTCTGTATGTGGGTTGTTAGAAATCCAGAATGGTTCGACGTTGTCGTGACTCCGAACATGTTTGGGGATATCAGCACTGATCTAGCCAGTGTTTTGCAGGGTGGCATGGGAATTGCTGCCAGTGCCAATCTTGGGGATAAACATGGTATGTTTGAGCCCGTGCATGGTTCGGCCCCCAAATATACGGGACAAAACACCACCAATCCAATGGCGATGATTAACAGCGTTTCCCTAATGTTTGATTGGCTGGGTGAAACCAAGAATGACGCCGATTGCAAGGTGATTGCTGACTTCATAGACACGGCCGTTACAGAGACATTGATGGGTGGCAAACTCACCTATGATTTGGGTGGTAACGCCAATACCAGTGAGGTTGGCAATACGATTGCTGAAACTCTCGCTGATCTTTTGCAACAATATTTCGTAGTCGCTTAAAATTAATCTGAAGATTCGTGCTTTGCACGCTCATTCCGCATTGCTTCTTCAAATTCGGCCCAGAGTTCTTTCTCAACTTCACCCCGAATGATTGGAACCATCTCTTCGACGACCTGTTGGCGAACTTGTTCACGAATGGCCACGGCCACTTGACCAACAATTTCCTGTTCAATTTCAGTGCGCAAACTGGCTTTGACCTCTTCAATATTGATTCCCAATTGAGGAAAACCATCGATGAAACCTTCTTCCTGTCTATGAATCAATCTCGCACGTTCGTCTGCCATGTGTTCGATGTGTTGTTCAATTCTCTGAACAACTTCACTACTCCATTCAGAATGAGGGTCGGGTAAACGACCTTGACTCACCAATTGTTGCAACATTTGAACACTTCGAACCCGAACAGGATCACCTGCCAAATAATCAGCAGCACCGGTCACAAAAGAGAGGATTGCTTCGACGAATTCACCTTCGGGAATTTTAGCAGCACAGCCTGGACATTCAGTGACATGCCCATCATCGACAGGCTTTTTTGAGGCCGTTTCAGAATCTTGTTTCTTTGCTCTTCGTCGTACTGGTTTTTGAGGTTCATCAATGTCAAAAGAAACTTGAGAGGCTAGAAACGAGTCCCCTTCACGGAGAAGCCGGTCCTGCTCTTCTGACATCTTGATTCGTACCTAGATAATTTTCACTAGGCAAAAGGGTTCTCCCGAACGAGGCCCGGATTCGCCCACTTATGCAGCATCATCAAGAATTCGGAGCATTTCAGATACCACTTGGCGTAAGTTCTGCTCGTTGTCCCAATTTTCATCGGGAATCAGCGTTTCATCAATCAAATCATCAAGAAGGAGTGGTAAACATCGAGTGAGTTCATCGACAATAGTGATTGTTGCTTTTTTCGCCGTCCTCGACAACGGATTCAAATCGATGGCACACACCGTTTTCCCCATCGCGACAAGTGCCTCGCATCGATCACCATCTTCTAATGGCACTAGAATCACATCGGCAGACAATATTCCATCAGCGTGACAATTCGCTCTGGGCCCATCCAAATTTGGGATTCGCCCATCGGGCGTTGCTCCAAGGATTGGGACTAGAGAAATCTGTTGATGGAATTCAGGATACAGAGTCGTTGCTTCTTCACGTTGCAGTTCAAGTGCTGAAAGTAACGCCTCCATTCGTTCTGGGGTACGGTAGTATATGTTCACCTCTACTGGACAATTTAGCATCGCTGCACATGTGAGTAATTGTGGCCCAGCGAGGGCTACCGTATTTCCATTGACTGAAATAACGGGATTTTCTGCCGACAAGAGTCTTGCAGCGACTTCAGCAATCGCTTTTCTTGCTGCATCGCAGGTTCGTTCACCTAAGAGATAGTCAAAGGCCTCACCTCGCCCATGAGCAATCAAAGCTGATTCAGCCAACATTCCAGTTGCAGCCGCGTCAGTCAATCGCTTCCGAGCCATCAGTGAGGCATAACGTGGGTGTGTTGGAGGGACTTCTCCCATATCTTCACACTCCTTCAAAGATGCACGTGAGATCAAGTGGTGGAGCGGCACGATGTAAGCCTGAGGTTGAGATAATATCAACTTTGGAACTCTGCCACGCCTCCAATTCTTCAAAGACGATATTGCCGCTGGCCTCAATGGTCACATATTCGCGAAGCCCTCTGGTCTCGATATCCAATACCGCATCCCGAGTCAATTCAGGTCCCATGTTGTCTAGCATGATGTTGAGTTTCACACCTTCCTCAAATTCAAGCATCCTTTCAGCCCAAGCCTCAGCAGCAGCCAGTGCTTCGTCTAAGGTTTGAACTTCCACCGTGACAAAGGCTCCAATCGAATCAATTTGTACATCTCGCAGGACTTTGCGAACGCGTGTGGGCCCCACGTCTCCCTTTTCAGCGGTTGAAGCGAGATCGTTCTCCTTTAGCATGAGCGCATCTGCTCTATGAATTCGGTGTGTAAATCCGCCACCGATTGCAACTGCTGCCTTATCCAGAGCCCCCCAGGCTGTTTTGCGGGTGGCTGCTAGTGGAATTTGCGATTTCGCAACCCAGCGTGCGGTATTTGTTGCGATTCCACTGAGACGTCCGAGAATATTCAGGATGATTCTTTCACAAACCAAGATTTGATGCCGCCCACCTTCGATGGTCAGAATACAGACCCCGGCATCAATTTTCGAACCTTCACTGTGTGTCCAAGAAAATCGTGCCCCAGGCATCCATTCTTTCAGGAGGATATCAGCGACATAGAGTCCAGCCAGAGTCCCTTTTTCGCGTGCGTGAATTTCGGCTTTTGTCCTTCGATTTGCACTCTCGATGGGTTCGTGAATCCCTTCGTCGGCCATCATTGCGGTAATCCATCTACGTGCACTTTCTACGAACCACTCGGTCGGCCCATCATCGGCAATTAACTGGCGACGTCGATCATGTGGTGGAATCAATTTCCCCACCTGTTCGACCGTTTCGGTGAGGACATCTCCGCCATCATTCGCAGCGCCAGTCGGCGCATCACCTTCGGGGGACATCGTACCGCCGAACCATCTGGGGGTTTTCACCCTCTCGGCGGACGAAAATGTCCAGATTCCCCCTTTCGCCGCCTTCATGACCCCCTACCACCTCGCTTTGCATTATGCGACGCGTAGGTGTGGTTGGCGACGGTCTGAGTGGCCTACTTGCAGGCCTTGGCGCTGGCAGCAGCGGAGCTGAGGTTGCCATTTTTGGCCATTCAGAACCAATTGGGGGCCTCGCCTCACCCGTGGACCCTGATGCGGAGTGGTTGTTCGACCGAATACCGTTATTCTGGAGACGCGGGGGGTCATTGGACGTGATGTTGAGGAGATTGAAGATTCGCATGCCAACCCGCAAGGTACCCCTTTCTAGAATGGCGGTCGTTCGTGATGATTGCCGTCATTCTCTTCCGCAAAAATCCAGTTTTTTCCGAAAATCTACTGGCACCCTCTCCGCTGAATGGGCATCGCTGATTCAAGCCGCAAGAAAGGGCGATTTAACCCAGATTGACGGGTTTGAAAAAGACGCAGCCACATTGCTCTCAATTCTTTGGAATTTTAATCCAACACCTGATTCAGAAGCCATCCTCAACCTTGGTTGGAAACAACCGGCCAGAGTGGCAATCGATGGATGGGTTGGGGCAAGCGGTCGCCTCATCGCCGCATGTATGAAGACGGACGTTTCCTTCCACATGGATGGCCAGGTGACCGGATTTCGCAGACGGGATGATGGAACGGTGGACGGCGTCAAACGCAAGGGGAGAATCCTCCCAGTCGATGCAGTGATTCAAGCCTGCTCACGAAACCCACCCGATAGTCAGTGTCTGCATGGTCGCTACCTAGGACTTGAAGGAAATTTCCTCCTCCCTCACGTCGTATTGTGGGATGCTGATCGAGAAGTTCTGTTGGTTGATTTGGGGTCATTGATGCCAGAACGCGTCCCTGAGAAATATCCAACAACATGGGCTTCACTTTTCCATTGCATTGCGTTCGGTGATTCTAGCACTGCCGCGGAACGTATCGAAGCAATGCTTGACTCACAGTGCTCTGGTTGGAGGGGTGCTATTGCTGTGGATTATTCATTGGATAATCTAAGGACACCAATCGTTCCTGGCACCGAATTGCACAAAGGAGTGTACTACGCCCACGTCGAAAATGCATTCAGAATTGGAAAAAGAGCGGCTCAACCCTGAATGGCATCTAGGCCAGCTTCCGCGGCAGCCAGACATGCCAACAAATCATCCATAGTCGATTGTAGTGTGGGTATACTATCTGCAGTAACGGTGACAATCAATTCCACTCGTCCATCACCCAAATCGACAATTTCGGCAGTGAACATTTCAGGGTCATCCGCTTCAATCGCTGAGAGCAATGCTTGGGCTCGTTCTCCACCCCCAATCCATCGTGCCTCACAGGTGGCCATGGTCCTGCGAGCCCCATCACATTCATGGCGCCATCGGTCGCAAAGTGCTGGTGCTTCACAAGGGACATTTAGGCGAACAGTCTTGAGAGGATGCCAACACCCCCAAGCGTGGCCGAAGAACAGGTTCTGCAGGGTTTGCCTCCTGAAAGCACAGCCGTGTTCGAGAGTTCGGGCGCATCAATCGTTCTTCCCAGTCAAAGACCATTGCATCCTCGTGCGATGTTTGCTGCTTTACTCGCAATCTTGGCCGCCTCTGCGGGCCTGTACGTAGGCATGGATTATCTCGGTGGAGATTCAGGGATGTACACACATCGACAGCTGATTTTCACTCAATCTGTTGGTGCCCCAAATGAATCGTCTATTCTTACTGGAGTCATCGTCGATAGTGATGGTGCTCCTTTGTCGAATTATACCCTTGAAGGACATTTGGCTTATCGTCGAAATGTTTACGCCAACACATCTGACAATGGCAGTTTTCGGATGGAAGGTATCGACCCTGGGCAGATGACGCTGGATATTGCCTCTCCTGAGGGAGATCGATTCACGAATCTCATCTTGTTGAACGCTCCAGCGGCGTTTGAGCCCATTGGATTCACCCATTTGGTATTCAAATGGCCGAGTGAAGCGGACTTCGACAACGCAGAGGAATTGTCACTGGGCGGGAATTGGATTGATCTAAGCGAATCCCAGCGTGAGAACAGCACCCAACCCTATGACCAGACTGCTGCGGCGATGTACGATATGTTCGGTACAGGATTCATTGGTCTCGGTGTAATCACAATGATTGTCGCCGCCATTGGTGTCAAAAACAAGAATACTGGTTTGATTCGAACTGCCACTGTCACCGGATTTTTCTCAATGGGTCATTTCTATCTTTCATGCGGTTTCGGATTAATCGCATTCTTGCTAACATTGTCGTTAATTAAACAAGAATAATTTCCGTTTTACGGTAGAATTCTTCCGGAAGAAGTAGAAACATAGTGATTTCAGGATTTTATTGACACTTCTTGGGCAGTATACTATAGTCTTGACAGAACCATTCACTGTTTGGTAGAGAACATCGTCAATCCTCCGCTCCAAATAGCTTCAAAGACAACACAGTTCGTCACACTGTCTCGTCTAGTCGATGTTCTCACCATCTAATTGGACTCAGATCTTCAGTGTCCCCTCGATTCTGCGATACCATGCCATGCCGTTCTCATGATTCTCTAGTTGAGAGAACTGCGGGAACGGAGAGATTGATCGCATGTACCCGAAGGCTGCAAAATCAACCAAATCTGGTTTTTGTCCACCGAAGAACGGGGCTTCTCCAAATTCATTGGTGAATTCAGTGAGCAAATCATGCCACAATTGCTTGGGCGTCCGACCATCCTTCTTGACCCTACTTCGTGCGATGAATCCCCACATAATTGGAAATCCCGCCCATGCATAGAGTCGCTTGGAAAAGAACCCAAAGTTCTCCAGTTTCGATACGCGAGTCGTGGTTTTCAGAGCAGAGAATAGGCTTCCGTAAAGAATCGGTATTGTCGCCTTCGACATCTTGGTGTCGACCCATTCAATCCATTGGTCTCGACGTGCCTCATCATTGCTGGACCAGAGTTCGCCACCATTGTAGGTTACATCGATGTGTTTCATGATAGGTGTTGAATCAACGACAACCTCTCCATCGGCTTCGGTCCATACGGGAACTTTGCCCCAGTCACCAGCGAATTTGAGTTCCTTCTTGGTTCTCATCGCATTGACTTGCACCTTCTGATAATCAACACCAAGATGCTCCGCAATACTGCGAACTTTCCAGCAAAACGGGCAAGTGTGAAGCATATGCATTTTCGGTTTTATTGTATTCGTCATGGTGTCACCTCAGTCAATACACATCGGATATTCTTCCTGCATGGGGGGCAGGAAGAGGTCCTCGCACGTGCGCGTAATCGTTGAGAGAGAAAGTGTGCTTCGATCATCGAGGAAAACAGTGACCGGTAGCGTACTCACAGTGCTGGGTATGTAGTCCTCACCGGTTTGGGTTATGATGAGAATCAGATTGTCACCTGCTGGAAGCACGACATCCATCGGTAAAAATTCCATCTGTGCCAGCACGGTCTCCCCAGGCACGAGGATACTGCCTTCCCGGCCACCATCAGAGAATCGGAGATCCATCACAGCATGACCCAGATGCGCACCATCACTGCCGCGTTGCATCTCGATGAAGAGGTGTCCACTGGTTGCAGGAGGCACGATGGAAATTCGAGCACCCATGTGCAGTGTCGGCATTCCGATGATACGGAAATCCTCATCCATCGATCCGCAATCTAGCACGGTTTCACTAGTTGCAGTCACAGTCGCTCCACCAGACACCACCTCACATTGATCCAAAGTGGTTACATTCCATTCGGTATCTAATGGGGGATAGGTATCTTCGACACGCCACCCACCCATGTCATCTTGTATTTCAGCAATTAAACGAGGCTGTGGGCCTTGATCTCTCAAGTAGAAATCAAACCATTCGAGTAAATCATCCGCCCAATCCCAACGCAGTGACCACGGGAAGCCTATGCCGCCATCATGGCCGCTGACACGGTCTGGATAATCATGTGTCCATTGTCCATACAATCCCTTTACTTCGAATCCATGATCGATAGCAATCTGGTGTGTTGGGAAGGCCATGTGTGGGTCTACATTCCAATCCTGCATTCCGTGAATGATGTAGATCGAACCGTTGTATTCCTCCATCGCGCGGCCGAGGAAAGATCGCTCTTCCCAATAATCACTCCCTGTCCATCCCAAATCATCCCCTGTCATGTAGGCAGCTGGACCGGCATAGTATCCTTCCATGTATCCTTCACAGAGATTGTGCGCATCTTCAGAATCCCCATCGATTCCAAACGAACCATACACACCGTTGTGCATGATGGGTCCACGCGCTTCCATGCTTCCGTTGCGCCACATCAGTTCATGCAGACCAATGAGCCCGGACATCGGAACAATTGTCACCAGATGTTCAGAACCGGAGGCTGCAGCATTCCATGGTGTCGACCCGTCGTATGATTTCCCAATCGCTCCGACCTTTCCGTTGGACCAGGATTGTTGGCCTAACCAATCGACGGCTGCCTTGATTCCCTCCATCTCATCATGTCCCATGAGATCCATACAATGGTTGGATTCACCTGTGCCAAAAACCGAGACTTGAGCTACACCAAATCCGTGTGGAACGAAGTTCTCAATGAGGAATCGACCCAATCGGTCGGCTGGAGTCAATGCATCGACATCGCCATCGTTGTAGTACGGACCAATTTCAGCAATAATGGGTACCTTGCATTCATCGCTAACATTCCCGGCTGAATAGTCGCATCCTTCGATTTCAGGTAACCACAAGCCAAGATGAATTTCAGCATCACCTGTAGCACCTGCTCCTCCATCACTGAGGGTAATTGCAGGAACATCGACGAAGATGGATTGAACTGCAGAGATGTTGTAACTTCCATTCCACGAGACTCTACTGAAGACATCGCTGTTATCGTAGAGTTTGCCTGAACGTTCTTCCACTGGAGGTAGCCAATGGCTGTCGCTGGAATCAGCACCCATCATGTTGTGAGGAATTCCGACCGTTGCTGCGAGGATTAGGAACAGGACGACGATGACCATAGTCGCCCCCATTGCTCCATTGAGTTGGCGTTTCTCACGCCGCTCTTCAGGAGGCACCTCATCGAAGAGTTCCGCCTCAAACAACTCATCTTCCACGGCCTCCGGCCGTGCGCCACGCTGCTTCAAGTTTTCATGTGGCCATTCGTGATTTCCTATGCGGTGGGTTTGAGGATGGACCCACTCACGCAAGGGCATGGAGGCCGACCGCCGAATGATGGGCCTTGGCCTTGGTGTTGTTGTTTTACTCCTTCTTTCAGCCTTCGCTGGAATCGGTCCGACCGCTGTTTTGGTCGATGGAGATCGAGATGGAACCTACAATTGGGCTGACAATTGTCCGGATACTGAAAATGAGAATCAAGCCGATTTGGATGGCGATTCCGAAGGCGATGTTTGTGATGACGACGATGATGGGGACGGGGTTGTGGACGCAGAGGATGCCTTGCCACTCGATGCCACGGAAACCCATGACTTGGATGCGGATGGAATCGGTGACAATTCAGACACTGATCGCGATGGTGATGGTGCGGCAAATACACAAGACGCATTCCCCGAAAATGCAGATGAACAACTCGATACAGATTCTGATGGTACAGGGAACAATGCAGATTCAGATGATGATGGCGATGGATTGGATGATTCTGCAGACCCTTTCCCCCTTACACCAGTTTGGGACTACAATCAAACTGGACCATACTCGGTGGGAACCCAAGATTTGACCTTTATTTCCTCCACTGATATTGAGCTGACCATTCAGGTGTGGTACCCCACATCAGATGAGTCCGGTAATCCGGTCATCTACGACCGAGCTTGGCCTGGGGATGCATGGGATGATGCCACGCCAGATTGCAGCGAGACTCACCCAGTTGTGCTTTACAGTCATGGAACAGGTTCTGGATTGAGGTGGATGTCTTCATTTCTCACTGAATATCTGACCAGCCATGGTTTCATTGTTGTCGCCCCCGACCATGTTGATGATCATCTGCAGAATTTTGATGCCGAAGCGTTACCCATCACCTTGCTTCGTCGACCCATCGATATTCGAGACACGTTCGATTGGATTTCGAACCAATCAGAAGGTGATGGCCCATTCAGTGGTTGCACGATTCCATCCGATGGCTATGCCGTGATGGGCCATTCAGGGGGCGGATACACATCCTTGATGGCGTCGGGTGCAACTATCCTCATCGATGATTTGACAACCCATTGTGACGAAGGTCACAGCCATCACTGCGATATGCGCGACCATTGGCTTTCCACACATCCTGATGCGATTGAGATCGATCTGTCTGATGACCGAATCTGGGGTACGATTGGCTTGGCACCTTGGACTGGATTCGTTCTCGAAGATGGTGTATCCAATGTCGATAATCCCATCATGATACTGACCGGTGATGCAGATGAGACCACGAATATATCAATGGTCAACGGGATTGTCGAAGATCTCGATACCAACCTGATACAGTACGGCGTGTTTGCCAACGTCGGTCATTATCACTTCTCGCCCATCGGTTGCGAATTGTATGGATGTGTCAACAATACAGATGTTGAAATCGTCAAGAATCTTACATGTGATAGCGCGCTTGCATTCTTTGCGCAGTTGCTTGAATGGCCTGATGCCGAAACGTTGACTCTGCCCGAATCAGAGTTCCTCACATGGCAGTGAATTTTGAGCCAGAGACATGGTGATGGCTTCCCTCACTTAGATAATCAAGACCCATGTCTACAGAATCATGGAAAAGGGCAAACGGCGCTACTCATCAGAGGTTCGTCGACCACTTCGCAACTTTTTCAAATTGGTCCCACTAATCGAGTGGTTCTATCCAATTGACCACAGAAGGCTGTGGAAAGATGCCTACAATGAGGCATATCCAACTCGCCAAGGCCCTCAAAGAGAGTTATCAGGCGGTTTGGGAAGTCAATACGATTGCCGCAGTCCGTGTCCTATCGATGAACGCACTGCTGTTCTTCGGTTTGCTTACGGGGGAATCCAAGGAACTCTACTGGGACGCGACACCATATTCCAGCATTGAATGGTGGGCCATGATTGGGGCGGTGCCATCGTAATCATCAATTTCTGCCATTTGGGTGGGCTGCTGCTTTGGGTACACGTCAAGGATCACGTTCATACGCTCCCCACAAATTAATCATCATCTAGAATTTCATCTGTTCGAACAATGAATGACAACGCATCGATATCTTCGATGGCAACAACACCGCGTATGTTGTGAATCTCTCGAAGAATGTCGGTTGGTGGAGCCACCTTGACACGACTATTCTGAATCTGAATTTGATTTCCGGGTGATGTTTGAATTTCACCTTCTGGTAACCACAACCCAATGGCCCCCAATTCAGCGTGGTGTGAAATGACCAAATTTCTCCCCGCATCATCCGTATCGATTCGAAGTACAGTAAGAGGTGAATCATCTGGCAGTAGACGAGATGCAGGTTGCCACTCGTTCCAAGTTTCGTCCAAAGGCTTTGACAACTCAATTGCCTTCTGATCTATGTCTGCAATTTGGGCTAAAAATTCTCCACTTGATGCATCATCGATTTCATTCAATCCATCAAGCAATTTACGCAAACCATCGTAGTTACTCTGTTCACTATTACTGATGGCGGTATTGGCCAACAGAAGAAGTTCTGCTAGCATTTCGAGATGTTCACTCTGTCCTGATTCAATGCCACATTCCATTGCTTCATCAAGCACTTCAATAGCTAGGCCGGGGCAATCTACAGTCAGCAATCCATTTCCAACACTTGTGAGTATTTCGGTCGCTTCACTCTTATTTGATTGAACTAATGTTGCTGCAGACTTCATGTGAGATTCTGCAAGATCTTCATCACCATTTAGTTGACGAGAAATTCCAGACAGTACGAGATGTGGTATTCTATTACCACCAATTGATTGGCACTGACGATCTGATGTTTCAAACAATGTTGCTGCTCGTTTCCAATCATCTGTAGCGATTGCCAGCATTCCCAATTGATACATTGCTCTCATTTCAGCCCCGACATCATCAATGAGGGTTGCAGAATGCAAAGCCCGTGAAAGATGCAATCGGGCCAAACCAAGATTGCCTGACATTTTTGCCATGACGCCGAGTGCTGATTCTATTCGATAGAGATAGCCAGCCATTGCTCGATGTGCAAGTTCGGCCATTTCTTCATCCAACGGAGCCAACGCGAATCCTGTTTTTTCCAAAACTTCAGCCAGAATAGAGGCGGTATTATCATACTCCTGGCCAATATCATCTGAACTTCCATCCGATGATAATGAAGTGAGATGTTCATCCAATTTGGAAACTGATGCGCAAATATCAGGTAAATTACCCAGTTTGTTAAGGGTTGATTTTTTGACTTTTTCGCCACGTATGGAGCGGATGAGGGCGGCAACCATCTTTTGTTGATCAGAAATTGATGTGCCCTCATTATCATCATCCAAAACCACTCTTGATGATAATAATGTGTCGACCATCCACGTAAGTTTGGCTTGAATATCATATTGTCCAGCACGACTGATTGCATATCTCATTTCTGCAGCACGTACACGACGCGATAAACTACGCAAGCGGGTTCTTTGACCCCGAGAGCCAGAATCAGCTAAGCGTTGCAAAAATGTCGAAGGTGGACATGTTTCAAAGGTCATATTCACTTTGTCACCTGTTGTGGTCATTTTGAAATCATCAGAGACGAGAGTCACTTTGCGACCTTCATTAACCATCTTTGCAGCCAGAACCATTAGTGACAAGTCGACATCTTGAGGGGATGCTTTCGTGCCGATTTTTCCTGCAAGTGCGCGAATTTCATCTTCTTCAACGTTAATTGTCATTAGAATTTCGCGCATTTTCTCAAGGAGGTTTGGCTTTCCATGCCACCTTTGGAATCGAACGTTACGCACCTCATCATGTACGCCCGGGGTAACATGTAAACTAGTTGATTCATCGTCTAGAATATTCTTCAGGTCGTTAATGAATCCTTCAGGAGCCATTGAACCGATGTGGATGAAACAATTGGAATCGACCACCCAAACATGAGTCATGAAGATGGGTTTTGCTCCTCATAGTTTGTCTTTACCATACAGTGTTCGTTTGACTCCGGGAAAACAATTCAAAATCCGTGATTCTTCGATTAATTAACAAGGGTAGCCGATCGAAGGACGCACTGAAAGCCCTTTGAAATAGACACTGAAGTTGTGAATAATAGGAACGCATTCTTCCAAATCGCATGTTTTTAGGCACCTTCAAGACATTATTAACCGCCCTCTTTCAACGGAACAGTGAGGCGATATTGATGCTTGAATTAGGCGACCTCGAGGATCAATTGATTCAAGGCAATGTTGTAGAGGTGTTGAAGACAATCCCAGACGGGGTTTTTGATTTTGGCTTCACTTCACCCCCATATAACCTGAAAAATTCCACCGGCAATGGAATGAAAGATGGCCGTGGTGGTAAATGGGCGAATGCCAAACTAATACAGGGATACGACGGCCATGGAGATAGCATGCCACATGACGAATACGTGGCTTGGCAGAGAGAGGTACTTACCGAAATCATGCGGACCCTCAAAGACGATGGTGCATTTTTCTACAATCATAAATGGCGGGTACAAGGCGGCATCATTCAAGATCGAAGTGACATCCTTGAAGGATTTCCTGTCAGACAAATTATCATCTGGCAACGGAAGGGTGGAATCAATTTCAACCCGGGGTATTTCTTACCAACATACGAGGTCATCTATGTCATCGCAAAGAAGAATTTCCGACTTGAAAAGGGTGTTAACAAGTGGGGTGATGTGTGGGAAATCACTCAGGATATCAAGAACCCACATCCAGCCTCCTTCCCTCTTGAACTCGCGGAACGAGTTGTCCAAGCATGCCCAGGTGACATGGTGATTGACCCCTTCATGGGATCTGGTACCACGGCAGTTGCTGCCATGAAAAATGGGAAGCACTACTGTGGCATTGATCTTTCAGAAACCTATCTTGATTTAGCCCGAAAGCGTATTGCACACTTCGAAAAATTTGGTAATGATTCTTCCTTGAATGAATAACCCATCCGACGCCCTATGCAATACGGGCCTCATCGAGTTTCTTTCTGCGCTCATCTTGGGGAGCACCCACTTCTCTGAGCAAACGCTCACGAAGTGCTTCGTGCAACCACATGCCGTCATTCAGTTCAAGTAACAGTCCACGCTCCAACAGAACTGCAGGTGGATGCCCATCGTGGTCGCAGGCCGCAGCCAAAACGTCCCAGGGCACGGGCAGATCGGATACAGCCAATGTCGCGAGCAGTTCACGCTCATCCCCGGGCAATACATCGAGAATTTCTTCATCAAGGAATCGCAACCAATCACCATGTGTTACCTCCCCGTACATCTCCATCAGTTCGATGGCCAGCGGATGTCCACCTGTTACTTGGTGGACCACTGGCGCTGAGGGCAAATCTCCCTCTTCAAGGTCAGAAATCCACGCATCGAGATCCTCGACCGTCAATCCAGAGAGAGCCAATTCGCTCACGCGCTCGCGCGTGTGAACATCGCGACGATCGTAGAATGTTAGAGTAGTACGACTGATGAGAAGTAGTTTGAGAGGCGAGGAATCTGCCACTTGGAGCAGTGCACCAAGAAGGTCTGCTGCCTCTTCAGAAATGTGATGCACGTCATCGAGGACGAGTAAAAAATAGGGAGGTACTCCCGGCTTTTTATCTTCGGAGAATCGCTCGCGTAATACACTTGGATCGGTGAGATAAGAGAGTAACAATCGTCGATACGCGTCGATATCCAGTTTAGCACCGGGTGTTAGAGGTAGGGTTTCCATCAATTGAACCGGGTCATGCGCCGCATCGATACCCACTCTGTGTAAGAGCGATGTGGCAAGGCCTAGAGCGCTATCCCAAGGTTGGCAAGGATACCAACAGATTGAGAGTTGCTCGTCCGCATCCATGCGTTGCCGCATCCAATGGGCCGCAAGTGTCGATTTACCGATGCCTGCAATTCCGTGAATTAGCATACAAGATTCTTGCGAATCAATCCATTCATTGAGTGCATTTAACTCATCCGAGCGACCATGAACCTCGCGAGTTTCTGGTGGTTCTGTGTGATAGGTTGCGTGGGCACCTGTACCCAAAGTCAAGCGACCGGGGGCCGGCTTTCCATCATCACTCTTCTGAATCATTCCAAAGCGGATATCGCCGTAGGTTAGTACGCCCTCGTGCTGGGCATGCATCAATACTTGCAGAAGCGTCAAATCCGCTGCCAATCGGGCGCTGGATTGAGAGGCTGTAACCTCTAACAATTGACTGTCTTCATCGCGAATCAGCACTTGTGTAAGTCCCAGAGAATTGCATCTTGTGCGGGCTTCAGTACGCCCTAGGTCCGTTAATTGCCACGTCTTCTGCCGGCGACTCTCTCCTCGAACGGTGCGTGTGTGTTCGCTGACCCATTGATTTCGAAGCATTGTTCGCATTGAACGGCTGACGTTTGGGGGATGCAAAGCACAAGCTTCAGCGATACCTGGGCGAGTGACTGCGGGGCTGACCATGTAGAGATCAGCTTGGCCATCCTGCTCAAGAAGATGGAGAAGGATGCGGTCTTCGACCGCGATGTGGACCCTCAGGTCATTGCTCGGCATCAGTCCCCCCTCAGCCTTCCTAATGTTGAACTTCACCCAAAAAAGAGCCCTTCGCTCACGCGCTCCCGCGTGATGCAAGAAGACCGGAACACCTTATTTATAGGGAACAAGCCGGATGTATGGCCTCATCCGAAGCCCTCTCAAAGTTGGCCTCGATTCGGGCCATTCTTCTTGCGATTCTAATGGTGACTGGGACATTGTTCGTTTCCAGTGCAATGGCTGATGATACCGATGGTGATGGTACTGATGATTCGACCGACGATTGCCCTGTTGCTGCTGGGAACAGTACCCTAGATCGAACAGGTTGCCCTGACCGTGATGGAGATGGAACCAGCGATATCAATGATCCTTGGGTTATGTCGACGGGTGGCTATCTGCAAGATGCGTATCATTCATCTAGCGATGATTACATGATGGTTCGATTTAATTTCGATGCTTCGCAATATGCAACCATAGAAAACACCGGTGGATGGGGTGGTGGCGGTAGCACTTCAATCCGAATCTGGGATACTCTGACTCGAACTAATCTCAGGACGATTCAACATGGAGAAACTGCAGCTGATATTGATTGGTCCCCCGACGGGCAATTCATTGCCTTATTGGCAAATGATAATGAAGTTCGAATTTACAATGCAAATAATGGATCTTTGTATGACACAATGGATGCTGGTGGCGAAGAATCTAGAGAATTGGAATACAGCCCAGATGGGACCATGATTGCAGTGGCTTGCAATCGTGATGGCAATAGTGGACCAGGACAAGTTGAGATTTTTGATGCAATCACGGGGTCATTAATCCAATCACTAGAACCGGGAGGGGACGATGAATTCTACTCGGTTGACTGGAGTCCAGATGGGAATCGCCTTGTCATGGGTGGAGATGAGAAAATCTACATCTGGGATACCGGCACATGGACTGAAAATCGAACCATCTCAAATGCATTCAGTACTTTGAATTCAGTCCACTATTCGCCGGATGGGAACATGATTTCTGCCTGTTCTGCATGGGGGGGAAGCAGTGCTCGAGCCAGGATCTACAACGCCATTACAGGCGCTGAAATATGGTCTTACACGACATCAACCTCTTGCAATGATGCAGCTTGGTCTCCAGATTCTTCTCAAATTGCATTCACCTATACCTACTACCAATCTGATGGAGCCAGTATCGACATCTTCTTCGCTACGACCGGTGTCAAACTAGACACACTTTCTGCACCTCGTCCCGGTGGTTGTAGCGGTAGCGGAGGCAGCAACAATTGTGGGTCAATCTACGGAGTCGATTGGCACCCTGATGGAAATTACATCATTTCAGCTCACGGCCGTAATGACGAGGGTGTGTTCCACTGGGTCCTCAACCCGGATATGGACAACGATGGTTACCTGAATCCAGATGATGCCTTCCCTGAGGAACCCTCACAATGGAACGATACCGATGGTGACAATTACGGCGATAACCCTGATCCAGCATTTGAACCAGATTCTTGCCCTGACGTGTTTGGAACTTCATACATGGATGTCTTTGGATGCCCTGATGTAGATGGAGATGGATATTCAGATGCCAATGATCAATTCGATGATGACCCCTATCAGTGGGCTGATAACGATGGAGATGGATATCCATCCAATACAAACGACCCTCGAGATCCTAATCCTTATGGTGGCGTCGATTTCTTCGATGAAAACCCGACACAATGGGATGATTCCGATGGCGATGGATATGGAGACAACTATGCCAATGCTTCTTGGACAAACATCCGTCCAGTTGAATGGCCCGGCCAATTGCTCACAATGACACCGACTCAAGAAGTCGATGTGGATACCTTCCCACTCAATCCAGAACAATGGAATGACACTGATGGAGATTGGGTCGGAGATGAACCATTCACAACCGTCTCAGATGGTTGTCCGCTCGAATGGGGGGATTCAACATGGGATCGAATTGGTTGTCCTGATTCCGATGGTGATGGATATTCAAATCCTGGTAACGGAGAGCCTGGCGATGGTGAACCCAGCCCAGTCGGAGATGCAGACGCATTCCCCAATGATCCATCACAATGGCACGATTCGGATGGAGATGGATATGGTGACAACAAATCCGGAAACATGGGTGATGAATGTCCAGGAGAATTCGGGACTAGTCAATTGGCAATCCAATGGGACGAAACAAGTGAGACGTGGATTGACATCGCTTGGTATGGGTGCGGAGACAATGATGGAGACGAATATGCAAACTCTGGAGAAGCCTTCCCCAATGACCCAACACAGCACGCGGATACCGATGGCGACGGATATGATCGAAACAATCTCGAATCTTCCTGCGGTGATGATCCAAATGGAAACAATCCCGATTTATTCCCAACAGATGGTACACAGTGTCAGGATCGTGACGGGGATGGTTACGGGGATAATCCAAGTGGACCCAACGGTGATTGGTTCCCTGATGACCCCTCACAATGGTGGGATACGGATGGTGATGGTTTTGGTGACAATCCCGATGGTACTCTAAACGACATCTGTCCAACAATGTTTGGCACAACAACGACTGAAGAGGCCCGTGGTTGTCCGGACAGTGACCAAGATGGTACACCTGATCCACAGGATGATTTCCCCAATGATCCCTTCCAAGATACAGACACGGATGGTGATGGATTCGGCGACAGTCAACTCAGTGTTGACGGAGATGATTGTCCAACATGGCCGGGGTCATCCACCCAAGGAAATGTCTACGGTTGTACTGATTCAGATGGCGACGGATGGGCGGACACCATCGATGTCTTCCCCGATGATGCGTCCCAATGGATGGATACCGATGGCGATGGTTATGGTGACAATTACACTTACACGAATGTGACTGGAGAGACACTCAGCGACGAATCCTATCGTTGGGATTGTGACATCGATCCAGGATTGATTATCTCTCGAGTGCAGAATGGAGATGCCTTCCCTGATGAAATCACACAGTGGAGCGATACAGATGGTGATGGTTTTGGTGACAATTACAAGGACAATGCCACCTACAGACTAGAGTGCTGGCCGGGTCAAATTATCGAAGGCGCACGCAATCCTGATGCTCTACCACTGAGATACAGCCAAAATAAGGATCCAGATAGAGATGGCTTTGGCGATAATACGACCCTGTATGCATATCAGGGCGATATCTGCGATTCGGTGTATGGAACGTCCACCGAAGATCGATATGGTTGCCCAGATACAGACGGTGACGGAGTGTCGGATACTGGGGATGCATGCATGTATGACCCTGACATACATTCGTTCAGTCAGGGTGAATGCGTAATCACCTCCTCTGGTCTGGGGGATTCGGGGGATAATGAAGGAGATTCAAAACTGGCGATGTACACAATGGGCGCCGTCGTTGTCTTGTTATTGTCCATGATCTTTGTCGCTTTGGTGGCCAAGCAAATGGGTGCAAGGCAACGACTCTCTGAAATCAAGGACATGCATCAACAAGAGATTGCCTTCAATGATGAAGAAGAAGAACGTCGCCAGAAGTGGATTGACCATTATCTTTCAACAGGTGATATAGAGAAGGCCAAGGAATTGGGCTATATCGAGAAGGCAGACTGGCAAATTCACATGGAACAAGAAGCGGTTGAGAAAGCGTCTCTACCGAGTCTGGATGAACTGCTCGATTAGGCAGATAACTCATCGTCGAAGCGGTTGAATGGCAATGCATCGAAGGCAGCGATGTCCGGAGCATTGAGTGAAATATTGTGTTTGAGAGCTTGCTCGATGGTCACCCAATCAGGTGTTGTGCCATCAATCCAATCATATCTATGCCCGGGAATCAGTCGCCAATCACTTGGCAAACTCTGCAAGACGGTTTTGGCTATCGCTAAACTTCGCCATTGTGCGGCTGGGTCAGAGCCTGGTAAATCAACACGCCCAGAACGCATCGTGAACAACAAATCCCCGGCAACGTACACATCATGTCCATGAAAGGTCACATGCCCAGGCGAATGCCCAGGTGAATGAATAACAGTGAGATGAATAGATCCGGATTGCCAAATCACCGATTCATTGGGGGCATGATTCCATACGTGTGTGAAATCGGTACGCCGAAAGAAAATCCGACCGAGTAAACTTGGGGAAACTGATTCTTCATGTCCCCATACCTCGATGTCTGGATGTGCTTTTCGGATGGCCTTGACACCAGCCGTGTGATCCTTGTGAGTATGTGTCAGAAGGATATGTGTGGGAATCAGATTCTCATCGGCCAGAGCTTTGAGCCAACCTTTTCCATCAAAAGGGTCAACAATCGCCACAATGCCATGAGTTCGATCGATAAATGCCGTATTCATATTTGCCCAAGAACCCATTTGAGTAACCCAGACCTCAATCTGATCGTCTCCGTAGGAGACGGCGAATTCACCCTCGGCGAGGACCATGATGCCCCATCCAGCCACAGCCAATCAATGGTTCGGATGCTCATTCGCCCCCCTAAGGGGGCGCCAATGGTTTCAAACGTGAGGGCGATACTGACGATTTGGAGCGGAGAGCATGCTGAGCGGAGCGAACTTCAGGGCTGCATCTCTTGCCGGCTTGCTCATTTTGATGGTTCTAGCGCCATTGGCTGCCGCCGAACCAGCCGAGAATGGGTTGGAACTGACGATCGAAATCGATGCACCAGAGAATGAATTGTACTTTTCAGACTCATCGGACCTAGAAGTTACTATCCGTATCAAAAATCATGCTGATAGCGCCAGAGAATTGACTTACAATCCCGCATGCCCATTCGATTTGGTTATCACAAACGATGATTGGCAACTCAATATTGATGATGAGCGTATTTGCCCCACTCAAAGCCGAGCAATGATGATTCAACCGGGACAAGAGCGCATTCTGTCAACTTGGACATGGGATTGGGGCGAGGTCCCAAGTGGTGAGATCGAATTAGAGTTCACCCAACCTGAAACCAATATGCATTCTACAGATTCAGTAACCCTGCACCGCACGGTTGAGATGCCAGCGAACATCCATTTGGAAGCGTTGCTTTCAGAAACAATTGGTGAACAAGTTGGACACACTACGGCAATGCCAGCGATG
>JAPYUB010000013.1:2190-27649 GCA_029942125.1 Candidatus Thalassarchaeaceae archaeon | reverse complement strand
GTTCTCTCGTGCGTATTCTAGCGCTTCTTCATCGAGGTCGGCTCCTACTAGGAGCAACCTTTCAGATTTCTCAGGTGGCAATTCAGTCAACCACCGATTGATTCGGCTCCCGGTTGCACACAATGCGTCAAGTGTGTGAATCTGTGGTTTGTTTAACCATTCAGTGTCCAGCATGTAATCCATCAGGAGGACGCTGCGTGTGCGACTATCGGTCATCGCGGGATTGTGGAAGGATGAACGATGGGCCCGATCCGCCGGTCCCTTGCCATGGCGCTTCAATTGCTTCTCAGTACGTCCTTCTCTGGCGGGTGGTAACCGATGTTGAGTCCGTCCTTCAAGGACGATCTCCGGCTCGGTCAATGCATCACCTCAGTAGTGTTCGAAGACGATGTCTGGATTGATGTGAGTCACCTTGTGACCATGGTCGCGAACTTCGCCGACCACTTGGGTTCCTTCTAGGCGTGAAGTCACCCAATCACAGACGGCTCCCGCGTGCGTTGCATCAACGACCAAGACCATCCCCATGCCGAGATTGAAGGTTCGCGCCATCTCTCGATTAGAGATGCCACCGGTGGCCTGAATCCAATCGAACTCTGGGTGAACAGGCATTGGATTGTCGATATGCCACCCAAGGCTGTCATGCAACCTCAGCAGATTGGAAAGTCCCCCACCGGTCACATGGCAAATGCCGTGCAGTGCATCGGCAGTGCATGGTCCATTACCGGCGCGACAGGCGTCTATGAGATCGGTCACTGGGTCGACGTAGATACGAGTTGGATTGAGTAAAACCTCACCCAAGGTGACCGCTCCTTCGCCAATGCGAGTGATTTCGCGCCCGGCGTGTTCAGTGTCGAAAGGCGCCGCATCGGTGTAGGATAACCCACTCACTTCGACGACCTTTCGAACCAATGAGAATCCGTTGGAATGCACACCACTAGCTGGCAATCCAATCATAACATCGCCAGCACAAATATTGGCTCCTGTGATGGCGGCTCCTTTTGGAAGCCAACCCAACGCAGTTCCGGAAAGGTCGAGTTCCGTCACAATACCGGGAAGGCTCGCAGTCTCCCCTCCAGCGAGGGTGACACGAGCGATTCGACAGGCTTCTGCAAGGCTAGCACCAATGGCCGCATGTTGTTCGGGATCGGGCTTGGGAACCGCGATGTAATCGACAAAAGCGATGGGTTCTGCACCCACGCATAGAAGATCGTTGACATTCATGGCCATGCAATCGATGCCCACTCCACTCCAATGCCCCATTATCGAAGCAATCTGTAACTTGCTGCCCACTCCATCAGTGGCCAAGGCTAGGAGATTGTCACCAAATTCGATGAGTCCCCCGAAACCACCGGGCAAATCGACTGGAGCACCGGGTGTTCCCGCCGTTCTAACGGACCGTGAAAGCGCACCAACCAAGGAAGCAACTGAGGCCCCTTCAAGGTCGATGTCTACGCCACTGCTCGCGTAGTCTAGACCCTCGTCCGTATCGCTCATTGCTCCGTGCGAGCCGCGGTACCTCCTTCAGGCTGCCGCCACTGTCGATTTCACTCTACGAACAGGGCCGCAGCAGACTTCATACCCTGACCCACCCCCTCCGGGGGTGCGGAAGTGATGTAATGGCCACGCAACGACAACTCCTCGTTCTATTGATGACGACGCTCATGTTGGGTACCGGATTTGCCGGTTGCTTAGGTGGCGACACAGGAACCGATCCAGATAATGGTGGAGAGGGAAATGAAAATACCCCCCCAGCGGATACGGATGGTGACGGAATCTACGATGTCATCGATCAGTGTGCCAACACGCCCGCAGGCACTGAAGTAGAATGGAATGGTTGTCCAGTAGCCGTCGATACCGATGGCGATGGCGTGATTGATGATGACGATGATTGTCCCGATTCAATGGTGGACGCCGAGGTTGATGCTGACGGTTGCGAAATCGTTTACGATTCTGATAGTGATGGCGTTCCAGACGGATCGGATGCCTGCCCAGGTACACTTTCCGGAATTGAAGTGGATGCCTATGGTTGCGAAGTCATTTACGATGCAGACAACGATGGTGTACCAGATGCCGATGACGATTGTACCGAGACTGGTGCTGGTGTCGAGGTTGACGCCAATGGGTGCCCAGTGCCTCAGGACAGTGATGGTGATGGAGTTCTTGATGAGAATGATCAGTGTGCAGACACTCCTGCGGGAATCGCTGTCGATGAGACAGGTTGCGAAGTCATTCCTGTTGAGGTCATTGAAATCAAAATTGGTGTACTGACCCCCAGAACTGGAGCCAATTCAGGACTCTCCGAAGGGCTTGAAAACGCTGCACAGATGGCTATCGATGACATCAACGCGGCTCAGAGTACTTACGAATTCTCTCTGGTCTACTTTGACACTGAATCCAGTGGTTCAAACGGCCTGAATGGCGCTTGGTCACTGATTGAACAAGACCAAGTCTCAGGAATCATTGGCGGTTCTTCTCACTCTATTTTGGACAATGCATTCAATATTCCAACAAATCAGCAACAACCAAAACCAATTGAGCATCAAATTCCTATGATTACGCCCTTTGTTTCAGACGGTGGTCTAGAGGAACTTGAGGATGACGGCCTCATCTGGCGAGTCATCCCAAGTGAGGCCGATAGCGCAAATGGTGCAGCTATGTGGTCGAATATTTACGAATTGAACAATCTTGCCGTTATCTATGTCGACAACGGATATGGGCGTTCATCCGCACGAATGTTCACCGATGCTTACGACGAGAGTATGATCTGTGCCACTCTACCTTTTTCACAAAATCCCACAGATTCACAACTTGAAGATATCCGTGATGAAGCGGTTAACTATGGCTGTGAACACGCCGTTATTTTATCCAATGCTATCGATTCTTCTAGAATGATTTCAAAGATTAAGGGTGTTCTACCTGATTCCCGGATCGTCGTATCTCACCAGTCTGGATATGCTGAATTCCCTGAACTACTCTCTGCTAGCGTTCGAGATCATGTTCTGGGTGTGGTCGGTGCCAACGTATCAACAACTTGGACATCTCCTCTTCAGTCTGATTTCGATGCTGATTATCTGGCCACCTTCGGTTCGGCTGCACCATCCCATGCCGGTTCATCTTACGATGCGGCCATGATTATGGCTCAGGCCGCGATTCAAGCGGGTTCAAGCACGGGTAGTGACATAAAAGCCGCCATTCCATCAGTGGGTTCCAACTATGCGGGCATTGGAGGCACGATCACATTTGATTCCCATGGTAATACACCTGAGATGATGTATGATTTGTTCCGATTTGAGAATGATGGCGATCAAAACGGCGATGGATTCGTTGATATGTCATTTGAGGAGATGGGTTATTGGAATGAATGGACGGGGATTTCATCACAATGCCGATCCTCTGCTAGTTCTGTTGTTATTGGAATGCTTAGCCCAAGAACGGGCATACATTCCGCGTACGCACAAGGTGAAGAGAACGGTGTTCAACTCGGCGTAGATTTACTCAATATCAATCAACGTGGAACTTGTTTTAGTTTGACTGTTGCCGACACCCATTCAACACAATCCGGTGCAGCCAGTGCCATGCAGGCGTTGGTCAACGCCGGTGTCATCGGCGTCATAGGACCCCATTCGACCGAAGAGGCCCTTGGAGCACTGAACGTCGCTGAGACGAACAAAGTCCCCCTCATCACATATGGCGTCTTCTCCGATGAGGCACTTGACGATGCATGGGAAGGATGTGGGGTAACCTGCACCCCCTCCGATTATGGCTATCTTTGGCGGGTATCACCGGGTCAGGATTACCATGTTTCTGCACTATCTGCACATATCTCCAACGGTGGATACTCCAATGTTGCCATCCTGTATGACGATGGCAAGGATCACACTGCTATTGCAACGGCCCTCAGCACGGACCTTGGTAGTACGTGTTCTGAACAATCATTCACTCCAGGACAGACCGACTTCAGTACTGAAATCTCTGCTCTATCGGGTTGTGATGCTGTGGTCTTACTGGTGGAGTCTGAAGATGGTGTAGTTATCCTTGCTGAACTTCACTCACAAGCCTTGGGTATTGCCAAGATTGGAGGACACGGTCTAGGAGATCGCTCTCTGGGCAACATGGTCACCGATTCGGCGCATCTCGACAATTTGACCGGAATCCGTATGGGTATCGATCATGACATGGCTGAATATGATCACGAACTCAAGTATGTCTACATGATGAATTACGGAACCGAACTAGATTCCTATTCTGCTTGGGCAGGTGATGCAACGCTCATTTTGGGAACTGCTGCTTTGTTGGCTGAAGTAGGGGCGAGTACTGCAACTCCGCAGCGTGTCAATGAACATGGCATTTCTGCAGCTGCTGACGAATACCCTGTGAGTAGTGGCGAGATTACGCTGAGTACTTCGACGGGTGAGACAAATCACACCAATTTCGATGTCTATCATTGGAGTGGTGATGGCGAATTCACAGAGATTGGTCGCTGGCGTCATAACATGGGCTTAGTCATGTTCTAAGGCACATCTCAGCGGCCTTTGCAAAATGCTCCTTTGCCTCTTGCATTCGATGACCATCTTCAATCTCCATCAAGGCGATGACATTCGAATCCTCGCGCGCGACACGCCTTGACTTCTCGATAGGCACGATGTCATCCTGAATCCCATGCAAGATGACGGTTGGGTGGTTCAATTCGGGCCACGACATCTTGTCGGCGGTTTGCATGAACGCCCAATCGAGTGTGATATCATGCCCGAATCCATGGTGGTGATAGGCACGCGCATCCGTCTGTTGCCACTCATCCATTTCTTTGACTGAGAGAGCTGCCCGCCACATATCAGCGAGTCCGAAGGCTGGTGCAATCAACAACAATCCGAATTGTGCGTCCGGACGAAGCGCACTGGCGTTCGCAGCGGCCAATCCCCCCATTGAAGAGCCGGCGATTAGATCGAAACCTCCAGCATCGATATATTCGAGCAGTACATCGGTTTCCTGCTTAATATTCCAGCCTTTTTCCGACATTACTGGAGCGACCACATCCCATCCCAATGCTTCACTCATGTAAGTGGGTTTACCACCATCTGGAGCCCCTTCAAATCCATGGGCGAACAGGACTCGCATGCCTTACTCCTCGAAGGCCAATGGTTTGAATTCACTGCCGGGAACTGAACATCGCGTCATCGGCACACGCACATTCTTCTCGAGTACACGTATGTGAATTTCAGCGGTGACATGTACAATCGAAGAGAACAGATGCCCACCGTGTACATCGTGATCATCATCTGAGAGCACGATGTGAATATGTGTGAACGGTTCCCCATCTAATACGGAGACGTTGCCCTGCATGCTCAGCAGTTCGTTTCCTTCCGGCAGGACGACGCGCTGATAGATACCATCATCTCCGAGGTATCCGATATCGGTGTCGCGTACGCGCCCTATGCCACTGGTGATTGCAGCTCCAGACACTCCTTCGCTCTGACAAACGGCTTGAATCGATGCGTGTAATTCATCCCCGGGATCCAATCTGAGGAAGATGTCACTGCCCGAGCGCGTGTGTTCCATACTTTCGGCCCCTTCTCGGCCGTTCAAAGGGCTTCCCTTCAAAATGGTAGAAAATCCAATTGGAAAACCCTCCATTGGAAATCCCGACAGCCCCCAGAGCCCGTATCGTAGACTTCTGATTCCAGTGGAAACGAAGGGGTTTGGACCTTGTCTTCCACTAAGTTAATGGGGCTCGGAGTACCGATGGCAATGCCCTGTGTGGAGGATGTTGTATGCTTACGATTCATGATTCGGAAGCCCGATGGCGCACCTTCTTTGAGGAAACCTGTGCCAACGAGATATCATCACTCGCTGCATCTTGGCCTGAACGAATATCTTTTCCGGTTGATTTTGCACGTATTCAGGCATGGAATGTTTCTTTCGCGGAATTACTTCTAAATAATCCAAGAGACACGATAAGCAAATCCAATATTATCTTGGCGACGATATGTCGTGAATCGGGATATGAGGCCGACCCACGAATTCGTATTATTGGCCTTCCACCTGATAGTATTCGCAAACTACGGGACATTAGCAGTGAGGAAGTTGAGTTATTCATTACCTCCGAGGTGATAGTGACTAAGATCAGCGAACTCAAGCCCCGAATTTACAATGGCATATTCACGTGTACAACCTGTGGAAACACAATCGAGATTACCCAGCCCAATGAGTTGGAATTGATAGAACCATCCGAGTGTCCAGATACTGGTGGCTGCGGTCGAAGAACAAGTGGGGGGGGTTCTACTCGTTTCGATTTAAGAATGGAATCATCGACGATGATTGACAATCAATGGATCGAAGTGCAAGAGTTACCAGAGAATGTCAAGCCCGGTTCTCAACCTGTTCGTCTCAGTGTACTAGCGGAAGCGGAATTAGCAGGAAAACACGTCCCTGGTGAGCGGATTCGAATTAATGGTATTCCATATGTCAGAACTCTCAAACGCGGTGGAATGAAGACCCCGATGTTTGACGTTTACATCTCCTTGCATTCCAGTGAGAGAAAGAATATTCCACTTGAAGAGATTGAGATTACGCCAAGTGAACTTGCAGAAATCGAGAAAATTTCACAACGAGATGATTTGGAAGAACTTTTCCTTCGTTCTATTGCTCCATCTATTATTGCAAGTGATGAAAAAATGAGGTTTATCAAGAAATCCTTAGTGTTCCAATTGCTGGGCGGCGTCGCTCGTAAATATCCAGATGGAACCAGAACCCGCGGTGATATTCACATTTTATTACTCGGAGACCCTGGTGTTGCCAAATCCCAACTTTTGTCATTCATGGGTAGGATTTCACCACGTGGTAGATTTACCACTGGTGGCGGAACAAGTGCGGCAGGTTTGACAGCAGCTGCAGTTCGAGATTCATTTAACGATGGCCGTTTCTCATTGGAGGCCGGCGCACTTGTTCTCGCAGATCAAGGTCTATGTGCCGTTGACGAATTCGACAAGATGTCGTCTGAGGATCGCGGCGCCATGCACGAAGCGATGGAACAACAACAAATCAACATCAACAAGGGCGGTATTAGCGCTACAATGCCGACTCGATGTGCCGTTCTCGCGGCCGCGAATCCTAAAACGGATAATGGCCGCTTCAGTCCCATTGATTGGAGTGATTCACGCACGTTTCTACACAATCAAATCAAACTTTCAGCTCCATTGATTTCTCGATTTGACATAGTTTGGATGATCCAAGACATGGTCGATAAAGGCCGTGATCAACGAATTGCCGAGCATATTGTTAGAGTCAAGCGTACAGGCGTCCCCGAACATCTGATTGATAGTGGACATACCGTTCCCCCCGAATCGTTGTTGAAAGATCATATTTTCTCGACTGATGTTGATGGTAATGAAGTTCTAACCCCCGATTTCTTTCAGAAATATGTCGCTCATGCCAAACGATTATTCCACCCTGAATGTGATGACGCCACAATGGAAATATTAGTTAATCATTACACTGCGAAACGGGAAGAGATGGCTAAAGATGAATATTCAGTATCTTTGACAGCACGTGCAATCGAAGCCACAATGCGAATGGCAGAGGCTCGCTCTCGACTATTTTTGAGGAATCATGTAGTTGCAGAAGATGCGAAAGAAGCCATTGCGATGGATGGACTTTGGAGATATTTGGCTTATGACGGTAATATGAATCCACAAGATCCTACCGGAACACCTCAGAAAGCACGGAGTGCTGAGAAGACAATCGGTGCTATTGTACGCACTCTTTGCCGAGAAAGGGATGGTGAATGTCACGTGAATGAGATATACAATTCCGCAGGCGAACAGGGCTTTGATGAGGACACTGTGGACAGAGTCCTCCAAAGCATGTCCAATCGTGGTGTTCTGTACTCACCACGTATCGGTCTTTGGCGCTATGCTTGATTTAAACACCGCTGCCCCTTTAGAGGGGCAGCGGCTGGCAACGTCACATGGCCGGAGAGGTTCCAGGCGATGTCGCGGATGCCGGCAATTTGGACCCGACGGCTCTTGGCTTCATGTGTGGACTTGAGATCCATCAGCAATTGGCCACGGGGAAACTGCATTCCCGCCAACCCAGCAATCTGTATGAAGATGGGATTGAAGAAATCGAAGGCCGATGGCCGAGCGCCCACCGACGCTTACGAGCCGCGAGAGGCGAGGGTGGCCGCATCGACATCGCAGCACGCTTCGAACAACGCCGCAACCGTTCATTTGTCTATTATCAATCTCCAAATGCCGGTCTTATCGAAATGGACGAGGCACCACCACTTGAGCACGATGCTGCTGCGGTAGAAGTCGCCCTGACAATGGCGGCAATGATGGATGCGAAACCTGTCGGTGCACTTCAGGCGATGCGAAAGACGGTAGTCGATGGTTCAAACACCAGTGGCTTCCAGAGAACGACACTGATTGCCACTCATGGCTCGATTCAAACGCCCTCCGGCTCGGTCGGTGTCGATGTCATCTGCCTAGAGGAGGACAGCGCTCGAAAATTGGATACTCGTTCTACACCGGATGGGGAACAGGTTGTCTATACCCTTGATCGATTGGGGATACCTTTGGTCGAGGTCGCCACTGCACCGGATGTACAAACCCCTGAACATGCAAAGGAAACAGCTCTAGCATTGGGCACTCTCCTCAGAGATACTCGTCGCGTCCGCCGTGGACTTGGCTCGATTCGACAAGACCTCAATGTCAGTATCGGTGCTGGCGATCGAGTCGAAATCAAAGGTTGTCAGGACCTTGATTGGATTCCTAGAATCATCCGTCTTGAGATGGCTCGGCAATTACATTTCCATCGATTGGCCAACGATCTCAGGACAGAATTGGGCGTCGAACCTCTTCCTTCACATCGTGACCTCGATGACGCGTCCGTAGAGGCATCCGTAGCCGTAAAGGTCGCTGAGCAGATGCCCTTCCAATTGCAGGATACCACTTCTGTATTTACGAACTGTGAATCGCAGATGGTCTCAGAATCGTTGTCATCGGGGTCTGTCGTTCTGGGTATCTCTCTTCCCGGATTTACGGGGAAACTTGGGTCAAAAACATTGGATGACGAAGGGGCGCAGTTGCCACGATTGGGGCGAGAATTAGCCAGTGCTGCCAAACTCGCTGGCGTCAAGGGGATTTTCCATTCTGATGAATTACCTGCTTACGGAATTACTGAATCAGAAACCGCAGCCTGCACATCTATTTTCGGTGATTGTTTTGTTCTATGTGTCGCTCCAAAATGGCAGGGCGAACTGGCGCTTGAGGGTGTTCATTCACGTGCTTGTTTGGCTTTCCATCGAATCCCACAAGAAGTTCGCAATGTAGTGATTCGCAAAGGTGCACCAGAAGATGGCACAACGACGGCTATGCGACCATTGCCTGGCGGGGCACGAATGTACCCTGAGACTGACATTCCCACAACCCCAATTGCTTCGGAATATTGGGGTTCAATCAAGGAGAATTTACCTCCGAGCCGTGAAGAACGGTTCGCTCTATTTTCCAGCAGTGGACTGTCCGACAATCAGGTTGCAGCCCTTGTAACCGGCGAACTTGACGATTATTTCATGGATGGAATCTCTGGTGAACTCGCTTTGCCATCCAAGGCATGGGCCAGTGCCCTCCTCGATCATGGCACTGAGAAAGTCAACGCTCTCGCTGTGGCCATTCATCTTCGCGAATCTGGTTCAATCACTCGCGAAGGTGTCGGACCTTTGGTGAATGACGCAGATACTGATGATATTCCACTCCTGCTTGCTTGGATGATTTCAGAGGCTGCTTCCCGCGGATTTGAGCCGGCTGATACTGGTGCTGTTGATGCTGCGGTTGCCGAAGTTCTCGCCGAGCGTGCTGATTTTGTTGCCGAGCGTGGCATGGAAGCCCTAGGCCCACTGATGGGTGTGGTCATGGGCAAACTTGGAGGCGCTGCCGATGGTAAAGCCGTCTCCGCAGCTCTGAAAGAACAAATTCAGAGGCTGCTCTGATGCGGCGAGCAATCCTCATTCTCGCCCTGTTTCTGCTCGCTGCATTTCCCGCTGAGGCAAGCGAAGGTCGACACTCTGAATGGATTACAGATCCAGTTCTTCCGGATGTCCAATGGAACGCCAGTGTCGATATTGGATACATTTCCACCACACCTCTCGTGAAGGATGGCCTGGTCATTGTCAAAGGAGGAGGTGACCCTAGTACTGGAGAAGGAGCTGGCCTTGCTGCCTATCGAGCAGATACGGGTGTGGAAATTTGGCGGGCACTCCATACAGCCAGCGACCGTGGCTTTGAAATCGCCCCACTCATTGGTATTCCGGCTACAGCGGGAACGAACAATCCCTGTGCGAATGAACGCGACCTGGTCGTGACTGGTTGGACCTCAGGAATTCTCACTGCCCACGACTTTGTTACCGGGGCTGAACTGTGGAATCATTCGACAATAGCTCCCAATTGGGGCATCACAGGCGGGGGATTCCTCGCCACCACCGGTGTGATTGTTTGGCCCACTGAAACCGGTGTCGTACAGGTGTGTGCGGCGAATGGCACCGTTCTGCATCAGCATCATGATTCGGAACTTCGCACCTATCGCGCCAATCTGGGCGTATGGGTCAGCATGGTATCCGATCAAAATGGCACCATCACGACATCGATGGGTTGGCTGCAGGGAACCGAATCTGGCCATCTATTGCGATATGACGCGAACGCCGTTCTTATTGACGACATCGACATTGTCGAATTAGCCAACTTATCTGGAACATGGAGACTCCGTTCTACACCAGTGTTCTTGATTGAATATGGAGTTCTACTCCATCTGCATTCGGATGGTGCATCCAATCTCGTCCGATTGCAGTGGAATGAATCAGGAAACACGACCCTCCTTGATTCGATATCGTTGGGTTCGGGTACAGCAACCACCCCACCTTCATATCATCAGTTCACTGTTTTCGCTGGTCTTGATGATGCGGTTCACTTCGGCCTTGTCAACAACTCGATGTTCGAAGCCATCCGTTGGAATGCAACCGATGTGGTTGGAGAGATTCAATGGATTCAATGGGACAATGTGGTTGCAATCTGCTTACCACAGAATCGGGCTGATGGCTCATGGTACATCGCCATCGATGCAAATCACAGTGTCGAATGGATTCCCGATGTGGCAAGTTATGTGACGGCTGGTTGTGGCTCGGATGGTCTTGTCCATGCGGTCGCAAATGACGCTTCGTGGTTGGAAGTACGATACGCACCTCTTGATTGGAATTCGATTCATGCTAGAGCAGACGATACTCTTGGAACAACCGACAACTCAACTACATCCTCTGAATCACAAGAAGAAGACACTTCTGAATCCACACAATCAGAAGGTACTGCGGGCATTCTGTTCTTCCCCTTCCTCGGCGCTGCCCTGTTCGCCTTCATCGCTCAGTTTTCTTTGAATTCGGACACACGTCGTCAAATTCGAATCGGCGCAGTTCTCATGTTATTGCTCGGTCTTGCGATGGCCGGTGCTTTCTACAATACCCAGATGGTTACCCATCCAGATGAAGATTCAAGTCAGAGGGTTCGCGCAGCAATCCTTCTTCCAGCGTTGGATGAGGGGTTGGCGGAGAACGAGATTCTCGTCGCGTTCCATTTCCCTGAATCGTTTGCACCTGAGTCGTGCGTTGAAGGTGAAATTTATTCACGTGAGACTGGGATGTCTTGGCAGGTCAATCCAGCCCCAGAAGGGAGTTATTGCATCGTGGTTGCAACCATCGAAGTCGAAGTGGGTGACACGGTCGAAATGGTTACCATGGCCACTTTGGCAGATTACCAGTACGACATTGAAGTTCAGCAGCAAATTCTGGGGCCGTTCCTCCGTGACGTTGGTGATGCTACAGGTGGCTCGGATGGACGTTGGTGGAGTTACGATTTGAACGGCGGATACGGGTCAACAGGAATGGCTGAACAAGTCGTTATCCCCGGTGATCATATCGATTGGCATTTTGACCCCGGACAGTTCTAATGAGGTCAACACTCAAAGTCCGCTTTTTCTAGCATCGCCTCCATAGGAGGCGGTTTTCATCACAGTATGGGGTTGGCAAGGAGAAAGAGCGGCGCGATTGGGCCCCCCTCGTCACTTTCGCCTTCCCTTCCTTGCACTCGTTGTAGTTCTGCCATTGATGCTTGAATGGCAACAACTCGCGGCCTGGGGCGGCTTCCTGTTCCTGTGGTCCGCTTACATGGTCGGTCCATCCTCTCTGTTCCGATGGTTGCGTGTCTGGTTGCCTTTGTCCATCCTCTATGGATTGATTCTGTTGCTGTTCAGCGGCACCGGAGATTGGCAGCGGATTCTGTTGCTCATGGGCCGTTTACTCATTGCCCTACTCGGAATGCAAATCTTGACCTGGTCATGCCCACCTTCTGACGTGGTTCGTGCATTCGAATGGGCTTTACCTCGTCTTGGTGTTTCTTTGGCCATCTCATTGCGCTTAGTGCCCCGATTAGAGCGCAGTGCGAAGTGGCGTCTGGAAACGCTTGAAGAGCGTGGTTTCATCGATGATGAATCTGGACTGAAGGCGCTGCGTACTCGAGCATCAATCTGGCCTGGATGGTTGGCGGATTCACTCGATCATGCTCATGATTTGGGCGACGCTGTTCAAGCGCGAGGCATTCTGGCGCCACGTCGATGGAGGCATAGTGTCAAACGTCGAATTGTCCAGAGAGCACTCGGAGAAGATGTACGAGAAGATGGCGTCAATCCATACCATTTCTCAGATTCTGTTCAACTAGGCCTTGACCTTGAGATTCGTTTGCCAGATGGACGGTGTATCGGCCGTCACAAGGAATTGTTGCGAGGAGGTCAAATCGTGTTGCTACGTGGCCCTTCAGGCTGTGGGAAATCAAGTCTGTTGCGTGTCATAGCGGGTGTATCACCCTGGCAGCATCCTGTGAGCGTTTACGGCAAAGTCCACATTTCAGGCCACCCCTCTCTGGGCGAAGTCAATCTTGCAGAGGGGCCCTTCACTGAGGCTATCTCATGTTGGATTCCACAAGATCCCGATCGTCATGGACTGGCAGAATCAGTTCATCGTGAATTCAAAATTGCCCGGCGACTTTCTGGGCCATGGACGCAGAACGAAATGCTGGAATGTTTGCGAGAATGGAAATTATTTGACAAACTTCGTTCTCAATCTGAGAATCTCTCAGAAGGAGAGCAACAACGTTTGCTTCTGGCGGCCCATCTCGATTCAGCTCAACCCATCTGGTTGCTAGATGAGGCTGATGTTCACTTGGACGAAGCAGGTTTCATTCAACTCGGAAAAGCCGTTGTCAAGCATCGTGCTCGCGGTGGTCTCGTTATCGTCGTTGCTCACCGTCATGCGCGATGGGAAAGAATTGCGGATTATGAGATTGACATTGGTGATTCGCTGCCCCCACAAGACTACCCTTCGGTGTGGGTTGAACGGGGTGAAGAAATTGGAACACCACCTCAAGGTGACCTGTTCTCACATGATCTCAAACCGGTTCGTGCCGGAGATTTGATTCTGATTCAAGGGGCAAATGGAAGTGGAAAGACGACCCTGTTGCGTGAGTGGTCTGGAACCTCGGGGCTGCCTTGGTTGCCGACTTCTCCAGATCGTCGATTACTGGGGATGACCATCGAAGAGGAATTGAATCTACAACACCCCATTCTATTCGAACAACATCTGGCCGGAGAAGAAGTACACATTCCCGATGCTGAGCGCATCCAATTACAACAATCCGCTCTTCGCCTTGACCTCGGTCTTTCTCATCTGTCAATGGCGACGCCTGTTCACGACCTTTCAACCGGTGAGCGACGTCGCTTGTCATTGCTCCCTGTATTGATGCGCAAACCCGCGATTATGTTACTCGATGAAATTGACCACGGTCTCGATGATTTGACACTGGCTGACCTCATCGAAGAACTCAACATTCGTCGAAAATCCGGATGTGCGATTGTCATCACATCTCATTCTCCTGATCTCATGGCTTGGATCAAGGTTAGTGGAGGCCGCATATGGAATATCAAACAAGGCCAATTGACGGAGGTGAGTCTGTGATTTTTGCTGATGTTCAAGCATGGGCTGGCACACCCGGAGGCATTGCCGTGTGGTTGACAACTTTGTTCGCCCTTCTTTTCGGTACGATGTTATTCAGCGTTGATCGTCGCATCGTGTTGGGTCGAGAGGCCGCTCTCATCGCTCTATTGGCAGCTGTTGCCAGCGCCAGTCGTGTCCTGTTTGCAGCGTTGCCCAACGTTCAACCTGTGACCTTGCTGATTCTGATGATTGGCCTTCATCTTGGTGCCCGAAGAGCCGCGGCGGTTGCCATGCTTACAGCACTCATTTCCAACATGGCACTGGGGCATGGACCATGGACATTCTATCAGGCGATTGGATGGGCCTGTGTCGGCGGTAGTGCGGCCTTATTACGACCCTTGCTAGTGAATTGGGATGGCACCAAGGTTCGAATCGGAGCGTTGGCGATATTGGCCTTCATCTGGGGCTTTTTGTTCGATTGGATCGTCTCATTGTCTGCTCTTGCCCTTTACCAATCGTTTGAGGCCTTCCTCGCATTCATCATTGCGGGTCTCATATTCGATGCAATGCACGCAGTTGGAAACGTTCTGTTCACGATTTGGTTGGCTCCAAGTCTACATCATCTTCTCTGGTTGCATCGCAGGCACGAGGCAGGTCGTTGGTTTCCAAATTTACTTGATGAGACAGTCACGAGGGAAGCGTTCATCGCTGAGGCCGATGCAGCAGCGAAACAACTTGAGAATCCATTGGCGGGAATTGCCCGCCTTGACGGAGAGGATTAGATGGCACGAAAAGACGAATCTTTGACGATGGTGCTAGTGACGCGCAAGGATCTGACATTGTCGCGTGGAAAATTAGCTGCACAGTGTGGACACGCAGCGGTTGAATGTGCACTTAAAGCGTCTCGTGAATGTCCAAAGCAACTTGAATCTTGGCGAGAAAATGGCGCACGTAAGATTGTGGTGGAAGCCCCCAATCTCGATGCACTCAAGCGCTTGTTCGGTGCCGCACAAGCAGATGACATCGTATGCTACATGGTTCGTGATGCAGGTCACACAGAAATTCCATCGGGTACGGTGACTGTTGTTGGATTAGGCCCCGGCCCCCGTGATTCAATCGATTCACTCACAGGTTCATTTGGTCTAGTGAAGTAAATACGGCGCCCGTAGGGCGCCAACGCGGCAAAGCGGCGGATTGATGATGTGGCCGGTCCACGACGGTTTGTGTCGGACGAGGTGTGGGAGGCTGAAATCCTCGAAGACGAGGATTACGAAGCGTGGGTTGAGGACCCTCTCGAATCGATTGAACGACGCGAAAAACGCCAACTTGACATCGCTTTAGCAAGCACCGGTGCAATCGTCATTGCCTTCACGATTTTTGCAGCGATGTGGGGCACAGTTGGAGACCACATGATGTCTGGAGTTGACACTAGCCCTGGCGCCTCGGTTGACATCACTTGGGGGGATACGATTTTCATGATGCGTGACCCTGATTGTGTTGATCCACAGAACGGTCAGGATTTCCCCGAATATGGAATTGGATATGAGCCTAGTTTGGCGATTGATGGTCACGGAAACATGTTCATCACAGCTCACAAAGATTTGCGCTGGTCCAGTCCGATGGGTGGTTCTGCCAATTGGCTTGGTGTTGAACCGAATTTATATCCAGATGGGGCTTGTTTACCAGACCAAAATTACAAGACTAGTTGGGATTACTTTGCATCTTGGTTTTGGATTTCTAATGACAACGGTACAACTTGGGGAATTGCTGACAATTTCGACGATACTCCGGGCACTGTGGTTGAGGGTCAAGTAACCAATGGCGCTTCAGGTTCGGCTTGTCTGGGTGATGAAGGTGACATCGCCGTAGATGCCATGGACCGAATTTACTACCTCGATACCTATCTTGAGGACAATTGGATCCACGTTTTCAGTGATGGTGGACAGACCTTTGAGAGTGGCCTCTGTGATCGCCAATACTCAATGGCTGCCGATGATCGTCCATGGATACAGGCACAGAACAATGGTATCGTTCACTATCTAGGAAACAGTGGTGTTTCCGTACCCGCTTGCAATGATGATCCAGCACGATATTGGTACTACCGTAGCGCTGATGGAGGTCAAACATGGTCACAGTGCTACTCAATGCCAGGAGGTTGGTCGACGATTGTTCCAGAGCGTAGTGGAAATTACGTTTTCATCGCTCAAGAGAATCAAGACAGTAGCACGGGCCATGTGCAGGTAAGAATCTCTAATGACACCGGCTTGAACTGGAACGCTCCAATTGATGTCGGCCCCCGAAATGGCAATCCCCCTGAAGGCTATCCGCTGGTTGAAACCAATGGTGTGGGAACAGTGGCTGTGGTTTGGGCGGATTGTCCCGAAGGACCCACAGGCCCGTGGGATGTACGCCTCGCCATGTCGTATGACCGAGGTGCCACCTGGGAATCTTGGGAAATTACACCACCTGATTGGGAGGGCATCACCATGTATCCATTCGTCAGCATTAACGAAGACAATGTGACAATGGTCAGTTTCTACGGTGTCCCCTTCAACAATACAGCCGAAGGGCAGTATGTCGCCGGTCAGGAATGGTACCTCTATTCGGGCGCGGTTCGTGAGCCTCACGAAAATGACACCTTCCACTACGAGATTGCAGCGCACAATGCTGATGGTACCCCCGAGGCTCTTCACACGGTCACTCAGTACGAGGAGGAACAGGGCGATGTTCATGCCCTTCACGATTTCTTTGAAACGGTATTCAGCCCCGATGGTACGTGGGTTGGCATTGCTTACCAGCAGAATATCGGTCAGCACCCATTCGAGGAGAATGAAGAGCAGCGGTACATCAAGTTCGTTCGTGGGGACCTCGATGTTTGAGGTGTCCCGATGTCGATTATCGATCCTGATATTCGCAAGGCTGAGACCCTCCCTTCTCGATATTATACCGATTCATTGACCTTCGATTCCATCATCTCGTCGTTCGGCGGAAACTGGCACTTTGCCGCGCATCGAAGCCAATTATCGTCCACTATGCCCATCGATAATCCCCTAAATGAGCCAATGTTGCTCACGCAGGACGACGGTAGAACCCATTGTATCTCCAATGTCTGCACACATCGAGGGATGCTTGTGTGCACCGAATCCTCTGATGCCAAGCGATTGCAGTGCCCATATCATGGACGAATTTTCAGTTTAGATGGACAGTTCCGTAGTATGCCGGAGTTCGACAATGTCGAGAATTTTCCCACAGATACCGATCATCTTCGTTCATTCCCCATGGCAGAATGGAAGGGTTTCCTGTTCAATACAATCTCAGCAGATGATTTTGAATCATTCATCGCTGAAGTCGAGGCCCGGGTAGGATGGATGCCCATCGAAGCGTTCACGCACGATTTGAGCCGCCATCGAGAGTATTCTATCGACTCCAACTGGGCGTTGTATGTCGACAATTATCTGGAAGGATTTCACATTCCATTTGTTCACGGAGACTTGCATGATGTTCTCGATTACGATGCATATAGCACAGAGCTGTTCGATGGTGGTGTGCTACAGATTGGAATTGCCAATGATGGCGAACCCAAATTCGAATTGCCCGAAGGACACCCTGACTTCGGCCAGAACATTGCCGCCTACTACTTCTGGTTGCACCCGGGCCTGATGTTAAACTTCTATCCATGGGGGCTCTCAGTCAATCTCGTGATTCCAGAATCTGTAGACAAGACCCGCATCGTCTACCATGGATTTGTGGGCGATTCTTCGATGCTTGGTAAGGGAGCTGGTGGAGATCTCGACAAGGTCGAGGCAGAGGACCAATTCATCGTCGAAGGCTGTCAGAAAGGGGTGTCTTCAGTCGCTTACGAACGAGGAAGATATTCACCGACCAAAGAGGCCGGAGTCCATCATTTCCATCGAATATTGACACAATGATTGGGTGGTCAACTCTATGTTCCCCCACACGTTGCGCATAGCATGGTCGAAGTCGTCACAATGAGTGATGAGAATCGTGACGACCTAATCGCCTGTTGCAAAGGCGTTGCCGACATGATAGAGTGGCTTGATTCCCTCAACGAGCGGCCGGGTCTTACTGAACTAGGGACACGTTTGGACTCCCTCCCAGTGAATCTTGAAGCTCTCAAGCAACACATCGTCTACACAGAGGACAATGGTTACCAACGTAACATCATCAAGAAGACTGAGCACTACGAGATGGTGGCCATCACATGGCGAGCTGGACAGATTACTCCCATCCACGATCATGCAGGATCTGATTGTGCCTTCTTGATTGTAGAAGGCACCTCAACAGAGACCATCTTCGAATTGAACGAAGCCAATCTGGCTGTGCCCACCGATGTGCGCCACTATGCTCCTGGTGAGTTTTGTGCGGCCGAAGAGCCGGACATACATCGAATCTCAAACGACACGGATGGCAACCTCATCAATCTCCACGTTTACACGCCACCGCTCTCTGGCTTCGGCATCTACGAAGCGGCCTGAATCACTCTTTCTCAGGTTCGTCTGCGTCCACGACTTTTTCCGCAGCACCTGCTAGAAACTGCTGCTTCAAGGCATCAGCTGAAGATTGTATTTTTTCAGCATCATCAGTAGGTGTGTCGGTAACTTGCGCCGTAGGTCCAGCACCGAAAATCGCACCGGGTACGGTACCAGGCACAGTCACCGCACTACCGTCGGTAGGGAGAGGTGCTACACTTCCACTTGAAAATTCCATCGTCGCAAATTGTGAAGTGCTGGGCTTCATTGCAAAGCCGATTCCAATGCCGAGCAAGAGGGTAATCAGGCCCACACAGCATCCGCAACCACCTAACAAAATCGCTCCAAAACCATCAGCCATCATTTCATCTTCGTAGACCACCTGCGCTTCAGAATTAGCTGTAATCTCATAGGGCCCATCTGGACATCTCATTGGAACGTCAACTTCCAATGTGCCATCTTCATTCTCTTTCACTACACTGTTGCACGCTTGTCCGACTTTGATGAGCCCGAGATAATCCCATTCCTCGTCTTTCTCATCACATATTGCTTGGTATCTTTCCGTATCAGCATCTTTGATGCCCTCGACACCAGTCACGGATGCATTGAATTCCTCACAAGCATCCCACAATCCATTGTCATCGACATCGGTATATTTGCCTTCAATCCAGAACGAGAATCCGAGTTCTCCGGCTTGATCGTCATCGTGAAGTTCGATGATTAATACACCATCTTGCTCCAACTTCTGTAGATGCTGCTCCTCATCGATAGTTGCTATCAGAACTACTCCAAGAATGATTAATACGATTCCGATGGGAATCATGATTTTTCCAGAGATGTGCATGATTATGACCCTATCATATCAAGTTTATAGTTTTCAAACACTTCACTGAAGAGTTGAACATCGGATTCAAACGTATCAGGTAAAAGCGGCCCGAAAGAAAAGCGGAAAAATCTCGAATATGGAGTTACATAGCCGGGATCCTTTGAGTGGGGGCGACCCATGTCACATTCAGAAGCGCATAGGATTGCTGCACCGCGCTTGAAGAGTCGTCTGTTGAACTCGTCGCTCGTCATCCCTTCAGGTAATTCGAGCCAGTGATAGAATCCACCGTTTCCTGTATAGACTCCCAGTCCCATGTCCTCGAATGCCTTCCCATATCGTTCCCGCTGCCAGTTGTAGTGCTGTTCCACAGCCTTGCGGGCTTGCTTGACACGACCGGGTTCGAGGAGTTTGACGGCGTAGTGCTGCGACGGATGGCTTACGCCACCCATACCGAAGCTGGAGTAGTTAGCCATCGTCTCGACATTTTGCTTGCTAGCAATGATCCAACCGACGCGAATTCCAGGGGACTGAAGACCCTTCGTGCAAGCACCTGAGATGAACACGTTGCTGTTGTCCAAGTCTTGAACAAACTCGATGCCACTCACTGAAGGAGAATGGAACATCTCGTATGCTTCATCCAGTAGTATTCCGTTTCCGGGCTGCTCAGCCATCTCAATAAGTTCCCTGAGTTCCTCTCCTGAGCGTGTTTGACCCGATGGATTCTGGGGATTGGATATGACGGGCATGATGCGCGTCTCGGGGTTTACATTCGTGCGGTCGAAGTAGGCGGCATTGCTTGGATGGAAGTTGTTCTCTTTTGTGAAAGGAACGAGTTGATAGTGGGTATTGGTTTGCTCCATAATATCCAGATATGCGGGCCATTCGATGTTTCCAATCGACACCTTCACATGTTCCTTGAGGAAGGCCATCACGGTATAGATTCCAGGCCGCCCTCCAGCGAATACCATAACATTCTCTGGTGTAATTTTGGAGCCGTATTGTGAGTTGTAGAACTCTACAATGGCGTCGCGCAATGCCGGATGTCCCCACGCCTTGGGATAGAAACGATCCTCCCAAGTGACATCGATGCTCGCGGGGAGTGGAGGGCCTCCAAACTTCTCTAGTGGCGTAGTTAGAGGGAATCCTTGTGACCATGGATGTGTGCCTTCGGTGCCCATGAAACTACCGAATGAGTCCCTGAACGCGTACAACGTTTCGTAGATGCCCATAGGCGGGCAGTTGTTAGACAGGAAGGACTCCAATTGAGTGCCCTTTTGGTCTGCCATAATGTTCTCACAATAACACGACTCTTGAGGTTCTCGCCGCGCCATTCTTGCTATTTCTGGCGACCTGAAACTGCTTTATGTCAAGCGTCTACGGGAAATCATGCGCGAGTACCCCTCCGACCGTGTTGACCTTCGCAGTGACACGGTTACTCAGCCGACTGCGGCCATGCGGGCTGTGATGCAGGGTGCCGCGGTGGGTGACGATGTCTTGGGCGATGATCCGACAGTCATTGAATTGCAGAATAAACTCGCCAAGATGCTAGGCAAAGAAGCCGGATTATTCGTCTCCAGTGGCACGATGTCGAATGCAGTTGCCATTCGCACACACACCAATCCTGGCGACGAGATAGTCACTGAGAGCACCAGCCACATCTACGTCTACGAGGGTGGCGGTTACGCTACTCTTTCCGGATGCTCTGTGGCCTTGGTTCCGGGCAAACTAGGAATCATGGAGCCGAACGATGTCGCCATGGCGATTCGCAAAAGTGACGGCAGTTTGGGTCACTATCCGAACGGCTCACTGGTATGTGTAGAGAACACCTCGAATCGAGGCGGTGGAACCTGCTATCCTCAGGAGACATTGGATTCGATTGCAAAGGTTGCACATGACAACGATTGTCAGGCCCACATGGATGGCGCGAGAATGTTCAATGCGGCCATCGCAACTGGCACCGATCCAGCACGTATCGTTCGTGATTACGACTCCATTTCCATCTGCCTGTCCAAGGGACTTGGAGCACCTGTAGGTAGTGTACTCATTGGGTCATCAGATTTCATTGCTCATGCCCACCGCTGGCGGAAGATGTTCGGCGGCGGTATGCGTCAGGCTGGCGTGATTGCTGCTTGTGGCATCTATGCGTTGGACAACCATGTCGACCGATTGGCTGAGGACCATGTTCGCGCCCATCGTCTGGCGGAGGCGGTGAATGCCATGGACGGATTCACGGTAAATTTGGACAGTGTGGAGACCAACATGGTTTACATCAATGGAGAGTTGAGTGCGCCTCAAATTCTCGAAGGATTGGCTGCAAATGGCGTCGATGTTCTCGAGGTAGGGCCCACTGCAGTTCGTGCCGTAGTACATCTCCACATTACCGATGAGGACATCGATCGAACCATTGCTGCGTTCGCTGCACTATGAGCCGCATGATTTAGAGAGGAGACGGGCGTAGCCCGTCCATGCGTAAGTGCCTGACTTTGTTCTTGTTCGCAATTCTTCTGCTTCCCGCCCCAGTTCAAGCAGGAACTCCGGTCATGATTCCAGATCAGGGGATTCTTGGAGGACATATGATTGATTTGACGGGTGTTTCTAATAATTCAACCACAGTGTCTGTTGGAGGAGATATGACACAGATTCAAGTTGTAGAAGTGTACACCGCCACATGGTGTCAAAACTGTGTATATTCGGAACACGCTCTAATGGCTGCTCTCGAAAATGAATCGGCAACCGTTCTTGTCCATCATCGATTCATCGACGAGGCATCGGACCCATTTGGAACACAGGCCGGAGATGACCGTTGGATTGACCTGTATGGTGAAACCAGTGCACAGGTTGCGAGCGGTTTGGAGAGAGCTGCACCGACGGTTGTTTTCGACGGATATCGATTTGTGGCAGGAAGCGCTCCACACGGTGATTCATTGGAATCGGATTATGCAACGATGTTTGCAGACAAGCACGAGTACAGATCATGGAATGGCATCGAATCAGATTTCACCTGGACAGGGGACAATAGTTCAGGAACTCTGTCATGGTCATTTGACATTCAACCCGATGAACCAGAATGGATGTCGTGGAGGCATCGCTTGATGGTTGTAGAGCATTCAGCCTATTTTCCTGAAGGAGGAAATGGGTTGGAACATTATGACGACATCGTGCGCGCTGTGGTTGAACTTAATGCGACATTGCAAGATGATGGCAATGAATGGGGCGGCGAACAAGAGATAACCATCCCCGCCGCTTATGATGGAGATGATCTATCATTGGTCGTCGTGCATGAATGGGATCAAACAGTACCAATCATTGAACCCGAACCTGAACCCGATGCAGGCTTATTGCCGGGCTTTTTGGCACCACTCGGGCTCATCGCTCTAGGGGCTGCATCATTGGCACGTCGAGATTGAACAAAGCCAATGCTTCAAGAACCCCCGCGAGAACCTAGAACGCTCACTGGGGCGTCGCCATGGATTTCGAATTAACTTTGGAACATACTCCTCCCGGCTCGTTTCCCGAGTGGCTATTCCATCAATTGCAAGACCAAGTTCTTCTTCCAACCATGGAACCGCTTTTGGTTATCCATTCATCTGATGCCTCTAGGGCTGAGTTACTGTTCCGTTTAGAGGCCTCTGACATTGGGCCCATCGACCGCTCACGACATCATACCTTGGCATCACTGTGGAAATCGCTTCATGCCGATTTGCGCTTGCCTCGCTTGCTGTCATCTAGTGCAGCTGCCAACAGATTACTGCACTCAGAATGTGAACAGGCGGCTCGCGAGGGTGAATTTCCACTCTTACATCCAACACCAGAACATCGTTGGGGCGAAGGGCGAACTCGTGCGCTAACCCGCTTGGCTCGCACTTTTGATGTCGAAAATATCCGTTCATGGGATGGCCCCGGAATCGATGGATTCAACAAACGTCTCAAGCGAATGGGCAAGAAAATGAATGGCATGCATCCATTGCTCCACCGCCGAACCATCATCGATACTTTGGAGGCCAGTGATTCTACACCGTTCACCATCACAGGAATTGCTGGCATTGTCATCATGGATCAGATGCCGACATTGTCACAGAGTGATAGACGCCTGTTGTTGTCCTTGAATCGATTCAGTCACATTCACCAATTGTGCCAGCATGGAGATGCTTCGATTGGAAATTATCGAATGGGGTTCCATGGAGCCATTCTTGAGGACGTCAATCCAGTCACAGAAGAAACAATGCCGACTTGGCTTCAACCCCATGAAATATGGCAACCTACACCATGCGATCAATTCGTTCATCGGGTCTTGGTTCCACGAGGCGGACTAGGCATTCCAGCCACACTAGAGGTTCTGCGAGATTGGGTACAATCGGCTGATTCCCATGCTAGTGCGCTCATAATTGATCCAGGTTGGAAGAATCGTACTGAACAATGGAGACGTGGCTTGGCTGAAGTTGGTTTACGACTATCCAGAGACACCACGACTCTCAAGGCGGCTCCATCCATTCATTGGTTGGGTGAGACTGCATCGATTGGCCAAGGTCCTGAGGCTTGGTCAATGTCTAGAATCCGTGGACTTGGCACTCAACAGAGTTTGCGATTCATCAGTGAATGGCTTCACCATACTCCACATCCAGATCACAGTGATTGGGTGCCTGAGATGGATGCCAATCGATTGGAAGGTTTGGCTCGTTCGTGGCACATTCTAGGAGGCTATGGCGCCTTGGCGAGATGGTTGCGCGCCCTTGCTTCACCCTCACATCCAGCCCCATGGGAAGATCGCGATGAAGCGGGTCGTCGAGCTGAATGTACGCAATGGTGGTTTCTTTCTCTTCTGTCACGATTGTCACCACTTCTCAGTTCAGGTGAACGTGCGTTGTTGGATGAAACCGCATTGTCTGTTGGTTGTTTCACTGGGGCGCAATTGCCCTTACCCCCAGCGGCAAACAATGGAAATCAATGGATTTCTCATATTCTCGCTCATATCGATTGGGAATCGATGCAGACGGAAGCCGGTTCACTCCAACGCCTTCTTGAGGAATACACCCGTTATCGTTCATCTCAGTTAACGTTGGAACACTCAATTGTATCCATCGGCCCAAAATGGACTGAACAATTCCTTTGTCTGCTTGAAGACATGGAAGCTCCGACAAAGATCGAGGCTGGCGATCAGATTCTGATTCTTACACCAGAAGAGGCTCTCGGTGTCACTGCTGACATCATTATTCTCACGCACCTTAACAATTCTAGCTGGACATTGCGCACCAATAAATTGCCGTGGTTGGATGAGGCCACTTGCAAGGCGTTGAATTTGTGTCGCCCGGATGCTCCTCTCCGAGATGCTCGTCACGCTCTGCATCACTTGATGCATGCCTCCTCAACGGTGATTATCATCGATGGCTCAGGTCTTGATGAAGATTGCCAACCCGCAGCACCGATTGCAGAATGGTTCTCCCTTCACGAGGGTGCTGAATCTGCAGAATTGGTTCTACGCCCCCCATTCATGACAGATTGGTCAACAGCGGCAAGTGAACGAACACGGGGCCATCATCTTGCCTGGTTTCCGTCCACCATCGAAATGATTCGAAACGACGGTCCTGCTCGGGCGGAGATTCATCTCTCAGGACGTAGCATACGAGACAATCGTCAGCGTGCCGGTCTTTCACTTCGTGATTCTCATCAACCAATATCTCCACCATTGCGTCCAGAATCGATTTCACTTCCATTGGATACATCATTGCTGCAGGATCGACTTCGTCGACAACCCACTCAGGTTCAGTCAGGCGAAGAATACCTTGGAATGGAATTGCATGACCGTTATTGTGGTATTGGGAGTATGAAAATAGTCCCTACAGGAGCCGGCGCCTCTGGTGAAATCACTCCGCGTGATGCCGTTTCTTGGCCAGTTCTAGGCGGTAAATCAGGCCGCTTCCATCTTTTGGCTAATGATCCACGTCCATTGTCTCCAAGTTCTACATCCTTGCCAGTTTTTGATCAGAGACATGGCCTCACTGGGGGTGCTAAACATCAACGAACACGCTGGTCAGCGAGTCGATTGCAACGCTGGCAGGCTTGTCCTAGGCAGGGGTGGTTAGAGCGTCGTCTCAATGCCGGAAGACTTGAGCAACAGAA
>JAPYUB010000013.1:0-2090 GCA_029942125.1 Candidatus Thalassarchaeaceae archaeon | reverse complement strand
CTAGGCAGGGGTGGTTAGAGCGTCGTCTCAATGCCGGAAGACTTGAGCAACAGAATGAAGATCTCGATGCTAGGATTCGTGGTGATTTGGTTCACGGTTCGCTGAGTACCTTGTTTGAAAATGTATTCACCTTACACGAGCACACTGAGCGCTCCTCAGTTGGTGCTAGTTCTCTGGTCCACATGGGTTGCTCAGTGGAAGATTTGTTCGCCTACATCTTGGATTACGTCGGTCGTCGTGCACCTTGGTTGGAGAGAGAAGACGCCACTGCAGCCCAGCGACGACATGACCTCGTCGGATTGAATCGAAAATCATGGATGGATTGGCTTGCATCACCCAAACCGATGCCGCCTTCCGGAAGACTAGGAAATCTCCTCTTGGCTGAATTAAAGTTACACAATTCGATTCCAATTTCCATTGAATGGTCTCTTAATGGAATAGACGTTGAACACCCAGATGGACGAACCATGCAACTGACTGGTTTCATCGACAGGGTCGATGTCTTCAACTCCTCAATCGACGAGGAAGGCGATGAAACCGTTGCACCCTTGGATTGGTCTAAAGATTCCAAATGGAAACCGAAGCGACTCATTCTGATTCGCGATTTAAAATCGGTCGATGGTCCCAAAGCAACGAGGATTGGAGAACGCCATCGAAAGGCGCTGTTCGATGAATTGCAACTTGGCCTCTATGCTCGTTCATGGGAAATCGCTCACCCCGGCGATCTTGTCATCGGTGTCGGCATCTCCGAAGTGGGTTCGTTCACAAACCACAGTTTAGAGATTAGTCCAGCATTTGTAGAATTGTTAGATGAGAATGGAGTCGGTGATATAACGACATTCACTCATGCCACTCATCGACTGCCAGATGAGGATCCTGAAGCTTCCAGTGACCCATTTCGTGCATGGATGCGAGAGCGATTGACGACCGCGTTTGATATCGCAGATGCGGCCAATTCTGGACGTGTTCACGCAACCCCTGAGGAGTATGTTTGTACTTGGTGCAAGGTGAAGGAAGCCTGTGGCTTGGCTCCTATAGTTGGAGGTGACTCGACATGGAACTGAACGTGGGGCAACGTCTTGCTCTTGCCATTGATATGCACCTAATCTTAGATGCAGGAGCTGGGACTGGGAAAACTCAGAGCATTGTTGGGCGTGCCATCGAGCACTATCTTTCCATTGATCAACGAGCCACACGATTGTTACCAGCCGGTCCACGACCCAAGCCGTTGGGTGCAGGTGCATTGAGAATCGGCTTGGCAGAGCGTGAAGATTTGACCCAATGGCAAGGTCTGTTGCCCAGTGAAGTTGTGGTCTTGACATTCACAACCAGAGCCGCAGAGGAGATGCGTCATCGCCTTTGGAAAGAATTGAATCGCTTGCGTCCAGGCCCGACCCGAGATGATGGTGGTAATCGTAGAGATTCACGTGTCACACACGAGGGCCTTATCGATCAATTGACTGCCATGCTTGAAGATGCTCCAATCGGTACAATCGATTCCTTTTTATCACGCCTAATTGCACCATGGAGAGCCGATTTATCCGAGAGACCAACTGACGAAGTCGTGAATAATGCCGATCGTCAAGTATTGCTCGGACTCGCTCTGGAAGGCCTCTGGAGATTGCGATCAGCCGGCGATGCGGTGGCAGCCGGTGTATCCGGTGAAAGAGCCCCACAATTGATTGAAGCCCGTGATCGTCTCGCCCGTCGATTTGGCAGTCGATATACGGTGAGAAACGTTCTCTCGTCATTGTTGTCAAATCGCGTTTTTGTTGATACAGTTGCCCGCCGCCTTGAGTCTGATGGGCAGGTTGAACCCGATGATGTTCGGCGTCTAATCGAGGGCATATTGGCCCCTGCCAATCTTCCTTTTGACACATTTGTCAATGAGATACACCAAGCCTGTTTATCATGGGTTAACCATGTTCGAACGCATGGAAATAATCTCAACGTGGCCAATTCGTTGACTGGCGGAACGAGATTCCAAACGCTCGTCGATTTGGTTGACTTTGGCCCTCCCTCGACACTTTGGGACCGTTGGTTGTGGTTGCATGCTCTGTGCGTGACGACCTGTACCACTGCTTCCCATC
>JAPYUB010000012.1 GCA_029942125.1 Candidatus Thalassarchaeaceae archaeon | reverse complement strand
GAATGCGGCTGGACGTACAGGTTTCGATTTTATCGCCACTCTTGAGACGATGGGTATTGTCTTCGTCGGTGGATATCTGACCGCAGGTGGTGCGCATTCGTTCAACAACGTCCTAGATCGGGATCTCGACCCCATGATGAAGCGCACAGAACACCGGGCCATGGCTCGCGGCGCTATCTCACCACAGGCCGGCTTCGCATGGGCACTGTTCTTGTCGGTGGCTGGAACTCTATGGCTGATTGAATTCGCCAATGCTGTTGCCGCCTTCTGGGCCGCCTTCAGCATCATATTCTATGTGTTCATCTACACCCTTTGGCTCAAGCGTACCAGCGTCCATAACATCGTCATCGGAGGGATTGCAGGGGCAACTCCACCACTGGTGGGTTGGGCTGCGGCTGCAGGTGACGCTGTCTCCATCTCAAATCCGTTCGATCTCGGTGGATTTCTGCCTTGGCTGATGTTCTCCCTCATCTTCCTGTGGACCCCACCACACTTCTGGGCGCTGGCCCTGTATCGTAGTGAACAGTACAAGGAGGCCGGTGTCCCGATGATGCCTTGGGTTCACGGTCCTCAGCGAACCCTGATTGAGATGCGTGTTTACGCACTCCTCTTGATTGGAATCGCTGCCATGCCTTGGTTGAATCCAGCTGAAGTGGGTGAACTCGCTGCATATGTCTACACACTAATCGTACTGGTTCTTGGAATATGGTACAATCAATCTGTCATCTCGATCAATATCTTTGAGCCCCGTGATGCAGATGGACGCATTCCTTCAGCCGCACGTTCATTCTACATTTCACTCCAATATCTAGCTCTGATGTTCGTCTCTCTGGTCTTTGTTTTGTACAGTCCCGAATTGACCATTTTCCTCCTCGCCTTGGTCATGATGAGGATTTTGTCCAGTAGGTTTCCGAAAAGAACCACTTCTGTGCGTTGAACGGCGTTGTATTGATACACCCCACCACCCTATGGGGTGGTGCGCGTTGTGCGAGTGGTGGACCTAATGCAGGAGAGCGATTTGATATTCGATTGGAACATCGTTGATTATGAATTCAAGCGAGATGACTCAAATCATCCGCATGGAATCTGGTTCGATGATGAGACATTGCGAGATGGTCTTCAGAGCCCAAGTGCCCGTAATCCGACAATCGACGAGAAAATCGAACTGTTGTCTTACATGGAGCGACTTGGTGTTCAGAAAGTTGATCTCGGCCTTCCCGGCGCGGGTCCATTTCACGTCAATCATATCGATGCCATGTTGTCGCATATTGTTGATAACGGCTACAGCATTCGCCCTGGTTGCGCTGTTCGAACGGTTGTTTCAGACATCGAACCATTGGTTGACTTACAGGCTAAGCACGAGATGAAGATTCAGGCAAGTGCCTTCCTAGGCACCAGTCCCATACGACAATACGCAGAAAATTGGACCATGGAGCGAATTCTCAGTACTGCTGAGAAAGCCGTCACCTTCGCGGTGGACAATGACATTCCTGTAATGTTCGTCACAGAAGACACGACTCGATCGAAACCTGAAGAAATCAAGGAGGTATACACTCGAGCAATCGAGCTGGGTGCCGATCGAATCTGTGTCTGTGATACCTGTGGTCATGTTACGCCGAATGGCGTCAAAAAATTACTCACATTCATTCAAGAGGAGGTCATTCCCGATGCGGGCGTCAAACGCCGGGATATCGAAGTCAATTGGCACGGTCATCAAGATCGAGGCCTCGGTGTTGCCAATAATCTGGCCGCTGCAGAGGCCGGTGCAGATGTCATCCATGGAACTGCATTGGGTGTGGGTGAGCGAGCCGGTAATGCACCACTCGACCAGACGTTGGTAAACCTGAGTCTGATGGGCGTCATTGATAACGATTTGACCTTGCTCAACGAATACATGCAGAAGGCTCATGCTTACGTCGAGGTGGCTTTACCACGCAATTATCCCGTGTTCGGTAAAGATGCCTTTGAAACCGGCACCGGTGTTCATGCAAGTGCTGTCATCAAGGCCATGAAAAAGGGCGATCATTGGCTTGCTGATCGCGTTTATTCCGGCGTTCCAGCGCAAGATTATGGTCTTCAGCAGATTATTCGAATCGGACACATGAGTGGTCGTTCAAACATCGTCTGGTGGCTTGAGCAACATGGCCATGAAGTGACTGATGAACTAGTCGCCCATCTGTTTGAGGTAGCCAAGGGTCAACGCCGTTTGATGCCGGATTCGGAAGTTGAAGCGGCTGTGCAAGAATTCCTTTCGGAATGAGCGTCTCATCCATGGTTTCAAGAACGAACTCATGGCCCTATGGGCCATGAAGTGGCTTGGAATCACCTTATTGTTGATTTTCGCAAGCCTTTCCCCAATCGCTTCCGCAGGAGAAATTTTTGAGGAAACAGACCATCTTTCAGAATATTCCAGCTCAATTCAATTGGCGTTTGCTAGGTGTGCAGAATTGCCTGCCCATGATGGTACTTGGTTGGTGGTCAGTAAATATCCTCTAGGAGAGAAAGCCCCGTATATCCCCAATGCATGGTTGGTTGATGCATCGCCAACCGAGATTGATGGTTGGATGTATTCTCATCGCATCGAGATTGCCTGTCCTGAGGTAGAACGCCAACAGGAACTTCGCTGGACACCCAACGACCCAAAATTCAGCGATCAATGGCACCTTCAGAACACTGGGCAGACGAGTGGTGGCCTTACCGGTGAAGATGCGAATCTTACAGGTGCATGGCAATCCTATCAGGGAACAGGTGTGATGATTGGGATTGTCGACGATGGTTTGGACCACGAGCATCCTGACCTGACGACCAATTATGACACTTCCAACGATTACGACTTCTGTGGAAACGATGGAAATCCCTCTCCCTCATCTTCGAATGCGCATGGAACTGCGGCTGCTGGAGTGGCTGCTGCAACTGGCAACAACAATGTCGGTGTGTCCGGAGCCGCCCCTGATGCCAATCTCATTGGATTGCAACTAATCTCCTGTGGCATAGGCGACTCGAAAGAGGCCGATGCACTGGGCCATGAAAATCAGATTATCGACATTTACAGCAATTCATGGGGACCATCAGACGATGGAAGTACACTGGATGCCCCCGGCCCTTTGACCATTGCCGCATTCGAAGATGATGTGGCAAACGGCCGAGGTGGCCTAGGTAACATCATCACCTGGGCTGCTGGCAATGGATTGGGTAACGATGATGATTCCAACAAGGATGGCTATGCCAATGCACGCCAAACCATCGCAGTGACAGCCATCACGCATCAGGGGGATCAGTCCTGGTATGCAGAACCCGGTGCCAACATCTTGGTTGCAGCACACAGTGATGGCGGTGGTGAAGGCATCACTACGACCGATATTGAGGGTTCATCTGGGTACACTAACAATGACTACACCGACAATTTCGGCGGCACCTCCTCAGCCACTCCTCTGGCAAGTGGTGTCATCGCTTTGATTCTCGAGGCCAATGCCAATCTGACTTGGCGCGACGTGCAACATGTTCTGGTTCACAGTTCTCGACAGAACGATGCCAGTGACAGTTCATGGAACGTCAATGGAGCAGGTCATGACGTCTCTCACAAATATGGATTCGGCGCTGTAGATGCCGGTCGAGCCGTTGCTGTTGCAGAGAATTGGACCAATGTTGACTTGGCAATCAACATCACTAGCAGTACGCGCACAATCAATACCGCCATACCAGACAATACTCCTCAAGGGCTGAACGATACGGTGACCATCAACGATGGACTGCAAGTGGAACACGTCGAAGTCATAGTCGATATCGATCATGTCTATCGAGGCGACCTGATTATCACCCTCACTTCTCCATCGGGGACCGAGAGCACACTCGCCCAGAAACAAAGCGATGCCAATAACAACTACAACAACTGGATGTTCTCCACCGTTCACAACTGGGATGAGCCTTCTGCGGGTAACTGGACCTTGTCTGTGGAAGATGATGGCAATGGCGATACTGGAACTTGGAATGATTGGGAACTCATTATCCACGGCGTTCCCATGGTTCTTGATTCGGATGGGGATGGGCTGACCAACGATAATGAGACAGACGTTCATGGCACTGATCCCTATGACGCTGACACGGATGATGATGACCTTACTGATTACGAAGAGGTCATGGCAACCAACACAGACCCTCTAGATGCGGATAGCGATAACGATACGTTGCTAGATGGTTTCGAAGTCAATTTGTATGGCACCAATCCATTGTCTAACGACACGGATGGAGATGGCCTGACTGATGCGCAAGAAATTCTATTTTTCGGTAGTGATCCCTTGACATTTGATGCGGATGCGGATTCGGATGCTTGGTATTGGTTCCAAGATTGTAATGATTCGAATCCACTGATTCATCCAGGGATGTCTGAACTGCTCAATGGAATCGATGACAATTGTAATGGCAATTGGGATGAAGGATTCAATGTATCGGATTCAGATAACGATGACCTAGCCGACTATCCAGAATACCATATCTTTGGGACCAATTGGACCAATCCTGATACCGACGGTGACAATCTAACCGACGGCGATGAGATTCTCATTCATGGGACCAATCCTCTAGTTCCAGACCCCGATGCTGATGCTGACGGCTGGTATTGGTTCCAGGATTGCAACGAGTCAAACCCTTTGATTAATCCAGCCATGCCTGAGGTACTGGATGGAATTGACAACGATTGTGACGATGTTATTGACGAAGACTTTGAGGGCCTTGATTCTGATATGGATGGATTGCTCGATTTGAACGAATACAATGTTTATTTCACCAACCCGTTCGACAATGATACCGATGATGATGGTCTCGAAGATGGTTTTGAACTCAATGTCACACTCACCAATCCGTTGGTGCCAGACCTCGATTCTGATGGTGATGGTTTCAGATGGTTTGCAGACTGTGATGACAATGATTCAGCCATTCATCCAAACGCGACTGAGATGTGGGATGGACTGGATCAGAATTGTAATGAACTCATCGACGAGATGGTGAACCGAGCTGAACAAATCTCCGTTCTTCCAGCAGAAACGGAGTTGATGTTGAACGCGACCTCCGACGTATTATTCCTACAGAGTTTTGTGAACATATCGTCAGATTCGATTCTCAACATAGAAACGAGTTGGGTCATTGAGGACGGCCAACAGGGCACTCGCTGGATCATGACGAACGAATCATGGATGTCGTTGGGTCCATTCGATTGTGAGGTCGTCGTATCCGATTTCGTTGCAGAGGTCTGTGTACAGAATGGCACTACAGAGGCCTATTCTGTAACCGTTTCAATATCGGATGGCTACGAGATTATCACCAACACCTGGTCGGTGACTTACACTGTTTGGCATCCGCCCGAACCCGAACCAGAGCCAGAACCAGAGCCCGAGGTAATTCCTGGAACACCCACCGAATCTACAGACGATGGAAACACATCGACAAGTGGCGGATTCGCCATCGATGCCGATACACGCATCATCATTGGTTTGATTGCAATCGTGGTTCTTCTCGGTGTAATTGTGTTATTCACAGGCCGAAGGAAGAGTCCTCCGCCCCCGATTCGACCCCCACCATCCAACATTCCGCAGATGGTCGGTCAGAGATTCCGATAATCACGCTTCAACAAGCATGGCAACAGCATTGCCTCCGCCCAGACAGAGTGTGACAATTCCCTTTCCGCCTCCCGAGCGACGAAGCGCATTGATGAGTGTCATTAGACAGCGAGCGCCCGTTGCGCCCAATGGGTGACCGATGGCAACGGCCCCTCCGTGAGGATTGAGTTTCTCATCAGGGATGTTACATCCCTTTGCGATGGCGCACGAAGCAGCTGCAAAAGCCTCGTTGTGTTCAACATAGGCCAGATCGCCAATCGTCAGACCATTTCTATTGAGCAATGTCTCGATGGCAGGAATCGGCGCCACCATGACTCTGGCCGGTTCTACTCCAGAGGTGCAGTAATCGAGTACAGTTGCGAGTACCGGCCAACCATTTGCATCGGCGGCATCTCGACTGGCGACTAATACAGCAGCGGCTCCGTCAGAGAGTTGCGATGAATTGCCTGCCGTAATTTTCCCACCTTCGATGAAGGCGGCCTGCATCTCCCCGAGATTTTCTCCGGGACAAACCCCCTCATCACGTTCGATTCCAGGTGTTTCAACAACTTCGAAGTCCATCCAACCTTGGTTCCATGCGGCATCTGCCAGTTTGTGAGAGCGAGCAGAAAAGATATCAGCAGTCTCTCTGGAGATGTCGCATTCTTCGGCAATGGCCTCACCCGTATTCCCCATGTGCTCATCGTTGTAGACATCCCACAGGCCATCATGGACCATTGTGGGTTTCATCTCGCTGAATTCAGTTCTGGAGGTTTTCTGGGCGAAATAGGGTGCATTGCTCATCGATTCCATGCCACCGGCCACAATCACGCTGTACTCACCAGCGCGAATGCTATTCGCAGCCATCATGACTGCTTTCAATGCAGATCCACAGACCTTGTTGACAGTGGTCGCCGGAGTACTGACCGGCATGCCAGCCCCGAGTGTGACCTGTCGTGCAGGCGCTTGACCAACCCCTGCTTGCAACACTTGTCCAAACATGACCTCATCGATGATTCCACTGGCTGGGTCAATCTCGGCACGTGCAAGTAAGCCTTTGACTACATGAATGCCCAATTCAACCGCAGAACGGTCTGCTAGAGCCCCTCGATATCGACCGACAGGTGTCCGAGCCACAGCACAGATGACAACCTCTGGCATGCATCTAACCTCTAATTAATTCGCGTCTTCACCCGCGAATCCATACATTTCGCCATTTTGCAACGCTGGACGCAATTCTGGTTTCAGTAGAATTGTTCGAACACCCCAGAGATCCCCGAAGATGCGGTATTTGGTAGTAGCATCAAGATAATCGACACCGGATGAACCTCCAGTTCCAACTCTCCTACCGATGATTCGCTCGACCATGCGTGCATGATGTGTACGGAAGAGAACCATGCTCTCCTCCAGTTCGACCACAGCATCGACCAAAACGCGAGGCCAAGCGAGTAAGGGGAGTTCTCGATAGGATTCGATGAACAATAATCCCGCACGTGCGCGATTGATTTCCCCCTCTGGTTTAAGGAAATCTCGTGCTCCTTGACTGGCCGCCTCAAAACGTGCTTTCACCGCCTCGATATTGTCTACACCTTGTGCTTCCATGCGGGCACTGGCGGCTTCGCCAATGCTACTGTATGCCGACAGATGCGCATCGACATAGGCTTCCACAGCCTCAGAATCACCCTCTGAGCCGTATAATGACCCCATAATCGGGGTACGCGACAACCACGTCGTCAGTGAGGATACCAAAGTGGTCTCTTCGAGTGTGGCCTCCAATCTCACTAATGCTGCTGCATCAACCTCACTTCGTGAAGCGAGTTTTCTGAAGTGTGCGAGAGGGTCCATCTCTGATACTCGGCCTACGTGTTCAAGGCCAAGCAGAATCTCCATCTCTCTCATCTGATACGATTCGAATCCACTTGCCGTACCAAGTTCATCTCTGAATGCGAGGAAGCCTTGTGGGGTGAGTGTCTCCATGACCTTCCACTGACTGGCCAACAATCGGAAGATCTCCGTCACCCGTCCTAGGTGCTCAACCGCTTTGGGGACCTCTGCTTCGGGAACGTGCTCTGTTGCCAGGATATCGCGAATCTCTTTCAGTTCGCGAATCACTTGTTTGAACCAGAGTTCAAAGGTCTGGTGAGTCACGATGAAGTGCATCTCATCGTTGCTGATGCCTTCTGTATCTCGTTGCAAAGACAGTAGTTCATGCAGGCTCAGATAGCCTCCATAAGTCCGATTTGAGCCGCTTGCGCCACCCGAATATCCCCCGCCCATGTTGTTTCGTATCGCCTTGGTGCTTGAATGCCTTGCCCCACTCACCGTTCAGGTTTCGAAATCGATTTTGACCCGATTTGCGAAGGGAACATTCGATTCAAATAGCACAAATTCATTTGTTTCCGGGTGTACAAAACCTAGTGTAGTTGCATGTAAACAGATTCGATTGAGAGGATTTGTTGTAGCTCCATGTATCATGTCGCCGACAATCGGACAACCCTGAAATTGCATTGCCATTCGTATTTGGTGTCGACGGCCGGTTTCGATTTTTATTTCCATCAAAGATACAAATTCATCCTGATCTTCGATTTTCCAATGTGTGATGGATTGTTTCGATCCTTTGAACGTTGATTTTACACGTTTAACATGCAGATGTTTGTCTTCCACGAGCCAAGAGGAATCTGTTCCTTCAGAATCTTTTGGGCCCCCCTCCACAAGGGCATGGTAGATTCGTTCTACATCACGTTGAGCGAATTGGGTTTGCAAGAATTCTTTGATTTCTCGACTTTTCGCAAATACCATGACTCCAGATGTTTCGCGATCTAATCTATGCACAATATGGCTCCATGCGCGTTCCGATTGGCGCTGTACGTGATCTACACAACGACTGTGCAGCGTATCTTTCTCGAGTTTGTCAGTAGCGACAGAAAGCAGTCCGGCTGGTTTTTCAACGACCAAAACATAGTCGTCCTCAGATAGAATTTTCAATTTTGAAAATTGCTTTTTCGGTTCTGGTGGCGGTGATTTCTTCATTGCATCCGAGCGATTGATAATCGTAATAGTGTCTCCTTTAACAAGTAATTCTTTGGCCTTGTAAACAGGTATTTCATTGACCAATACCCTGCCCTCAGTCAGCATTTTACGAAGTTTGGATTTTGTAGATTCGGAAAACATCAATGCTAATGTAGGGAGTAGAAAACTCTCTTCTTCAATATTGAATTGCATTTAGACACCCCTAAGCAAATCTTTGCACAATCCGCGGACTGGATTGGCACTTGAATGTCTTGCCCCCTCCACCATCAGGTTTCACAGGGGGTTTTGACATCCTCAAATGTGTTCGTATTTGAATCCCCAATCGTATTTGTCCTCGCCAAAATTCAATTCGTCGTTCTCTCTTTCCCATTCAAAAATTTCTTTTCTCAGGCGGTCTTCTCCATTTTCAAATTCCAATCTTTCTATCCAAAGTCCCATCAGTTTCATTGCTCGACTTCTGAGTGCGCTCTTCTGTCCGTGCAGTTCATCCTCTAGTGCTGGTATCCAAAGTTGTATTAGTTGCATTACCATTTTCTGAATTTCTCTTGCTTGCTTCGTGTTTCCGTTCTCTTTTTTGATATCCATCTAGCGCTTTCGCTCCTGTAACCAATCCGGTTTAGATCAGGAGCGCTAAGACATCAGAATCACGAGTTCTTTGGTTTGTCATCCACCTATATTAAGAGTGTGATTTTATGCACCCAGACCCACCATCAAATATCTGTGTTTTCCGCAACCGATAATTACCCGGCATCGGAGCCGTCCCTAATGGCGACCCCCTCCTCGCACCTGCCTACTTGGCTCGCGAAGTACAATCCTGCCGAGATTACGATTGGTGTGATAGCCTCGCACTCATCGCTTCAGATTCTCCATGGGGCCCGCCAAGAGGGCTTTAGAACCCTCGGAATTTGTGTGGGTGAAGGCCGCAAGAAGTTGTACAAAGCGTTCCCAGGGGCTGAACCGGATGAATGGTTGATGTTGGACAACTATCTCGAGCTTCTAGACAAAGCGGAAGAGTTGCGCAGCCGCAATGTTATCATCATCCCGCATGGTTCGTTGGTCGAGTATCTGAGTCCTGACAATTTCATTAAACTCGAAGTGCCAACCTTCGGCAATCGTCGAATCCTGAAATGGGAGGCCGACCGAGAATTGCAACGTCAATGGCTGGAGTCTGGTGGTTGCACCATGCCGAGAGTGATTGAGGACCCGCACGAGATTAATGGGCCGGTGATTGTCAAGTATGCAGGTGCCAAAGGCGGCCGTGGTTACTTCATCGCACGTAACTTCCGTGACTTCAGGAGAAATGTTGATTTGGAAGAGGATTTCACGATTCAAGAATACGTTCTCGGCACTCGTTACTACTTCCAGTTCTTCTTCGATCCCATTGCAGAGGACGGCTATCAGGTCGAAGGCATGGGAAGCAGAGAGGGACAGAACTGCGGTCGCCTTGAACTCATGAGCATCGATCGTCGTGACGAATCCAATGTTGATGAATTCTACAAATTGGGTAGTTTGCGTGATATTCGTGACATGGGCCTAGAACCTTCCTTCGTCGTCACAGGGAACACCCCTGCAGTGCTTCGCGAATCATTGTTGCCTGAAGCGTTTAGATTGGGTGAGGGTGCAGTTGCGGCTTCACTTGAACTTGAGGAAGATGCCCGTGGTATGATTGGCGCCTTCTGCTTGGAGACGATTGTTACCGACAAGTTGGAGTTCCGCGTCTTTGAGGTCAGCGCTCGAATCGTGGCTGGTTCCAATGTGGCGATTGGTGGTTCACCTTATTCCGACATCAACGAACCTGGGCTTTCGACAGGTCAGAGAATTGCACGGTGCATTCGCAAAGCGATTGACAAGGATTCTCTCAGTGACATACTCTCTTGAATGAAGGCGGCGAGGTAGATAACCCACTGCGCGCCTATTAATTTAGAAATTCTGAATGCGAATGTATTATTTTCATACATTTTGAATAATTTGTAATACGATTACATGATTAGGGGCTTCTAAGTCGAATGCATATGCCCAGTTGGATTTTCCAAGGTAACCCTGCAGATTTTAGAATAGATGATGCAGTAAGAGAACTTGAAAAGACAACATGGTTAGTTAAGAAGAATGGCAGAAAGATGCGTTTAGGCGATACTGTTTTTCTGTGGCGTTCAAAGCACAATGGTAATCCTGCGGGAGTGATTGCAAAATCCGTCATGGTTTACACAGTCACGCCGATGTTCAGCCCTCCTGGGGTAGTTGCTTATTGGACAGACCCCACTATGGAAAATACGAGACTAGATCGAGTTGAGTTACAAATTTTGGAATACTGCACCGATGAAAAACCAATGATTGAACGAAAGGATATTCTGGAAGACGATGTTCTTTGCGAAATGTTGGTGATTAGGCAACCAAATGGAACCAATTTCGAATTATCTGAAACTCAAGCAGAAGTTCTCGAATCACTTTGGTCTAAAAACCAAGAATGAAGGTTAGGGCCCGCAGTGGGCTTCCTGCCTCGCTAACCATTGAGTCAACATCGGTTATAGTGAATAGCACCATCCCGTTCTCATGCGCGTGCGCACGGTCACACTTCTGCTGACCCTCATGTTGGTGGCAGTTCCATGGACGGGGCTGCAAGACACCCCGACCATTCCTCCTGACCTGACCATCAGTAAATCGGTTGCAAATGATGTCCCTGAATCATCAAACTACACCGCTGTGTACCAGTTGAATATCCCGGCTGATGGCAAGTTCAACAATGAGGAAATATCCTATTCTGTCGACGATAGTGCAACCATCGACTTCTCCTTTGATCGAGTGGCCTATTATCTAGAATTACAGAAACCAGATGAAGATCGAATCTGGGTATTCGTCTCTTTCCCAAGTCTCACTATGCACGCTGACGAACTTGGCATTCCGACGTTTGATTCTGGTGTTGTATTCAAGCAATTGTTGAACGATGTACATGTAGAATCCAATCATCCCAATCTCACAGGGTTGGGTACCATCGACACAGGTGTCATCGAATTTTGGGGTACAAATTACGCCGCAAACAACGGCTACGGTGTACCCGATGCAGATGGTTCGTTGTTTGATTTCGGCGATATTCAAAGTGCTGATGATACGGCTGGATACGGTAGCATGCAAATTCACGATTACGAGTCCGGTGAATCTCTATTCTCCTACAATGCTTGGGGCTACGCTAGTGGGGGGGCAGGTGATGACCTCGGGATTGGAAACAATCCCGATTCGGAGGGGAATCCAGATTGGACATTTTCGCAAAACTGCGGTGATTATGAAGTCAAAACACTGACTGTGATGGTACATCCTGGACCCACTCCAATCGGCCTCATGGTCGACTTAGAATCTCCGGATTCTCATCAAATCGTCCAGAGAAACGAATACAGTATGGGCACTTTCCCAGTACACGGTTCGACGGAATATACCGTTGATTTAATCGAAGGAAGACACACTTCTTTGGATGAGGGGATTCCCTCAGATTGGATGTCTGTAGCAGTCCCAATCAGCTCAAACTTCTACGGTACTATGGATGTCCCAACAGGGTGGCATCGTCTTGAATTCCGCTTCATGAATGATGGACAACAGATCGACATTCTCACTGTTGAGCCCGTAGGTGTGGGGGAAGTCTTCATTGTTGCAGGCCAATCGAATTCAGCTAATCATGGCGATTATCCCTTGACACCCACCGATCCTCGAGTGAGCACTTGGGCATCGAATGGTTGGCGCTTTGGACAAGACCCCCAACCCGCTGCAACAGGAAATGGTGGTTCCCCATGGCCAGCACTTGGAGATTTACTCGCCAACCGATATGATGTTCCTATTGGGTTCCTTTCCGTGGGTTACGGTGGTACCCCAGTCGACCGTTGGGTTCCTGCCGAGAATGATCTATTCCCTCGCATTGCCGATGCGCTGGATGCCGTACAGCCGAGCGGCGCACGTGCCATTCTCTGGCATCAGGGTGAGAGCAATGCTGGAGGAACGACGACGGAGGATTACGCTGAGATGTTGGGCGAAGTCGTTCTTGGAAGCCGTGCCTATGCTGGCTACGACATTGCTTGGGTTGTCGCCCGGGTTGGTTTCACGCCCTCGGCCGACCCCGTCAAGAGCGGTTGGGTTGTTGGTGGACAGAATGCCGTCATCGATGCGGATCCACTGACGTTTGCCGGCCCACATACTGATGATCTCAATGGTACAGAGTGGCGTTACGATACGATTCACTTCAACGAGGTCGGTTTACGTGAGCATGCGGCTAGGTGGGATAGTCGAATTGCAACGGCCATGAATGGCTTGCTGCACCTGATTTACGATACTGATGGCGATGGTATTTACGACGATGATGACCTTTGTCAAGGTACACCGGCAGATGTCGATATTTTCATAGATGGATGCAGTGAGGAGCAGAGAGAGTCTGGCAGCACCACGGATTCTGACAATGACGGCATTATGGACAATTCCGATTACTGCCCAGATACACCCGCGGGCGAATCAGTATACACAGATGGTTGCAGCGACAGTCAGCGTGATTCAGATAGCGACAGTGTATCTGATGCTGCTGATCTCTGCCCCGGTTCAGATGACACGGTTGATGTCGATGCAGATGATATTCCAGATGGTTGTGATGACCTCATCGATACTGACGGTGATGGTGTCTCTGACAGCGATGACCGATGCATCGGACACGACGACACCATCGATGTGGATGCAGATGGCTATCCCGATGCCTGTGATATCCTCATCGACAGTGATTACGATGATGTTGCGGATGCTGACGACCAATGTCCAGGTTCTGATGATGCCATCGATATGGATGCGGATGGTATTGTAGACGGTTGCGATTCATTGATTGATTCGGATGGAGATGGACGCGCTGACTTTGCCGATGCCTGTCATGGCCACGATGATGCCGTCGATGAGGACATGGACAACATTCCTGATGGGTGTGATTCATTCATCGGCCCAGAAACTGAAACCCAAACTGATTCGATCCTCATGCAAGGGGGCCTAGCACTTGCTGCCGTCATGTTGGTCGCACTATTGACAATTCTTTTGATTACCATAAGTGGCAAGGAGAAGTCGCCTCAGATGAACTCCCCAACCATTCCAGATGAGACTGAATTTGATTTGGCGACAGGTCCAGATTCATACCAAGATGGTGTATGGAATGAGGGCGAGGAATGGTTGGAACAACCTGAAGGAAGTGGGACTTGGTACAAGCGAAACCAAGAAACCCGATTATGGATTCTTCACGAGTCCGACGAGTAATCCGTTTGAAGCGGAAGTAGGCCCCCCCGGATTCGAACCAGGGTCGTGGGATCCAGAACCCCACATGATGGACCGCTACACTAGGGGCCTAAGCAAGTCTGCGATTAGCCGCCCGTATTTCAACGCAACCGCCGTACAGCAGCCCCAAAAAGGGCTAGGATTGGCAGGATCGTCCCAAAGCCCGGAATCCCCATTATTCCCCCATCCGACTTGTTTGCGAGTGGTGCCACTTGGAGAATGAACTCGTCACCAATCGTTCCATCGATTCTGTGATGCGTGAAGGTGAGTTCTTGGGTATCTCCGTGATACACCAACTTCGTCCATCCGTAGGAACTGTTCTCCCGAAAGGCACTCCATTCGGGTTGGGGTTCATCCAATTCTTCGTATGCGGAGCGTCCTGCAATCCCGATGACCAGATGGATGGGCGCGTACCCGCGCGCAAAGCGTCCATCTTTGCCAGTGTCCACCACATTATCTCCAGCGACCGGCCACGTTCGCTCATAGAAGTGGTCGTGGCCGGCAATGACCAAATCGACGCCCTGCTCCACGTACATTGTTTCGAGAGCAACTCGCAACTCGACCTCGGAGCCGTGATAGCTGTTGCTCGAATACATCGGCTTGTGGCCGTACACAATCACGAAAGGAGTCACCTCTCGATCAACCGAAGCGAGATTCTGTTCAAGCCATGAATACTGGGTACTGCCTGCTGTATAGTCGTGTTCGGTGGACATGAACACCATGTGTACACCGGGGAAATCACGACTGTACCAGAAAACCTCTGATTCTGCTATTCCGTCCGAATCAAATCGATGTTCGTAGGGTGAAAATTCGTAACCGGGTTCATTTTCATGGTTGCCGACCGCTGTCACCCAAGGGATGCTGGCCATGCTATCCTGCTGGAAATTGAACCAATTGTCCCAGGTCGATTGTTCACCGTCAGCGTATGCAATATCTCCTGAGATGGTTACCATCTGGGCCGTAGTATCAGCAATAATCGCCTCGCTGACATCCATCGCCTCGCTGGAATCACCGTGATCTGCAATTGAAATCCACTCGAAATGGTCGGCAGATGAATCAATGGGCGTGAAGGTGAATTCATCGGACCAATCTCCACCCGAACTGACACGGTATGTCACATCTTCCCCGGGTACAAGATCAGTCATGGTCGCTAGATGGAAAGCCATGTCATGATTGTAACAGAAATCTGAACTTGCTGCTGTTTGCCCATCCCATTCGACTTCACCAGTCGAGCGACCTTCGGTTGCCCAAATCACATTCATGATCGATGCATCATCCGTCATCTGCAGGTGAATCTGCTGCGGTTGTGTACTTCCAGTCAAGGTACCAGGACATTCCTGCAATACTTCGCCCAGATTCTGTGAGTGTGCTAGAGGGACCAATAGCAACAGGACGAGCAGCAAAGCGAGGACGCGCACGAATCGACGAAGAGGTGACGCCTCTCAATCCTTGCCTCTAAACCGTGTGTTCAGAATTTCAAGGCTGGCCGCACTGGGTCGCATGACCTCATCGGGAACATCGACCAGAGGCGTGTCCACCAAGCACTGGTCCTCAACCGCGGTCGACTTGTTTGGATCGAAATAGAGCAATCCGGTCACATGTTTGCTCTCAATCTCTGCTTCGTGTAAAGCCGACATAGCAGCGACTGCATCGGATGGATCATGATCAGAACCGATGGTTTCGAGGCGGAGGACACTCCCGTCGAACAGAGTGATGTCATGATATTCCCCTTCGGGAATTTCAATTCCTTCAATCGGTGTGTAGGTTGGAATGTAATCGTAGGCATGCAATTCTAGGTCATTGTCCTTGACATAGGTGTAAGAGCGCAGACTCTCGTCGTTATTGTTGAAAGTTACACAGGGTGAAATGATATCGATGAGGGCGAATCCTTTGTGACTCATCGCGGCCTTCATCAGTGCCGTCAGTTGCTTCTTTGATCCGCTGAATGAACGGGCGACGAATGTACAGCCGAGATTGACCGCTAATTTGCACAAATCTATTGGTTGATGCTTGTTGATATCCCCTTTCTTCTTCTTACTACCCTTGACCGCAGTCGCACTGTATTGGCCCTTGGTCAGACCATAGACGCCGTTGTTCTCCAGTACGTAGACCATGTCGAGGTTGCGGCGCACAGCGTGAATGAATTGTCCAATTCCGATGCTCGCTGAATCACCATCACCAGACACGGCGATGAAGGTCAAGTCGCGATTACCCATCGCCGCACCAGTCGTGACCGAAGGCATCCTACCGTGGACTGTGTTGAATCCGTGTGATTTGCTGAGGAAGTACGCGGGCGTCTTGGAAGAGCAACCAATACCACTCATCTTGGCAATCTTTTCCGGTTGGAGTCCGTTTTCCCAAGCAGAGTTGATGATGACGGTGCTGATTTGATCGTGTCCACAACCGGGACACAGCGTTGATTTCCCGCCAGTGTAGTCATCCTTTGGCAAATCGATTACGTTCAGTTTGATGGTCATTGACCTACCTCCTTCAGTACTCCTTTGATCAATTCTGAATAGTGACGTGCTCGTGGCGGTAATCCATCCGAATAAGCGGCACTGTGGATTTTTGGAATGAGTTCATTTGGTAATTCGCGACGAAGTATTCCGTAGAGTTGCCCATCTCGATTGATTTCGAGTACAATCACGGTCTCATGATCACGGATGAATTGTTCCACAACCGGCGATAGTGGAAGGGAACGAACGCGGCACTGGCTGACCATTCGCCCGATTTCATCCTCCAAAATATCATCAATCTCTTGAATCGAATTCTCCATCGAACCATAGTAGATTATTCCAACTTCTTTCTCGACTTCTTCCCGTAGCACAGGCTGAGGAAGCCAAGTTCTGGCATTGTCCATCTTTCGCTTGAGCCGCATCATCAGAGCCTGATACACTTCGGGCTTTTCAGAATAGTTTCCATCTTCATCGTGACCAGTGCCTCGATAGAGAATTGGGTCTAGTCCAGAACCGGGTAATGTGCGATACGGAATACCGTCGCCATCCACGTCTCGATACCGACCGTAGTTTTCGATAGCGTCGAGTTCAGCTTGTGTTCGCAAGACCTTGCCACGATCCATTGGTGTGTCGGGGTATTCAAATCCCTTGCAGGCCCAGGGATTCATGCCCAAATCAAGGTCGCTGAAGCCAAACACAAGCGATTGCAATCGTTCCGCGATATCGAAGGCCTTCCAGCCGTACTCGAAGCACTCCTGCATATTCCCTGGAATGAGGACAGGATGCGTGGTATCGCCATGACTGGCCTCATACAGCATTGAAAGATCGCCTTGTTGTGTTCGTGTTGGCAATCCAGTAGAGGGTCCTGTACGATTGATGTCCCAAATGACACATGGAATTTCAGCAAAGTATGACAGACCGATGAATTCCGACATCAGTGAGATGCCCGGTCCACTGGTTGCAGTCATCGCTCGAATGCCTGACCAGCCACCACCAATGACCATGCCTGCCGCGGCTAATTCATCTTCAGCCTGAATCACTGCACATAGATGATCACCGTTCTCATCACTTCGAATTTCAGGAATGTAGGCAATCAGTGCTTCTGCAAGACCACTGCTTGGCGTAATGGGGTACCAACAAAGCAGACCAACGCCACCATAGTGACTTCCAAGTGCGACGGCCTCATTGCCTTCCATCAAGAAGACATCATCGTCGAATTCCCGGGTCTGGATTCGGTAAGGAATCTCGTCCGTGTCAACATTTTCGTTGATGAAAGCCCGTCCTAGATTGACAGCCTCAAGATTCAGTTCGATTGCCCTCGCCTTGCCCTTGAACTGATTTGCGATTGCGGTGTTGAGTTTGTTTTGATCCAATTCAAGAATTTCTGCGAGAAGTCCCACATACACCATGTTCGATATCATTCGTCCCAATTTTGGATTGAGACGCCGGGCCATTTTGGTCATTGGCACACCGATGACAATGCAATCATCTCGGTCCACTGGCATCTTGACATCCTCGTTGAAGAGGATGAGCGTCCCAGGCAGACAATTCGCGACATCGTCATCCCAAGTTGCTTTGTTCATGATGATTTGGATGTGGGTGCGATCAGCGGGAGCTTGGTACCCTCTGTCACTCACTCTTAGGATATACCAAGTCGGCAATCCAGAGATGTTACTTGGAAACAGATTCTTCCCACTGACTGGAACACCCATGTTGAACATGGTATGCAGTAGGATGAGGTTCGCGGATTGCGAACCTGTTCCATTTGCTGTAGCAATATTTAGTTGGAAATCGTTGACAATCCGTTCCATCGGCGACGATGTCTCCTAGGGCTGTGGGGGCGTAGCCCCCCTTCGCTTGAACTGGTTCCCGAGTCGTGCCGATAATAGGCATTTCTGCGCATCGGCTTCTTTCGATATGTATTGTATCAACGCGCAGTACAGCGAATGCTGACTTAATATCCTCTTTCGTGGGCTCTGTTTGCACCCATACCGTCTTCCGTTGCGGTTTTGAATGAGGCCCGACTCGGCGGGCTCATGCCGTCCAAGAAGATTGAACAGGGTTGGTCGAAAGCAGAGATACAAATTCAAAAGCATAATCCAAAAGAAGCATTGGCGATTCTGCGTGAATCGGATTCCGATGCGACCAATTCAAAGACTTGGCGTTTGGCTGGTGAAGCCAAGGCACTGCAAGCCCGTCAGGAGGGTAATAACAAGAGATTGTTCAAGGAGGCAGTGGGTCATTATGAGAGTTCACTGAAGTCGAACCCGAATGACAAGAAGGCCCGTAGAGGCCTCAACAGCCTTCGATCCGAGATGGATGGACTAGGCATTCGCGCGGGTGGCATGGCTGTCTTATTCGATGATGGAGCACCAACGTTCCTCGGACTTGTCAGTATCGTTGTTGCCCTCGGGTTGATTCTGGTCGCTCTCAAATTGGTCCCAGAACAACTTGCACCTCAATCAGATGATATTGCAGTCATGACTGTTTCTTGGGGAGGTCAGTCAGTGAATATCACAATTGAGTTGCATCGCGATGATGCCCCCATCCATGTGGACAATTTCGTCAAGTTGGCCGAACGTGGAGAGTATAGCAACGTGATTTTCCATCGAATCATTAACGATTTCATGATTCAAGGTGGCGACTTCCAGAATCAGGATGGTACCGGTGGTTATGCGGCCGAATTCTACGGCTACTGCGACGGGCAATCCTCTCCGTCTGCTTGTTCCTCGGAGACCCAGTTCACAATTCCGGACGAAGCAGACAATGGCCTTCTTCACGATGCATGCGTCATTTCGATGGCGAAGACAAGTGCTGCTAACACTGGTGGAAGTCAGTTCTTCCTCATCCCGGAGGACAGCAATCCAACCCACCTCGATGGTGTTCACACAGTCTTCGGAACGATTACCTCAGGTTGTGGTTACGTTACTCAGATGAGTGAGGTACCGGTCGATGGCGACGACAAGCCTATCTCGACTGTCATCCTTGAGTCAGTCATCATCACGTGACCTCAATTGAGAGTGACGTTCAAGGATGACCGCCCGGTGGTCGCATCATGGCGAGTGAAACTCCCTTCTCCGCATCGGCGACATTTGAGATGTCGAATGGCGATGTGGGGCACTTCGCCGATCTTCACGCGTTGGAGTCTGCAGGACTTTGCGAATTGGACAAATTGCCATGCACGATTAGGGTTCTTCTTGAGGCCGCTCTGCGAAAGTGCGATGGTTTTCTAGTCACTGAAGACGATGTCAAACGTATCGCTGCATGGTCTCCTACCCAATCACCAGCAGAAATTCCATTCATGCCTTCTCGGGTGATTCTACAAGATTTCACCGGTGTGCCCGCTGTGGTCGATATCGCCGCGCTTCGCGATGCCATGGTAGCCTTGGGTGGAGATCCTCAGAAGGTGAATCCTCAGGTTCCTGTCGATCTGGTCATTGACCACTCAGTCCAGGTCGACGTATCCGGTCTCTTTCCGGATGCCAGAGAGCGAAATCTCGAGATTGAATATCAACGTAACATGGAGCGTTATCAATTTCTCAAATGGGGCCAGCAAAGTCTCGACAATTTCCGCGCTGTTCCCCCCGGTCGCGGCATCGTCCATCAGGTGAATCTAGAGTGGATTGCCACCGTTGCACGCCAGGATAATGGTGTGTGGATCCCTGACTCTCTGGTCGGCACAGACAGCCATACAACGATGATCAATGGACTGGGTGTTTTGGGCTGGGGTGTCGGTGGAATTGAAGCGGAAGCTGTGATGCTTGGTCAACCGATTTACATGCTCCTACCCGAGGTCGTTGGCTTTGAGTTGACTGGGTCACTGCGGCCTGGTGTAACCGCCACCGATATGACCCTTCGAATCGTACAGATTTTGCGCGCACACGGGGTTGTTGGCAAATTCGTTGAATTCCACGGTCATGGTTTGTCTTCACTGACATTGCCTGACCGAGCCACCATCGCCAACATGGCCCCCGAATATGGAGCCACCTGCGGATTTTTCCCCGTCGATGAGACGACTTTGGAATACATGCGATTGTCAGGTCGCCGCGAAGAACACGTGGAGAATGTTAAGCGCTATCTTCACGCGCAAGGTATGTTCTACACAACCGATTCGCCTACTCCTGAATTCACCTCAAATCTGACTCTAGACTTGGGTGATGTTGAACCGGCGATGGCCGGTCCAAAACGGCCTCAAGACCGTGTCGATCTTTCAGCAATGAAGGCGCACTGGCGAGAAAGTCTCACCGCTCCAATCGGGCACTCTGGACACGGTGCTGAACCATCTGAATCTGACCGTCAAATTGAGGTCGTTGGCTCGGATGGTCGAACCTACAATCTCAAGCACGGTGACATTGTCATTTCTGCCATAACATCGTGTACCAATACGTCGAATCCTTCGGTCATGTTAGGGGCTGGAATTCTCGCAAGAAACGCGGTCGAAAAAGGTCTCAGAGTGGCCCCGTGGAACAAGCCAAGCCTTGCGCCTGGTAGCCGTGTTGTCACCGAATATTATGACAAAGCTGGCTTGACCCCCTATCTCAACGAATTGGGTTTCCACAATGTCGGTTATGGGTGTACGACTTGCATCGGAAATTCCGGGCCATTAGAGCCAGAAATCGACGCTGCAATAGACGAAGGAAATCTTGTCGTCGGGTCGGTGATTTCTGGCAATCGAAACTTTGAGGGTCGTATACATCAGAAGGTGAAAGCGAATTATTTGGCCAGCCCACCATTGGTGGTGGCTTATGCCATTGCAGGAACGTTGGATATCGATTTTGAAGTGGACCCCATCGGAGCCGATTCGGAAGGTCAACCTGTGATGCTAGCCGACATCTGGCCCACCGATGAAGAAATTCGTCAAGTGATGTCACTGGCTATTACTCCAGAGATGTTCAATGAGCGCTATTCCACAGTGATGAGCGAGCCACGATGGGATGCCATTGCTAGCACACCCAGCGACCTCTATCCATGGGCATCTGAGAGTACCTACGTTCGATTGCCATCATTCTTTGAGGGCATACAACCCGAACCTGCTCCCATCTCACCCATAGAAGGGGCACATGTACTGTTGAAACTCGGCGACAGCGTAACGACTGATCACATCAGTCCAGCCGGTGCTTTCCCTCATTCGGGCCCCGCTGGACAATATCTGATGGACAACGGTGTTTTGCCACGCGATTTCAATTCATTCGGCAGCCGTCGCGGAAATCACGAAGTGATGATGCGTGGAACATTTGCCAATGTCCGCATTCGAAATCAGGTTGTACCTGGAACTGAAGGTGGCTACACGATGCATTTCCCCTCAGGAGTAGTGGAATCAGTTTACGATGCTTCGATGAGATATCAGCAAGCCGATATTCCATTGGTGGTTTTGGCGGGTGAGCAATATGGGGCAGGCAGCAGCCGAGACTGGGCGGCAAAGGGCACACTCTTGCTCGGCGTCAAGGCGGTGATTGCCACAACCTTCGAGCGAATTCATCGTTCAAATCTTGTCGGCATGGGTGTACTTCCACTGACGTTCCCTGACGGGGATAATGCCGATTCTCTCGGCCTTGATGGAACTGAAACATTCGACATTCCTGCGCGGGCAGATCTTGTGCCATTGAGTACAATCCCCGTCACTGCAACAAGACAAGATGGCACTGAAATCACCTTTGAGGCAACGGTTCGATTGGACACTCCCGTCGAGGTCGAATATTACCGAAATGGCGGAATTCTACCAACAGTCCTGCGCTCTTTGGCTCATTCTTGAATTCAATTTTCTACGGCCCTTTGGGCCGTGTGGTTCAAAGACCGCTCCGAGCCAAGTGAAGCCGATGTCTCCGCTCAAGGGCCCAGCCCGCTTTCGTTTTCGCGCTCCTGAGGGGGATGTCGACGTTCTGATTCAAGGTGATGCCGAGTGGGTCAATGCGCTGCGTGAGGATTTGGGTCTGATGGATGTCGGATGGGTCCAACCGATGGCCACAACTGGCCGAGCCGTCCAAGAACAGACTGAGAGTGATGAGGAACCCGAGGATTCCGAGGGCGATTCTCCCGTTTTGTTAGAATCCGATGTCGCTGTTGTATTGCCCGGCCCCCCACCTGACCCCAGTCGTGTCCCCACGGTCCGCCGTGTTATTGGAGAGATGGACCTGAATGCTGAAATGGAGAAATTGGGAATTGAGCACCCTCGCTCCCCCACGGCTGAGGAATTGTCTGATATCATCACCGAAATGGGTGAACCTGAACCGATTACTTCTCAGGTTTCAACAGATCCAATCGCTGAAGCATGGTTGCAACGATTGATGCGAATCGCTGTGCGGAAATTTGGTGTTACGGCATTACCGATTTCCGTAATCGACAATGCTGCATGTGAACAACTTGACCGCTCAGGTACTGAACTTGAGTTGTGGCTTGAGGGTATGTGGCGACTTGGCAAACTCGTCAAGGTCCATGGCGGTGATCGTTATGGATACGGTCCAAACCCTCGATGGCTTGAGGCGGATTGATTCAATTCCCACTCAAAAAAGGGCCGAATTGGCGAACATTAGGTTGAACCCTTTGATGCGCCGATAATCGTTATACTGCGAGCCACTCACTGTGTTCAAGTTACGCGCACGCGAGAGGAACTCTTGAATAGAGTCGTCATGACGGAGAGGTAAAGTGGTCAACATGTTTACTCATGAGAAAAATATGAACAAAGCACGCGTGCGCAGTCTGGCACTTGTAACCTTGATGTTGGGATCAATTTTCGTAGCTATGATTCCAGCTGTGAGTGCAAGTCATGTCGAAACGTACCCTGTCCAAAGAAACCCGGTAGCAATCGCTTCAGGTGATTTGGATTGTGATGGTGATGCCGATATCGTCACGGCGAGTGAGATGGGGATGCTAATCTCCGTCCTCTACAACGATGATGGCGATTTTTCGGACCGAGCAGATATTTGGGTCTCAGCCAACACATCTCGTCGCGCACACTGGTTTGATTTGGCGAATGCGAATCAAGTTGGAATCGGCGACATCGATGATGATGGTGCCAACGATCTTGTATTCTTCCGCCAGAACGTCTGGGTGGCCGGAAGTGCCCAGCCTCCGCTAGGCAACATATCGGTGATTTGGGGCGATTGTGGTGAGCGTGTCGAAGATTGGACGCGTTCAGCACCCATTTCTGTCTCCCCTTATCTGTATGATATGGAAGTTACAGACATTAATGATGATGGAAAGGACGACATTGTCGGCCTATTCCTTGACGAATCGATTACCAACATGGAAATCATGGTCATGCGTGGCCCAAACCCCACACAGCAGACCAGTCAATCGATTACGAACGTTCCATTGACTCACGCATTTTACTATACAATGGAAATTGGAAACTGGGGTGAAACTGTCCAAGGTGGCGGTATTCCTGGTGGCCAAGGTGACTGTGAAGATCAAGACATATGGTTGATGACCGCGCCTCCCTACAACGGCCCGCAGACTGGCTTCAGTGCTGGCAACTGGGACAACGTGACCGTTCTCGAATACAATTGTGTGACTAACACGTACGAAAACCCGACTACGAGTACAACGAACACGCACGTGTTCGCAATGAACGAGAACAGTGATGCAAACGGCATGGATATCGCAGATACCGATGGTGACGGCATCATCGATATGGTCGCTATGGGTCAAGGTTGGGAACAGAACGTCTCGTATGCAACCAGCAGCAGTGTAGGTGGCACTTGGGTGACAAACAATCTTGCCGGCATTGGTGATTATGTTGCGTCGGATGTCAGCATCGCTGATATCAATGGTGACGGAAACATGGACTTCCTAGTTCCCACAATGCTCACTGTATCTACGGTGAACAGTGCGGGTGCTGGTCAGCAGCAACAGTTGACCACAGAGAACCTTGTTGACATCAATACTGTGAACATCATTCTGAACGATGGTCAGGGTGGATACCTATCACCCCAGACTTTCGATGTGGGTCGAAGGCCAACGATGGTCATCGCAGACCAATTCAGCGGTGGAGCCAACAGTGCCCTAGACCTCGCCGTCGGGCAGCGCGATTACGCGTTCAGTTACAGTAACGGCGCCATGTGGATTGATTCGAAGGGATGGGCAGGTTCTATGGACACCATCTCCATCGTCGAACTCGATTCTGAAGATGTTGGTATCGGTGGAGTTACCGTGTCCCCAGCATCATGGGATCCAGAGGATCGCGAATCAAAGATTGGTGAAGGAACGCGTGACGTGAATGTCACTGTTCGCAACACAGGTCTTCAGGCAATCTCTGGCTCAGTCGATGTCGATGTCTCAGTCTCTGAGGTCCTCGGTGGCACTGATACTGTAGTGTATGCGAACGATTTTGACACAGCTCCTACCGGCAGTTGTACCAACTGTAACATGGTCGGAGTCTCCTATTCAGGTGAAGTCAGTGGTTCATACTGGCACGTAGAAGATGGTAGTAACAATTCAGGTAATGGCGATGAATACGAAGCTGATACCAACCCTACTGATTACATGTGGGCCGGTGCTATAGTTGCCAACACCTCTGGCGATGGCGACATGGAAACTGGTTACATGTCATGGTGGGATGAGGGGCTCATTATCCAGGATGTTGACCTTACTGGCGCTGATTCTGCATCGATGGATCTCGACATGATGTGCATGGTTCAATTTAGTATGATTTACTATTCATCTACTGGAATTGCAAACCGAATCATCTATGATGATTCTTGTAACATCGATGTCTACAGTGAGGATAGTGGTTGGTCAAACGTCGATTACGTCGGTGGTTACGATTACGATCGCTATGTTCACTTGGCCAATGGATACTATCCTGAATTTACAGTCTCTAATTCAGCATACTGCTGCTTCGTCAACCCATGGGACCGCCTAGCTGGTGACTCCGGTGTTGATCTGACTCCATGGGCAGGTGAGATCGTGGACATTCGCTTCCGCTTCCGTTCAGGACATATGGGAAGCGTCGGAAATGATAACGCAACTCACAACAATGAGTGGGATGGTTTTGCATTCGACAATATTTCGATTAACAAGACAATTACTCAATTCGGTAGTAACGTGCAGAATGTCAATCAGCAACTCAATCTGAATGCCTTAGCACCCGGTGATGAACAGGTCGTGACCTTACAGGCGAATTTCGTCAACGGTACGACTTACATCATTGAAAGTGAGTTGTCCAGTACATCTGGATTCACAAACGGTGATGACACCAACGACGACAGCCGTTGGAGAACCACTGTGAAGAATCTGTTCGATCCTTCTGTGCAGGAGATTACTTCTTTTGAGAAGAATGCACTCTATGCTTCGGGCAACATGCCGATTGATGTTCTGGTCAAGAACGTCGGCAACACGGTCGTCGATTTCGATACTGTAGCCACGGTATATTCGGCTAACCCCACAATTCTCCTCGTCGAGGATTTCGAAGGTGGAGCATCAGGCTATGCATTTGGTGACGATGGAGACAATTTCGGTATTGTAATAGATGATACTGATTCCACTATTAACAACGCTATCGTACCTGGCAATCGCCCTGTATTTGGTTCAAGCGCATATTGGTTCGGCCACCCAGACGATGGTTACGGCGATGATTGGGATGAAACCATGACATTGCAAACCATCGATCTACGTCAGAACACAGCTGACTTCGTTTACCTGAATTTCGATTACTTTGCAGAGACTGATTACCTTACCGATTCGGAAGGGGACATTCTGGCAGTTCAGGAGTATGGTATCCTTGAGGTCGAATGGCGCAAGGGAAACAACGTGTACAATGGAACAATCATCGGCAACTGGAACGACTACAACGAGAACGGTGTACAATACAATGACACGTGTGAGGACATCGATGACGACGGCAACTATGACGAGACCGAATATATCGGCGACCTCGGCTGGAACGTATTCTTCGACTCTGAAGGCATTTCAAAGGGTGTAACCCTCGATTTGACCCACATCTTCCTGCGCAACACCACCTCTCTGGACAGTCGCGACTGGGACTACAACTGCACCGATTTGTCGGGCACTGAAGTTACTGTATCCTATCGCTTCCAATCTAATGGGGATGGTGTGAACGGTAACAGCGGTTTGGCTGGATTTGCCATTGACAATATCACCGTCAAGGAGTATGTCTTCACGTACGTAACAGAATACTCCATAGCGGTGTCTGGTCTTGATTCTCAAGAGGATCAAGAGGTCAACGTGGGCACTCACGATTTCTCACAGGGAATCTACCGTATTGACGCAATGACCCATTACGACAACCAGACACAGAGTACTGCTTGGTACAACCACAAGGAAGTCAACTTGGCGAACAACGTCAGCCGCTTGATTTTCCAAGTTGCGAGTGTCGACGTGCAATTACTGCGACCCGACGTTCTTGATTGTGTTGAAGACAACACCTATGCGTGTGCATATCCAATCGACCAAGTTGAGGAGCACGCATTTACGATGGAACTCGTGAATGGTGTCCTTGAGGGTGATTACAACATCAAACTAATGGTGACAGATTTGGACTCAGGCTCGATCATCTACGATGAATCCAGTGCAGAGAGTCCGATGACTCTGTCTCCACATCAGCGATCACAAGCATCGTGGGCTGCTGTCTCTCCAGCCAGTGGTTGGACAGATGGTGGCAACTACAACTTCAGCTTCTACGCTGAACTTGCTTCAGATGGTTCGAATTCAGGCAACGCCTGGGATTTCTCCATCTCGATGGCTGACAGCATTGATGTCGCGATCCTATCGAATCCAACTGACCAGAACCGCCTATCCCGCGTCACGGAAGACCTAGATGCAATGGGCATGACTTACACACAGTTCTATGTCGATGATTGGGACCGATATGTCACAAGCACTTGGATGAATCATTACAACAAGGTTCTGCTGCCTTGGCAGACCACAATCAATGTGGAGGCCGGCAATTACTACACCGAGCTGAACGCTGAGGGTGGTAGTGATGGCTTGAGTCCAATGGCAGTCATCAAGAATCGCATGCAAGCAGGCGCGACTCTCGAAATACACTTGGGCCCATACAGTAACATCTTCCAAGATCCATTGAGCAACTTGCCTTACGACATCAATATCGCAAACCGCAATGTGGAAGGCAACTACGTCACCCATTCCGATACATCGGTGATGGATTGGCATCACCCACTGCTCGAAGATGTGAACCCCGTAGCCTTCATTTCATTCAATGGCGGACATCACGTAGCCGAATCAACACTGATTACCACCCAGACGGGTACACTCAACATTCCACAGGTATGTGGCGGCACTATCGCTGCACCGATTGGAACGTTCCACAGTCTAATCAATGATGCATCAGATTCGACCGCATCTCTTCTGGCAACCTGTTCGATTGGACAGGGTGGAATGATTATCACCACGATGGACGTTGAGAACCCCAGTGTATCTGATGCATACGGGACGGTCGGCAAGCCTCTACTCTCCAATCTATTGGCACACCAAGTGACACCTTACCCGTTGGACTTCGGACCAGCAAGTGATGGATTTGATTTGGTCATCAATGGCGAGATTATGGCTTGGAATAGCCTTCAGGGCAAATATGACACACTCTACATGAAGAGTGATGCTGAACTTGAGTTCTCATTCGCTTCTGATTTGACGGGACTTGACGCAGATTGGGAACTACGCCCTGCTGCGGGCACAACCGCAACCAATTGGGATGGAAACCCACTCCAAGATGGAGAGAGTGACCACCGTGGGGATGACACGCACACCGCCCAGTTCTGTGTGCTAGATGCACAGAGTTCAACACTCTGCAAGCAGGAAGCAGAGTGGCAGGTCACACTCTACCTGCACGATGCAGATGGACACACGCGCATTGCCAACATCATGTTGGAAACTAACGACGCTCTGGCTGACGAGTTTAGCCCAATGCCTTCGTACTCAATCATCGATCGCCTTGAGTATCGCGGCCAGATTGACCTACACGAAGATTCACCAAAGGTTTCCTCGGATGGGTCCGAGTGGGACATCAACCTGATTCGCCTAGGCCCAACTGGTGACTTGACCGTGCACTTTGATGCATCCAACTCGTCTGATGGAGATGCAACAGATGGCACCAACGGCATCAAGACATACATTTGGAAGGTATTCTTGGACAATCCATACGATCAACCTGGTACCGCCCCTCAGGGAGGTAAGACGACTGAAGTCTCCAGCATGGTAAGCCATTCATTCACCCATCGATTCCAGAACATCACGGTGGATCCAACCACTGGATTTGAAGGTTCACTCATACGCGTTGAGTTGACTGTGATTGATCAAGCGGACAAGCCAAGCCTACAGAGTGACAAGTACAAGATGTACTTCGTCGTTGTCGGTGAAGACTATGGTGACGATGAACCAATGGTTGATTTCACCAGTCCAGCGCCTGGAAGTTCGCAGTCCGACGATACACTGTATGTCAATGGGAGCATCACCTCTGGTTCAGAGAACGGCGATGTCATGATTGAAGTTGCACTGGAAGAGGGCACCCTCGACCTGCTACCTTCACAGAAGTTCCCGAAGAAGACCGCTGGTGAATACGACAGCACAGTCCAACTCGCGGATGGCGCACAATTCAGTTTGACGCTGGATATCGCTGATTTGTACAATGAGAACGGCTCCACCCAGACCATCTGGATTAAGATTACAGAAGGTGATGGATCACGCTGGACGATTTACAAGACAATTGATGTCAATCTTGTACCAAGAGAATCGGGTACAGATGGTGTGGATTGTGAAGCAAACCCAGAGGCTGAGGGTTGCGATTCAACCTCTTCAGGTGGCAGTTCTGAAGGTGGAATGAGTTCTGCACTACTCTTCGGAGGTATCGCAGCATTCGTTCTATTGCTTGTCATCATCGTGACCCTACTGCTGGTTCGCGGTCGTGGAGGCGGTAGTAGTACTGAAGGCGATACATCCTTCGGTGGCGACGTCGCTGATATGGATCCCGTCGAAGCCTATGTACAGC
>JAPYUB010000011.1 GCA_029942125.1 Candidatus Thalassarchaeaceae archaeon | reverse complement strand
TATCATCCATGTCTCCACCAGTTTCTGCCATTGCGTCTGCATCGTCAGCGGTGTAACTGTTACGTGTACCGCTTTCGGGCTGATCTGCAGCGAGGCTGTTTGCCCACACGTACAGAACACCAGCCAAAACCACTGTGATCGCGACCATCAGGATGGTAGCAATAACAGGGCTGACTGCCTGCTCATTCTTCATATCATTCTTCATTTCAATGTCCTCCATTTTCCCCAGCGGGGATGGCTCTGCCAGAGCCCTCATTGGTATTAAGGTTCCCACCGCGCCGAATCGTCTAAACGGTGATTTAATCGATGCACTGCGTGGTGTATGTAACTAGTACAAACGATTTGTGAATAGATTTTCTAACATTGTCAAAGACAAAAAAAATCAATATTATTTACAATTATATGAATGGTCTAAATCTTGATTCAGCCTACCGCCAGATTTCGTTAGGTGAACAGGGGCGAGAGACGCAGCGTAGAGGGGATGGGATGCACTCGACGATAATCAATCGACCCTGTTCATGTCAAGGGTGTACTCGCAATCGTATAATCATTCCCAAATCACCCTTTAGAGCCAATAGGACGGATTATCAGCCATTTATTCGATTGTTAGAACTTCTGCACCGCCATCGGTAATCCAAACTGTATGTTCATATTGACCGATTAGACCCCCATCTGAACATCGAAGGGCATGGTATGTTTCCAAGAAGCGAATGCTGATCAATTTCTTGACAAGGGCATTCCATTTGCGAATTCGACTTTCCTCATCTTCTTGTGGAAATGGCTTTTCCATTAATGGAAATGCCCAACGCTCAGCAAAGGGTAGGGTCACATATCGTTCCTCCAGATAGTGTGCTAAGCGAGCTCCAAGTGGTTTCAGTTTCTTCTTTGCAACCGCTTTTCGAATAGCAACATCACCTGTGACCCGATAAATATTCGATGAATGCCGTGGTGGAATGTTTTCGACGAGGCCAGATTCACCTGTCGTGTTGAATGGTTCTATTGCGAAGATTCCTCCGAGTGGGACGGTCCCCTTGAATCCAGGGTGATCAGGACCACATGCATGGGATGGCACCGATGTGCCTGCATGTAAATTGTACACTTCCAATTGATGACCGCAGAGATTCTTAATCGGTTCAAAGCCAGCGTCGATAGCAACTTGCTCTGCAGCAGCTCCGACTTTGTGCCAAGGCGTACCTGGGTGCATTTGTTCGATTGATGCATCTCTTGCTTCCTTGGCGGCTCGAATTTGATCGGTATGTTTGCCACCATTTCCCACTTCAATGGTCATGGCATTGTCTGCGATGGCACCATGAATGTGAACACCAATATCGAATTTGACTAAATCCCCCTTTTTGAAAACGAGTTCATCCTCCCAATCTTCTGGTGGCGTCAGTAGATGATCTGTCGTGTAATGAGCAGCGATATCATTGACCGAAATTGTACATGGAAATGCAGGTTTTCCACCGTGTCTGTGAATGTATCGTTCTGCAGATTCGATGATGTCGTGCCATTTCGCTCCTACTTGGATTTCATCTTTGATGGCCTCAAGAGTTCTACGGGCAACGTGACCAGCATCTCGCCAGTGCTTCATGTCCTCTGCATCGACCATGCTTGAATCTCCTCTGCGCTTACCTTTCCTACTCTGATGATAGTCCAATCCGAGTCTTCCGACGCGTTCAGGGGGACGTTCCATCTAATCAAGGTACTCGGTGCTCCACCTACACACTTTCCAGGTAAAGCTGCACTTTTCGGGAGGTCGAGAATCTTCGCTGCAGTTTCGCAATCCTCCACGGGTTCCTCTCCACTCGGGTTGGCACTGGTTGCAGTGAGTGGTCCTGTCACAGCAATTAGTTCCCTAGCGCGCGCGTCCGCGAGCACACGTACAGCGACCGAGTTTCCACCCAATCTCGAATCGAGTGTTTCATGGGCTGGTAGAATCAATGTCAGAGATCCCGCAGGAAAGGCAGCCAGAATTTCACGCGCAATATTTGGAACTTTGACAATTTCTGCTGCTTGTTCCAAACTACAAACACCGAGACTGACGATATTGGATTTCGAACGCTTTTTTAGTTCAAAGAGAGAATCCAGCGCATCTGATTGAGGTAAACAGCCCAATGCGGGCAGAGTGGATGTAGGATAGATGATTGGCAACCCTTGTTGAAGGCGTTCAACAATACCGATTGGGAACCCCCCCGTCTTCTCCATGTGCTGCCGATGGGTATCCCGCACTTCAGAACTCCGCGAGCCAGACGTGCATATGCTGTTCAGCAATGGTTGCAGCCACATCACGGTCTCCAGATTTCACCATCAGTTTTCCACTGGGATAGAGTGTGATATCTGCCAGTTCTCCTGAGAACGTGCAGCACAGTCTATTTCTCAGTGTACAATTCCATCCTTCACTCTCGATTCTGGCCGAAACAATTTCTAAATCAATGCTATCGATTTGTTCGGGAACTACAGTCCAAGCCGCACGCCCACTGCACATTTCGAGTAGATATTCATCACGGGCCACCGTCGAATCCTCCCATTGCCATTCTTCCTTCTAGTTCAACAACATCTCTCGCGGCAACCTTAGCTGCGCGTCTTTTCTGCATCGTCCAGAATAAGAATACGATAAATAATGCAGCACAGACATTGTTCAGATGTGGCCAATATCGCTCAAATGTTTCAATTGAAATCCATTGATCAAGTGGGAGTACCTGAAAGAGAAGTGCTTGGGTAAAGTCCTCCATTGTGACGATTTCTGGGGCGCCGAGTTGAATGAGCAATGGTGCAATTACATTGTCCCATAGGATAGGCACCGGCCCGAGAACAAGAGTAATCCAACGCATCCGCCTGACGATTGAATAGGCGTGCCACTCTGCGTTGTAACGCAGTTCTCGCTTCTTGAGTTCATCTGGTATCATTTAGCCACCTCAACTTGGCGGAGGTCCTGGTGGTTTTGCAGATTTGGGTGGAGGCCCCGGAGGTGAACCTGACGGGGGGGGTCCCGGCGGCCGTGCTGAGTGACCCGATGGTGGGCTAGAGGGTGGAGGACCCGTGGGTGGTCCGGCAGGTTGCCCAAATTGTTCAGACGAGGGTGCTGCTAGTGGTTGAGAAGGAGGGGGGGAGGGTGCTGCTAGTGGTTGAGAAGGAGGAGGCGAGGGTGGTGCAGGGGCCTCCTGTGCAACAAGAAGCCCACCTGCAAATGCGGCTTGCATGGGGTCATTGGAACCCACTTCTGTCTGCAATGCAGGGGTGATTATTTCTTCATCCCCGAAGCTGTCCAGTGCTGAACCAAAGGCTGCTGCCATTGGGTCTGCAACGTTTGCAACTACTTTCATCGATGATTCTACCGTTTCTTTCGAAATGCGTGTAGGTCGAGATGTCGTCGCGATTCGCAAATCATTTGCAAAGGGCCCCAGTTCAACGGTTCCGGCCCCGGAATCTGTATTGAATTCGATTTTGAACAACCAAGCACCAGTATCCGAAGGAACCCAGAATTTGAGTTCATCATTATCCCCTGAACCAATTCGATCGGGGGATCCACGTGAGTGCGCATGCGTACCATCCATGGCTCGAATGTCTCCGCTGATATCCCACAAATCCCAATTAGAATCATTGACCACATCAATGGTCACTTCAAGAATATCTTCGTCATCCTCATCTATTTCTTCAACGACAGCCCAGAGCGTTGCCGTTACACCATTCGATGAGATGCTGCGCTGCGCCATGATTCGTCGACACATCGCCGCTACTTGAATCCCGCTCCGTTCAGCGCAGACTGTGACGTTTCGCGGGAGGAAGAGAATTTGCGATGACAACAATACTGGCACAGGCGAGGTCGATGCTTGACTGATGTGTGTGCCTACGATGAATATGCTTCCCGTCTATGAACAAGAAAATTAAATTGAATCCGGGTATGAGATAACGTAATTTTGAGATTGCCCTACGCCCACAATCTATTCGTTGTAGAGGCTCCCCGTCCTCCCGAACGACAGCCAAACCGAACCATCGCTGTCCCAGCGAACGGCCCATTCCATGAACAGTGTACTTGTGGTAAAGATAATTGAAACATAGAATGAGAGCCCAATTGACCAAGACAAATGCCCATTCTGAACTCAATAGTGCACCCAGATTCCATGCGTAAGCAATCCAAGATCCAGTTGCGATGAGAAGGACACCCATTACAACCATAGTATCGAGAATGTAAGCGGAAATGCGTTTCCATAGGGGTGCGAGAATTGTTCCCTCTGGGACAGGCCAGTGCCCCTGTTCTGCTTGAACGGCAATTTTGGCCAGTGTCGGCCCTTTTCCATACGTCGAGATTGGATTTTCATGCCCCATCCTCTCGCCTCGATTTCTACCGCGTGAATTGCCCTTAATGTCACATGTGGAGAACGTGATACGCTTCAAGACCACGTTCTGAGGCCCAATCACACCATGAAGCCCAACTTGAATCGTTTCTCAGTGTGCGTGCGTGGCCGAGTACAATCAAACCTCTCCGTGCTCGAGTTATGGCTACGTTCAATCTTCGTCGGTCGGTAAGGAAACCCAATTCTCCTGCTTCGTTCGCACGTACTGCGGAGAGAACAATCACATCTTTCTCTCGTCCTTGATAACCATCTACGGTTTTGATTTCCAAGCCATGGTATCGTTCATGTTGTTCTCTTCCCCCGGCGCTTTCAAACAAATCATTCAACAGTCGAACCTGTCCACTATACGGGGTGACCACACCGATATCATGCGACGTGATGTCGCCCCCCGAGAGCAACATATCGACAACTCGAACAGCCAAAGCCGCCTCATCCATATTCTGCTTGGATGACCCATCGGGGCTGGTATCTTCCGCACCTTCAACTGGGATGAACGCCACCGGTGCGTTCCAATCCGGCCAGATGAAACCTGCTGGAGCCGTTCTTTCTTCAGCGGTGACCCCATCTTCCAATTCGCCACCATAGAATCTTTCACTTGGCCATTCTCTGATGACTGGATGCATTCGGTATTGTGTTGTGAGCATGGTCGATGGTGCTCCAAGTGCAACCAGACGTTCAAACAATGAACACGCAAGCCCCCCTTCTTCCGCTCGTCGAGAGATGACCGTCGGTGGTAACTGATGATGATCGCCGACCAGCACAACATGTCGTGCGCCCTTGGTCAATGGAATCAGCGAAGCCGGCTCTGTTGCCTGTGTTGCTTCATCGAGAAGAACAAGCGGGAACCGACGCGAATCCAACAAGAAATTCCCTGTGCCCACACAGGTTGCACAGATGACCTGAGCATGTTCTAGAATATCGTCACGCATTTGATTCTCAATGCGTCGAACTTCCTTCCATCCTTTTTTGATATCACGATGTGCCAATCCTTTCTCCTTACCTTTGAGGGCAGGCAATCTTCGCATGGCGTTTTCATTGAGTTCAATGATTATATCAACATCTTCGCGAAGATGGTGTTCTTCCATCTGGGCGGCCATCGTCGCATCTCTCAATGATTCTCGAACCTTGACAGGTTGCCCAAGTCGAATCGCTTTGACACCCTGTTCCAACAGTCCTTCCAACAGATTGTCTACCGCCACGTTGGAGTCTGCAACAGCCAATATTGGACCAGCATCATTGCGTGCCCAAGCTGCTAGAATTCGTACGGCCGTGTGCGTCTTCCCTGTACCGGGGGGGCCTTGAATCAGAGAAAGACGATATTCCATCGCATTCGCGAATGCTTTCGATTGAATTGGATTCAGATTGCCTGAGTGGTTGGCTTGCGCCATCAGACGTTTCTGAATTCCACCCAAATTCGCCGGCCGAGAAGAGCTACTTTCCATATCCCTAACTTGCCCATAGATGAGTTCACGAAGAAGAGTTGAACTCTCGTCACCGAACAGAGATTCAATTGCTGCTGCCATGCGATCGTGAGCCACTCTATTCGCTCCTCGATCAAGTCGCCAGGTATCGGAACGAATTTTTGCCGGTTGTTCATTGACGACAATACGAATGAATTTTCGAGAACGAGACAAAACGGTGCCTTCAATTATTTTCTCTTTGAGTGGATTCTTTCGAGAAAGAGTCACGATATCTCCATGCCGAAATCGGTGATGGGGAAGCGCCTCACTTTTTGTGAACAATTTGACGACGCGTTCTCCAAAGAGCCACCCATCATTTCGTCCTTCTAAATCATAGAGAGTGATTCCATTCTCAATCAATCGAGCACGTCCCCATTTTCGAAGACGTTCCTCAACTGCATACATTTCGTCTTCCAATTCCCAATCGATGAGTCGATTGAATCGTTCAAAGTGATCTTGTGATCGTGGAAAAGAGATTCCATCATCTTCTTCTCTTCGTTCTGAATGTGTGGATGAACCTGCTGGGGGTCCGCGTTTAATGCGACGCACCTTCCCTTTCCGGTCTGCCATGGAAGGTCCAGATACTCGGCTGCCTTTGGACCCTCCCACCACATTGATTGACCCTAAGGGGTCAACACATTGAACCTACTATCCTTCAAGCGGGGGGCAGCGAATCTTATACAGGAATTGAGAGCGCCCTCATTTTGGGTGGGACAATTTTCGGCCGAAAGCGGAAGAAACAGGTCGATGGCCAAATCTGTCCGCTTTGTCAATTGTTGAACGCTGAGGAGGCCGAATCGTGTTCACGTTGTTACTACGAATTTACAGTTGCAGCTCATCGTCAGACTGTATCAGAAATTACCGAAAAGGAAAGCGGTGATTTATTCGATGCGCTTCTTCAAGAAGAAGAAGAAGATGAAGATGCCAATGATAGCCCCCTCGTCGATTGGACTAAACACGCATTCTCGATGGATGATATGACGGTTGAAGTTTCTCAATACGATGATGATGGACAGGTCGAGGTTGATCAATCTGTTTCAATGGAACATCAATTCGATGCTCCTCAACAGGTTGCTCGTGTCAAGGATCAGGATCTGGAAGATGAAGAGTATGTTCTCACAGCAGCAGATGCACCGAAGAATGTCACGAAATTCGATGTTGGTGAAGGACCGGATCTCGCATTCAAGGAAGAGGAGTATAGTGCTCCTGTAGTCAAACTCGTCGAAATGACCGAGAGCGCTGATATCGAACCGGTGCAATCAGCCTCAGCAATTCCCGATGATATGGAAAATGGCGCTATTGCCGTCGACCCTTCTCCAACACCTTCGGTGGCTGAGCCCGAATCACCCCCACCGCTCGAACCAGCCCCAGTCCCTGTTCCTGCCCCAGCCATCCCGGAAGTTCCAGCAATACCTGTAATTCCAGAAGTTCCTGCGGTTCCAGTGGTTCCAGTGGTTCCAACGGTTCCAACGGTTCCAACGGTTCCAACGGTTCCAGCGGTTCCAGCGGTTCCAGCGGTTCCAGCGGTTCCAGAATTGCCTAAACCAAACAGTGCCCCCGAACCAGCCCCTCTTGGAATATGGCCATGGCCTCAGTCGGATGCATGGGATGATGCCACCGTACGCAAGACCTTGAGGGATGCCATGGAATCTGTAAAGAGTGGAGATATAGATGCTTCAAAGCGAACCATGGTCAGTCTAGGCCCACATCTTGGAGATCGAGTCGACTTGGTGTTTCATGTCGGTGTTCTGCTGAAGCGATTTGAGCAGGAAGAAGTCATGCGCCGCATGATTGAATCAGCTCAACGACAATATCCAGATTCGCCTGAAGTAGCCAAGGCAGTTCAATATCTCCTTGCCTGAAGGCATAAGCCCCTTCGGCACATGGGACCATCGTGCGTCCAATCACTCCAATAGAGTGCGACATGAATCTGCGATTATTACCTGCAGGTCCAGTTCATCTTTCTGACATAATAGAAGCCATGGACGAGAGTGGTGACGAAATTTACCAAGCGATGCCCTGGCTGGAGTTAGAGGAACCAATCCCCTCTCAAGTTGAAGAATATCTTCAAGATGTTCAACAATACGGTGCTGGGGGATTATCCTATCATTGGGCCGTCGAATTCTCAGGAGAGATTGCTGGTTTGATTGCACTCGATTATACCCCTCATTTGATTGAAGGGCATTGGAACCTCGGCTATTGGATTCGTAAAAGTTGTCAGCGTAAGGGCATCGCCAGTAAATCGATTGACGCAGTCCTTGATTGGATTGGTCGCGGTGGTTTGACCTCGGTTGAAATCAGAGTCAATCCCATCAATCAAGCTGGTGTTCGCACCGCTGAATCTGCAGTTCAGAGATGGCATGGTCATCATTTGGAGCATAAGACTGAGGTCGAAGTTGCTGGCCAGTTAGTGATACATGACTGTTGGATTATCCCCCGACTTCCGTTGGAGGATTCACAATGAGTGCATGGTTGAGTGTCGATACTGATGATGAAACCCATCTTCCATCTCACAGAGGTCATCCTCATCGCTCCTTCCAGCAGATGCCAACATGGCGTACTGAAGGATACCGAGCATCACCACGATTGTTGAACGCCACAGATCGTTTCATCGAATGGGTGAGCGATGGTCCACAGGTCACATTGTTCCTCATAGCAGAACAGTTGGATTGTCCAGAATTCACTAAACGAATGGATATTTTGTTGACCATGCCGAATATCCTCATCGCTTGTCATGGATGGGGTCATCGTTGCTGGTCAGCATGGCCGGAAGCCGTGGTTGAATTTTCAGAGATGCTGATTGAATCTAGAGATCGAATCTCAGCCTATGCCGGATCCTCTTGGCGCCCGTGGTTCAGAGCACCCGGGGGTTATGTTGCACCTTGGATGGCGGGACCGTTGGCTGCTACAGGTTTCCGCTTGGATTCATCTGTCAACCCTTCAAGATGGGTCAACCGCAAAATGGGTGGCGACTGGAATCGAGTGAAGGATGCCATGGAAAGTTCTGGTGTTGTCGAACGGCCGTGGCTCACATCTCAAATGGGACCGGCTTGTGGTCCAGCCTTGAGTCTGTTTCCATTTTCATTATTCGCAAAGCAAGTGTGGAAGAAAAATTCTGTTTCAATTACGAATGAACCTGAAATGGAAGATACCATTGCACTTTACTGGCATTTACTGGATCATAGTCGAAAGCATGGCAAATGGACCCCACCATTAGCCAGTGAAATACAGGGCCTTGGTTGAACCAAGGGTAGGCGTTTCATGTTCACATCATACGTGAGACAACACGCTCAGTCTCTTCCTTACTGAGGCCAAGTTCACGGTAGGCAAGAGGGCCGCCTTCGTCTAGTACCGGCTCCTGCTCTTCAAGGGTCAATCGAGCGTTGGTCTCAAAGAAGAGACCTGTGTGGATAACATCCCCCCACACCATTGCTTTCTCGATTGCTTCTTTCCAATCGCTTGAATCATGATCGATGTCTTCAAGAGGCTGCACTCGTTGTTTGAAGAACTTGTAGGTGTTGACCTTGTTGAACGTCACACAAGGGCTGAATACGTCTAGAAGGGCAAATCCATTGTGCTGCATTCCTTCGATCATCAATCGAGTCAATTGTTTCATGTTGCCAGTGTAACCACGTGCCACCCAAGTTGCTCCTGCTGTGATTGCGCTCGCAATTGGATTGATGGGTAGTTCGACACTGCCGAATGGTGTACTTTTGGTCTTCATGCCAATTTCGCTGGTGGGTGAAATTTGACCGGTTGTGAGTCCGTAAATCTGATTGTCCATTACGATGTACAATATGTTGAGGTTACGGCGACTGGTGTGGGTGAAGTGGTTCCCTCCTATGCCGTATCCGTCTCCATCGCCTCCAGTTACAATGACATTCATTTCGTGATTCGCCAATTTGGCACCGGAGGCATGCGGCAGTGACCGACCGTGCAGCGTGTGCATACCATAAGAATTGAAAAATCCGGGGAAGTTTGATGAGCACCCGATTCCACTAATTGTGAGAATTTGATGAGGCTTTAGGCCAAGTTCTGCAACCGCTCGCTGCAGTCCACTCAAAACGCCGAAATCCCCGCATCCCGGACACCAATCAGGATCCACTTTCCCCTTGAAGTCCTTGGGTTTCAGGCCGAATTCTACATTTGTATCGCTCATTTTTTCACCTCTCAGACAATGATTTCTTCATATGGCACAGATATTGCATCTCCACCTGCTAGTTGATCTTGAACCGCGGCCGTGATGTGATGCGGCTTGAATGGCTCGCCGTCATACTTGCGGATGTGACCATCCACTGTGAATCCAGTCTCACCTCGTAGATAACGATGGAAGAGCCCGGTGTAGTTGTTCTCAACAATGATGGTGCGTTTGCAGGATGACAGCAGTTCAGTTGCCTCATCTGCATGGAACGGAACCATCCACTTGAAATGGAGATGATTGGCGACGATCCCAGCCGCCGCTAGTTGTTCAATGGATTCTTGAATCACATCGGCGGTCGAGCCCCAACCGACGAGTGTCACCTCGGCATCAGGGGCACCGGTGATGACAGGAGGGGCCAGTTCAGCCAGCAGCCCATCCATCTTGCGTTGACGCTTCTCCAACATTGCACGGCGTTTGTGAGGATGGGTGAACTCGTCGCTGATGAGTATACCACTGGGCATCTGTTCATCACTGGCGACCACATGCTCGTACCCAGGTATACCCGGGAGCGCGCGCGGGGAGATACCACTGTCCGTGAATTTGTATCGCTCATATGACCCCGCTTCTTCTCCAGCCTTAGTGATGAGTTCCCCTCTGTCGATGATTGGATGCATGTCGAGCAGTTTGGGATCAATGGTAGATGTTTCGTCTGAAATGAGTAGATCGGATAGGATGATTGCAGGGAGTTGGTATTTGTCAGTGAGGTTGAACACCTCAGGGATTGTCTGGAACCCGTCTAGTGGGCTGCTAGGAGCGAGGATAAGTTTGGGGAAGTCTCCCTGACTAGCACCGAGTGCCTGCCAAAGGTCACCTTGCTCGGTCTTGGTCGGCACTCCTGTTGAAGGTCCAGCGCGCTGTACATCTACAACAACGACGGGAATTTCCATCATTCCAGCCTCGCCAATAGCTTCGGTCATTAGCGCAAATCCACCACCAGAGGTGGCGCACATCGAACGGCAGCCTGCATGCGCAGCTCCTATGGCCATGCAGATGACACTTATTTCGTCCTCCACCTGACGCACCATGATGCCCAATTCACGGGCGTTTTCTGCCATCCAGTGTAGGATGCCTGTGGATGGGCTCATCGGATATGCGCAGTAGAACTTGACACCGGCACCTGCGGCTGCCATGGCGAACGCTTCGTTTCCTCTCCACACGGCGAGTGGTTCTCCTCCAGTGGGCATCTGCTGTGAAGCTGGTTGAAAAGTTGCGACCGAGTGGTCATAGGCACTTTTGGCAACGCGCACGTTTTCGGCTATCAGCTCCTCACTCTTGCCTGAAAATTGGAAGTTGATGACCTCCTCAAGTGCTGAGAATTGAATTCCAAGCAGTTGGCAAGCGACAGCAATCGCAACCGTATTTTGCATCAGTTTGTTTGCCCCCTTGCCCGCCAGTTTTCCAACGTCCATTGGACAGAGTTGAACGCCGTCCGCAGGTTCTCCTGGATTGATTGTGTTGCTGTTGTAGATTACCGCAGTTCCTTCACTCATGTGCTCGAGATGTCTGTCCATGGTATCTTGATTGAGGCAAATCATCAGATCGATGACATCACCGTGAGTACGGACTAATTTGTCACTACAGCGTACAGTGAGGAAGGAGTGGCCGCCTCGGATGATCGATTGGTAAGCGTTGTAAGCATACATGTGGATGCCTTGACGAGCAAAAAGACGAGCGAGAATATTCCCTGGAGTTGCGATACCCTGTCCAGCCGCACCGCCGATGCTGATGACATAATCGAATTTACTCATTTCTTCCACCAAACCATCTCGGATGCATCATTTCTGCCCGATACCCCGAGGTCCCTTTGAATAGCCCGTTGGTTTGGTCATTATATCCATTACTCCTTCCTTGGCTGAGAGGCCACTTAAGCCCTAGTCCCCAATATACAGCCTATTTATCCAAAAAATATCAGCAAATGACGCCTGTACGGTGTTTTTATAGCATCCTCCTTACAGGAGGAACCATGAGCGCTCGCTATGTGAATACTTTGCTGATTGCAACCATCATGGTCTTGGTATCGATGAATGGTGTTTTGGACTTCAGCGAAATAGAAAATGAAACCCCTGAACTGCTGGAACAAACTGAACCTCAATTCGCCACCAGCCCTGGTCATGCGGTCTTTGCTGAATATGTCGGTGCGGACTGGTGTGGACCTTGCCAAAATGGTGGCTCACCTTCGATGAGCGCATTGAATAACAACTTCCCCGATGAGTTTACTTTTCTATCGTACTTTGAGTCCGGTGGTTCATACCCACCAGATCCGCTCAATCGTCGAAGTCACGTGATGTCTACGAGCACAGGAATTCCGACGGCCTCTTTCGGCGATGCATCTTCAGGCACCTATCACGTCGTGGGTGCCGCATCCGGAACCACAGCGTACGATAGCCAGTTCTCCTCTGGTGGAAACATGCAGAATGTGAACGATTATTCTGTTGCAGTGATTCAGACAGTCAATGGCAACAACATGGACATTGATGTGGTTGCAACCTACCTTGGTTCGTCACCCAGTGTAACGGTCCACGTCCTAGCCGCCGTCACAGAGCACATCTCACCTGACACCTACAATGACGGAACGACTCATCCGCACAACGTCATTCGAGAGTGGCTATTGAACTCTGGAAACAACGCTTTCCGTACTGTGCAATTGTCACCAAACACTCCGGCCACACTTTCATGGCAAGAGCCGATTAGTACAGCTCGAGCGTATGGCGGTTCTACTGCAGCTCAGAACTTCAATACGGTTGCTGCCCTCCTGGACGGACCGTCCTCTACGTACAACAACGTCTTCACAGCAGGCGATTCAACCATGAATCCGATGGATCTCTCGGTAACAGCCCTCACCATCACCAATCTTGATTCTAATTACGAGGGTTTCCTTGCAGGGGAGACTCTGAGTATTGAGGGAACAGTTACGAACACCGGTACAGAGGACTACTCTGAAGGTGGGTCCATTCAATTGTACCACGTTGAAGGGGCAACTGAAAACGCTATCGGCCAAGCCACCAGTTTGAACAACCTCAACGTCGGTCAAACGCAAACTGTCAACGTACAGTTTGACACCACTGGAATAACCATGGACCCGAATGGTCTCGAATCCTTCCGTGTCCGTTTGTCGAACACTCAGGGTGAGAAAGACCCCGTAGTGAACAACCGTTTTGATAAGTGGATCAGCCACGATTACATCCCGAGTGCGGATACTCCCCTCGCAGATGGCAACACGGCGATTCCACGAGGCGGCACACTCGACTTCGATGTTACTGGAAGTGCACGTGACAATGTTGACACGTTGGCAACGATGACTCCGGAATTCGAAGTATCGCCTTCCGGCTTGAACATCTGGGAAAGCACCTGGGTGACCGATCCAATGAGTTTGACCTCAGCGGGAACTCCGTACGAGCGGTATGTGTTCACAGTCAATCCGATTCAGACCGCAAGCAGCGGTGATTACGACGTACGTGCACGTCTAACTGACAACCGAGGCCAGACCAGTGAGTGGTCATCCATGTCTGCAGCTTTCAGTCTGATGAATGGTATACCCGTCGTGGTCGATCCGAACCAACCTGAGAATGCCCCAATAGATTGTCCCTCCTTCCCTGGTCTACCTACTGTGAAGGTGGAGACCAATGAACGCGTCCCCCTCGCAGGTCTTGTCTGCGATGCTGAAACTGAGTTGAGCAATCTGATTATTTCCAGCAACGACCCATCGTTCATCGCATGGCATGCTTCTGCAGGCGAGATTGAAGTCAACTTTGAAACAATGCAGTGGGACAGCATGGGCAACCCACAACCTCAGGGATTGGGCATATCAATCAACGATGGAGAGGATACCAACACTGGAACTCTCTTGTTCAATGTGATTGAGAATGGGCAACCTCGTTGGTCAAGTGTTCCCGCACAATCCTACGATGAGGGCGGCAGTTCACAATTGAGCCTCGCTCAGTACTTGTCTGATACCGACTCGAATGGTAATCCATCTAGTGTCATGGATCTCACATTGGCTATTGTCTCTGTCGAGCCAGCGACTGTCCTCACTGCCGAAATTTACGGCAACACCTTGATGGTAAGCGCAATCGATGACGATGCCTTTGGTAGCGTTGTCATCACAATCCGTGCAACCGATGCGGATGGACAACTCAGTGAGACCCCAATCCATGTGCACGTGCAAAATGTCAACGACGCACCACGCTTTGATGCAACAGGCTTGGACAATCTAATGGTTCAAGCTGGTCATACCCTTGAATTGGATCTTTCCTCTCGTCTAATGGACATCGACGATGACGATGCAGAGATTTGGGCTTCCGTCCCAACCGACTCGAATTTCCAATACAATCCAATTTCAGGAATGCTCACAGTGAGTTACAGCACTGCCGGTCAATACAACATCCTGCTGTCTGCAGAGGATTCCCACGGTGACAGTAGTGAGTCCCTTCTGCTCATCAATGTCGTCGATAGCATCCAATTGGTTTGGAGTACCGATGGTAGTACTGGTGACATCGACATCGCAGTGACGGACATGTACTTTGGAAAGAACCCCACAATCTTCATCGTTCAATTGAGTGATGTTCAATTGACGGAAATTGAGGTAGAATGGCAGATTTGCAATGTCAATAGTGGCATCTGCTGGGAGCAGCAAATCGAATCCATTGATTCTGCAAACGCCCAGACTGGACACACATTTGTGGCAGTCAACCCAGATCCGACTTATGCTGCATCTCTATCCAATTTTGATGAAGTGAAAATTCAGGTGACGGCAATCGGCGCCGATGGATTTGATTACGAATCCGATTGGATTTCCTATCTAGCTGCACAGGAACCAGGTACTGAAGATCCAACTGAAGGAACAGATGATGGAGACAACGAGCAGACTGGAGATGGAGATGAAACCTCATCCAAGGGTGGCATGAGCACAACTGTCATCATCGCACTTGTGGGCCTCATCGTTCTGATGTTGGTTGCAGGAGTTCTTGGTACCATGTTACTCCGTGGTGGCCGTGAAGAGCAGGTCGATTGGGCTACGGCACAACCTGCCTTTGAGGTTCCAGCAGCAGCAGCAGCACCACCCGTGGCCATGGCCACAGCAGCAGCACCAGTTGCACAATCAGTACCCGATTACAGTCACCTCACACCTGGCGGTCAGTATGTTACCGGCCACGTAGGGGAGACCGTATATCTGGCACCAGATGGATCTGCTTGGACCATGCAGGCTGACAGTTCGTTTGTTCGAACATCCTAATCGGCTTTCAGGATTCGCGCCATGCGGTGCTCGGCTTACAAAAGTGGCTTTGCCCTGACACATACGGCAAGTTTGATTCCATGCCCTAATCGTGGTTTTTTTCATCAAATTGCCGAAGTCCAATACTGAATGATTAAGAGCGGTCTTCAGAGGGCGGGTTCTATGTCTGTAGCGGATATGGTACAAGGAATGATTGACACGTTGAATGAAGCACTCGGTGATGCTGCAAAGCACGACAGAGGCAACTCTGCCGCGGGCACCCGCGTTCGGAAGGCAATGCAAGCCACAAAGAACTCAGCACAAGCTGTGCGTAAGCAAGTTCAGAACGATAAGAACGCTTGAGCAGTTGAATTTGAGTGCCCCCATTTTGGCTTCGGCCAGAGCGGGGGCCTCTCACGTTTCAACGAGTTCACTGTGAGTGGTCCACAATTGCCACTCACCTCCACCGTTCATGAAATCGGCATGTCCACTCGTTTGATACCAACCGTCAGGAACCTCTTCCCATTCGATTTCTGGCGCTAGCACGACCCACTCAACAATGGACAGATCTCCACGATTTTCCATAGGTGTGTCTGCAAACAATTCCTCTTCCCATCCTGAATCAGGGGCACGCCAGTGTCCAGTGATATCTCGTTCAGTGACATCATCGATGTGAGAATGGAAAGTGTAGAGATAATGCATGCCTAATGTCGCATCGTGAACGAAAACGAAATCCTCACCATCCGCCATGTTGTCTGACAGCACTTCGGCCGCCTCATCAGTCCAGTATGTCTGACCGTGCAAACCCGCCGCTAGAGAGATTGGTAGAATCATCAATACACCCATGATTGCTTTTTGTTTAGACCAGTTTAGTTCCCCATTGACTCGTTTGATCAAGAGATAGGATGGAATGGCCAAGATTGTGATGTATCGTCCGTTGTTGCCCATGGTCCACATATGCCATGGCCATTCAGAATTCCATAGAATAGATTCGTAGGTCCATAGGCAGGCCACATAGGCCACGATGGCGCCAGCCATCGTTCCAATGAACAACGATAGTTCGCCAGTCAATCGATCATCATTCTCAGCCATTTTTCGCCAGGTATCCCTAGCAAATGGCCACAGAACCATTCCAACCATACCATAGACAATGATGACGCCGAATATCGAGATGGGCAATGCTTGGATGAAGCGAACCGGCTCAGTCGTCACAACGGAGAATGAGCCATATCCTAACACACCCATTACAACGACGCTTAACAGCCCGAATCCGAATCCAGCAAACATCACTCTCTGTGGATTGAACCAATCCTCTGGTGCACGATCGATGAAAATCCCCACCACAGTCAAGCCCAGCAATGGGAAGAACAGTGATAGGGGTTCAATCTTCCATTTGAGAACCAACACGAGCAATATGAGCATCGATGCAAGCACAATCGCAGTTACACGGGCAATAATTCCTCGTTCAGCTTCGTAATTTCTTGACATTCTCCACAGGGCCCATGCGATGCCAATCATGGCAAGATAGCCGTATTCTGAGTAACCCCTACCTATCGAAAAGATGAGGGCTGGATTTAGCATCAATACAGTGATGGTTTCACGACTGTAATCCATTCGAACAGCGACGAGTATTGCAATAATCATACCCAATACAGCAAACGACATCATTGTTCCAGGTGCGATACTGCTCATCGGTACTTCCCGTGCGTTTGAAGGGTCTGAGGCTAACGGATCTTCGGTTCTGACATCTCCCCAATCTAGGGTCCAGCCATTTTCTGTTTCAACATAGGCACCTTCCACATGAGCATCAAGGCCCAAATCGCTAGTGAAGATTGCAATTAGATTCAAAACAATTGCAAGCAAGAACAACCCCTTCCAGAACTGGGGATGTTGGAAGAAAGAATCACGATCGGAAACTGTAATCGCTTCTTCCATTGTGTATGTTCCAGACACAGGTGGCTATGATTGCACCGCTGATTTAGAAGTCGAAAAGTGTTGATTGTCCCTTCTGACGCATTCGCCCACCGGCTTTCATACGGTCTAGAGCACGAGCGACACGTCGCTCACTGAACTCACGTTCATCGATGAGAAAATGTCTGAGTTTTTCTTCATCGACCATGCCAGACGGAGGCAAGTCACCCTGAATAGGATGATTCAAGAACAATTCTCGAATCTCTTCCAGTCTCTCGGGAATATCCTTCTCCTTGGCTTCGCAGACTGCTTCAATCGTTCCGTATTCCTTAATCAGTTTCAGTCCAGTCTTGGGTCCAATTCCGCGAATACCGGGATGGAAATCAGTACCCACCATGATGCCAAGGTCGACCAGTTGCTCATGGGTAATGCCATGGTCTTCAAGGAGTTCATCGAGTACGATACGCTCCGCAGTAACCACGCGTCCAAATTTGCGTGTTCCATGACTGGTCAAATTTCGAATCATCACCGGTCCCCCATACAGTAGAACATCCCAGTCCTGACTGGCTACACCAGAAACTTGTCCTTGGCGGCACCAGACGCTGGCTGCCCCCTCCGCTTCCATGGGAGCCTCAATCCAAGCGATTCCTAGATGATCGAGCAACTGCTTGGTTTCCTGCACCATTTCACGTGTATACGAGACGACCTGTGCACCGAGTTTGCCCGCAGCCTGCCAATCCTCGGCCTCAACGGCGGCTTCCCATTTCTCTCTCGCATTTTCTCGTCGTTCCTTACGCCCTGCCAACGTTTCAAACTTGAGCTCATGGGGTCGACCATCAAAGACGAATACGGGATCTATTCCAGCCCCGACTAGTGCAGAACTTCGATCGAGAAATCCCATCAGATGTGAGACTGGGCGTCCACTGCTGTCACGCAGGTAAGTTCCATCCTTTCCATCCCCGCGCGCGCGTAGGCTGGTGATGAACTGGTATGCGGTGAGGAATGCATCCACCGCGATGCGCTCACCCGCGAGGTCGCTCATTTCTATGGCTGAAGGCGAAGCGAGGTCCCTTAGATTACAGCCCATTCAAGCCGCCTCAAATGTCTTCAAGTTCGTCGAGTTCATCCTCGTCGTCCCACTCATCATCATCTTCAAAGTCTTCGTCATCTTCATCAGACGCATTACCTCTGAATGCCATCCAGAATCCGATACCACCCAGAAGAATCCCGAGAACAGTGGAAATGTGTGCGAATTTACCCCATGTTGAATCTTCACCATATATCGTACAGAGATTATGTGGGATAGCGTATCTAAAACTCGTATCTCCATCGACAGTCACCTCTTGGAGTGAGTTTGGATGTTCAATGTGTTGTGGTAAGAATACGGTTTCTCCATCCACAGTTACATTGACAATTGTAATCTCAGCGGTAATGGCTTGACCTGATGTCAAATCCATATGGAACAAAGAGAAGAACAATTGTACATATTCTCTTCCTCTTTGACTGATATCGGGGTCACCGAGAATATCCCCATATTGTTCATGGCCGAGCCCAGTGATTGTCTCTGCGCCATCCTTGGTGGTGTACACATTATCATATTCGGCATAGAATGTGAAGGTGTACCCCTCTACCATTTCATCTCCTAGAAATGTTCCATCGCGTTCTTCCAATTGAGCAATTTCTTCCGCGGTCCAAACATCAGGATCATCAGGGTTAGCAGCCATACCTGTCGCTAAGGGTCCGGCTACGATTGGAGCAATCAACATAGACACCAATATTCCAAGTCCAGTGAATAGAATTGTGAGTTCCTTGAAGGGAATGGGTGGTAGGAACATAAACCCTCCAACGAAAACGCCAATGCCCAATACCCCCCAAAAAATGAGACCGAAAAATGACGTCGAATTGGTGTCAGTTACCCTGAAGCCACTGGCTTCTGAATAAGGTGAGGCATAGCCATCCGGGTTATCCAAGCCCGGGATAGTCTCTTGATACGGTTCAAGAACAGGAATTTCCATCCAAGAATTATCACGTCCAAGATCTAGATTGTAACCGTCTCCAGGCTGACCTGGTTTTTGGAATGAAAGTCGAATTCCGAAGGTTTCTCCTGCAGGCACTTCTTCAATTTGATGATAGAATTCAAAATAATAGTAATCATCCTCATCCGGTGTGTCAATGGAGACTTGCGCAATATCCTTGCTTCCTAACCGAAGAACTATTGTAACTTGTTTTGTGCATTGATTTTGTTCCCAATTACAAATGATTTGTAGTTTGATTGCACCTGTAATTGGGACCGATGTATCGATTGGAACTGGTTCAGAAGGGGGATTTGAACCATCCCATACAAATTCCCTTGAACCTCCTCCATTATTTGCCCCACCCACATTTCCTTCTCCAACAGTATCATCTGATTCAACATCAGATGTTGCGGAATGGGTCCACATTGGCCATGTTTCTTGGCGCTCTTCATCTGAATTTCCGTAGAGATACATCGTATTTTGTTCGTATGTGAGATTTCTAGCATCTTCCGATTGCATCACACCGACACCGGGTTCTTGGGCGCTCGTTGGAATGGTTGCAACCAAACTTGCAAATAACAGCACGGCGAATATGACCAGTGCTGCTCTTCCTCCCTCGCGCATGGTCCGAGGGGAGACGTGGGACCGTTATAGGATTAAGGCGAGGTGTGTGCTGCGTAGCAGCACAGACGCGCGCGTAGGAGAGGGCTTCCCATCATGACTAATTCAGTGGTAATAGGGGCGGGTTGGCATCCGAGTTTATTTCGCCAAGAAGCCGAGCAGTTGATTGAATCCTTTGAGTTCGTTCATGCTAATGCTCTGGTTTGTGATGCATCTGATGCGCTTCGATTGATTTCCCGATCTAGTTTAATTTCTGAAGTGTTGAGTCCTGGTGGTATTGTTTCAGTTGGCAATGTCATCGAAACCGTAGCTGAGGCATTTCTTGATTTGAATCTAAGTGGCTCAGTTGCCGTGAAATCAAGTCGAACAGGAGAGAAGATTGATGGCTGGTCAGGCCAAGAGATTGCGGGTGAAATAGGAGGTAAATTGGTTGAAGCAGGAAGGAAAATTGACCTCACCAATCCAGATATCACCCTTAGAATCCATTTGCTCGCTCCATCAAATCGTTCGACTCATCCACATGAATTTGAGGCTGAACCAGTTGTTGCGTGGGGTCTGACCATCCATGATGGTGATGATTGGGCACAGAGAACAGCACCAAATCGTCCATTCTTCAAACCAATCAGTCTAGACCCCAAACTCGCTCGCGCTATGGTCAATCTAGCCTGCCCTGAAGGCGGCCGTCTTCTCGATCCATTTTGTGGAACAGGGGGGCTCATCGTTGAGGGTGTTCTCTGCAGTCTCGATTGTTGCGGAAGTGACCTGGCATGGCCAATGGTCACGGGAACGCGTGAAAATTCTGCTTGGGCACAGGGACGAGGTGGGAAAGGGAATTTTGAGATTCGAAATGGCTCCGCAGTTGAGTTGTCTGAAATCTGGGATGGAACCTTCGATGGTTTTGCATTTGATCCACCGTATGGGAGAAATGCATGGAAATCAGCTGACGGTTTCGAATTGCTATGTGGTGCACTTTCTTCCTGCAAGTCTGTGGCTTCTGAACACGCGAATTTGGTTACATTGATTCCATGGCCGCCTACCGTGTTCTTCGGCCCAATCGATGAGGGACAATCTTTCGGAAAATCATGGACAGAAATTTCTGATGCCTTTGCTAAATCAGGTTGGAGAATCGTTTCAACAACACCCATTCGTGTTCATCGCAGCCTCGCGAGAATGCTCATTCATGCAAACCTGGACTAATCAGAGTGGGCGGTGCAGGATTCGAACCCGCGTCGACGGGTCCGAAGCCCATCAGGATATCCAGACTACCCTAACCGCCCATTTCCAACGGGGTCGTACCTCCTCCTTCAAATCGTCGGAACGAAGAGGAGGATTCAATGGGGACATGGCCGAACTCACCTTGTCTGGAAAAAAACTGCAGTTTCTGTTGTCGAAAAACGGAGATGCCTCTTTCCCCCAGCGATGTCCTTCGCTTGGCAACAACAACGGGCCAGCATCCCAATCAATTTAGTAAAGAAGAATCAGGTATCCGAATTCTTCTGAATAATCCAGTAACTGAAGCCTGTGTTTTTCTTGATACTGTATCTGATGACTCTAAAGCACCAGGCCTCTGTTCAATCTATGAGAATCGCCCGATTGGTTGTCGTACCTATCCCTTGATTTTGAATGCCGATGATGAGGCTTTTCTCGATACTCTTTGTCCACATCGAGAAGATTTCCCAGACGCCCCCCCAGCGTTATTGATGATGTTGAAGCGATTGGATTCTGAACTTCAAAGCCAATCTTGAGACGGCCAAGATAAATTTGGTCGACTCCAAAGGGTGACCGAATCTCCCCCCCAATCAATATTTTCTATGATTTCTAGACCAGCTCCCATGATATTATCCTCATTGATTCCACTCTCTGGCCCTTCCCCCAGTTCGGTTTTAGATTGGATTATTATTGCTCGATCCACAAGTTGTTCGTCGAGGAAATGTTTCCATACAATAGGTCCACCTTCAATCAGCAATTCTTGTACTCCTCGGTCACCAAGATGGTCCAGTAGAGCGTTTAGATCCGCCCCTCCATCTCCAGCTGGCAAAGCAACCCCTCTCAAATCTTGTTGAATGTGAACTAAAACAGTCTCTTGACCATCGGTCATTACTGTTGCATCCATCGGAATTCGCAGCGTTCGATCAAGAACGATGCGCAGTGGCTGCCGTCTCTTTCCAAGCGGCACACGTCGAATATTGAGAGAGGGGTTATCTCGAATGATTGTGTTCACACCTACCAAAATGGCATCACACTGTCGTCTCAATCTATGCACTGCATCCAGACTTTCTTCAGAGGTGAATCGCCCCGGGACTTCACCATCCACCACACCGTTTGCATCCATCGCAGCCTTGAGTGTTACCAAAGGTCGTTTGTATTCACACCAGTGCATGAAGGCCTGCATCTGAATCTGTGCCTCGTCCCTGAGAAGGCCCTCGCGTACTGTGATTCCAGCATCTAGTAGAACTTTGATTCCTTCACCACGAACGGTTGGATTTGGGTCTCTTGTCGCGACGATGACTTCACCGACACCTGCCCAGAGTAATGCTTGGGTGCAAGGTGGAGTTAGTCCAAAGTGATTACATGGTTCCAACGTAACGTAGGCTGAACATCCCTCTGTCGTCACGCTTTGCGTTTCTGCATCTGCAATCGCAGCTTGTTCAGCATGTAGGTCACCGAGATGATCATGCCATCCTTCAGCGATGATTTTTCCCTCTCGAACTAGAACACATCCGACAGGAGGATTTGGAGCAACTTGTCCACGTCCATGTTCAGCAAGTTCGAGCGCACGCCTCATACAGGCGATATCGAACTCAGACCAAGCCATGTCCATGTTACTCCGAAGGGTGAAAGATACCCGTTCTTTTCGGTCTCTTCATTTCTAGGTGATGGTCGGGGAAGACTCATGATTGGATGCCGGTCTGGCCTATACATGGTCCGTATCGCATGTATCGTGAATCCGGCTGGCCGAGATGGCACCGTTCTGAAGCGTTGGCCAACAATCGCCAAACAGATTGAGGATGAAGAAATGGATTGCGAGGTCATCTGGACTGAGCGAACAGGACACGCTTCAGAAATAGCCTACAGTCTCCGTAATCGAGAAGACCTCGATCTAGTCGTTGCCGTTGGTGGTGATGGAACCATGAATGAGGTGGCCAGTGGATTGCGTGGCTCATCGATTACTCTCGGGATTATTCCGATGGGCAGTGGCAATGATTACGCACGTGCACATGGAATCCCTCTTCGTAATACAAGAGAGGCAGTTTCTCTCTTGAAATCGGGAGTAGACCGTCGTGTCGGTGCCATGAGAATCGATGGTGCTCCCGCCCCTGCATTGCCTCACTACCCTTCCCCCGCTCCTACTGAATGGGATGGGGAAGCAGATGAGGATTGTATGGTTAGACGTTGGGGTTTTCTTGAATCAGATGGGGGAACGACCAGCGATGTCTCTCGTCGAAAGACCCTTGGTCAGGGAAAGCACATTCGTGGGACGATGAAGTACACCTATCTTGGAATCAAGAGTATATTCGGTTGGAAGAAACAAGATGGATGGCTCAAGATCGATGATGTTGAGATGGGACGAACGGACATGAGTGGACTTTACACCACGATTATGACTCAAACTTTTGGTGGCGGATACCGCGTCGCCCCGGGTATGTGTGTCACGGAAGATTCGATGTCTATCATTCTCGCAACTAGTCTATCAAAATCCCAAATGCTTCGAATCATGGGTCCTCTAAAGAAAGGAACACATGTTGGTAAATGGGGCATCACTCACAATCTCGGAAAGCGCTTGGAACTGCGCAATATCGACGAGAATAACCAACCCAATAACACACCTCATGACCCTCCGATGTGGGTTCAGGTCGATGGAGAGCCTTGTTTGATGACCCCCACCATCATTCAGTATGTTCCTGATCAACTTACAGTTAGGGGTGGGCAGACGATTCCCAATGACGGTTCATAGTGAGAAATCGCTGTAATCGCCATCATCATTGACTTCTGAATCTACACGTCGAGTTGTTGGCTCTTCGACTTCCTCTTCTACTTCTTCAACAGGTTCAGGTTCAGAATCATCCGAACGTGTTTTGCGGGTTCGTCTGGAGGGTTTCCGCTTTGGTTCAGTTTCAGCTTCAGGTGAATCAGATTCCAATCGTGAAGTATGTGGTTTGGTGGCAATGATTTTTCGCTTACCGCCTATACCACCCTTTGGCATATCTCCGATGATATTTCGAAGCCCCTTCTCCTGCAATTCTTGCTCAAATGCCTGTTCTTCTTGCATTTCAGTAATCATATCCTCCATCGCCTCAGCCTCGTCAGTAGATGTGACCGAACTTCCGGCCACGTAATGACCAGTGCTTGAGCCGGGTGTGCCTTCAGCAAGTGCAGCATGGATATCGAATTTCGGCGCAGCTGCCGATTTCTTGGTTGGTTTTCCAGTGTATTCTGATTCTTTGGCTTTCGCCACAGCAGCCATTCGCGCATCGTGGCGTGCTGCCTCGTGTCGAGCCGCTTTCCCAGCCCGCATTTGTTGCTCTGAGAGCATTACTTGCGCTTGCGTGTCCGCATTGAGCATAATCTGGTTGCGTGAAAAGATGTAGAGTGCACCCGATGCCACGATTGAGATTAACAGAATGGTCGTGTACAGGCCTCTGCCGATCACTGGGATGTCGCCGGCAACGTACGCTTCTTCAGAGTTGACGGTTCTTTCATCACCATATGTCATCGATGTGACAACAAAGTGACCACTCCAACCACGACTGGATGCATCAATTTGACAATCACTGATTTGATCCTCATTGATCGATGAACCAATTTGGGTAAGGTAACCATTCAGTTTGATTGCTTGATTCGTTGTCATCTGTAATGCTGCATCAAACACGTTTTCATTCGCGGGAACAATGGCCAGCAATGCCCATTTTCGATGTGGGAATTCACTAGCTTTACCATCAACAGGAACTCCGTCGATCATTGGAGTTCCTTCTGCCAGATTTGGGGTGGCCCAATTCTTCTCCCTGTTGACAACCGAGACATAAATGGTCCCTGCTTCAACATCTTGTGCCTCACTATATGGCATTTCAATGACCATCCATGAAGTGATGGCTGGATCCGCTGTTTGTGGTTGATCAAAAATTTTGGTTTGAACCAACCAACCGGAGATTGAGAATGTTGAATTTTCACACCCCTCCAGTTCAAGTTCGTCAGCATCGACATGATGGGACGTACTACTGGCCAGTTTGTTTGTCACAGATATCGAATTTGTTGTTAATCCGGTACTACTGTCCGAACTAAAACTGGTACTATATTCGCCGTCGGAGGACCCCCAAGTGACGCTCGGTCCCCCGATACAGCCTGAAAATGACGGCATTAAGAAGAGAAGAACGAGCAGAGGGGCAAGGCGTCGCACGGATTGTTGAAGTCGGCCCACGTTCAAGACTGTTCGCACCCGAAGGGTGCGTATTATGGTCAATGCCCGTGGTCTGATTGTTCGTCACTTGTTGCTTCAGTACTTGAATCGTCGTGCAGAAGGTATGACAGGTCTTCCATGAAGTCCGCAGTTGACCAATCTGAACCGGTGTAAACGAGGCGCTTGTTTCCATTCTTATCGATGATGAATGTCACTGTATTGTGGCCGACTTCATACATTTCTTCCTCACCATCCATTCCATCGTGGTCGTGAGAATCATCATCTCCCATGTCCATTTCATCACCAGGAGAAGGCAGCAACGAGAGATTGGCATTTGATGCCGCCCAAGCAACATGATCCGTATCGTGCATTATCATGACTTCATCGATGCCAACCTGACTCTCTTCCCAAGCCATACTCGTGTCATTCCAGATATACAATGCCCAATACCAGGACCCGTCACTGGGTGAATCCACTTCGTTGATTCCATTGATCAAATGACCGTATGTTTCGTGTACAGAATAATTGAGAGAGACATTGTTCATCGCCATTGCATTCTCTGTAAGATTCCAACCCGTCGCATTCTCCTCGGGCAGCATATTGTGGTCCCCATCAAGAAGAGCGGTTGTATTATCAGGATAGAGTACTGCGACTTGGTGTGCCATTTCCGAATGTTCTTCATGGTCAGAATTGATGTGTTCTGTATCGACGAGCAGATGGTAATCATCCCAGACATGTGTCAATTCACTGTGATTCTCGCTGGTAAGATGAGTCCAATCATAACCACGTTGTGCTGTCCATTCTAGAAGATGTGAGGGTGTATCCCGAGCTGGGTCGATTGAGATGGAGAGAAAGACAAGATTCGATTCCTCCGACATTTCACTATCTATGTAATTCAGATTGGCTTCGATTGCGAGGCAAACATCAGGACAGGAGGTGTAGGTGAATGCCAAGACGACTACTTTGTTTTCATAATCAGAGAGAGACACACTCTGACCGTTCTGATCGGTCAATGTGAAGTCTGGAGCCGGTGAGGCTGGATTATACTCCATAGCGTGGAAATTGTGTGCATTATCATGCTCATCACCGATACACCCAGACATGGACGAAATCATCATCAGAATTGCCAATCCGATTGACTTCCCACGCATGATTCTATGTCATTGAAATTGGTATATCACAATACCTGCTAAGCGCGTAGAGTGTTTTGGCGCGGACGGAGAGATTTGAACTCCCGCGGCGAATACCACCGGATTTCAAATCCGGCGCGATACCAGGCTATGCGACGTCCGCAATGAATGGCCCGAGGCGCTACTCGTCTAAGTGTTTCACGCTACATCATGTGTAGAATCCGGGTCGACACCATGACGGAAGGGTATCCGCAGCATCAGGATGTGTCAGTCCGATGAACAGGACCATGACAACGATGAAGAATACAGGGAACAAGGCAGTTGCAGTCAGAACACGACTGTCAGGGTCGCCTTGCAAATGCATGAAAATCGCTGCAATGCCAAAACCCTTGACAATTCCAACGACGACCAGAATGAAAACGACTGTATTCATACTCACCGCATCTCTCATCGAGAAGGTGAGTGCAACAGCAACGATCTCTATAGTAGTGAAAATCATCAGTACCCAGAAATTGAAATTGTAACGATCGAATCCTAAGATAGTGTGATGCCCATCATGTCCATGTTCGCTCATTCTTCATACCTCCGTTAATACAAGTAAAATGCGGGGAAGACTAACACCCAAACCAAGTCCACAAAGTGCCAATACAGGCCGAAGTATTCGATACTCACCGCGTTTTCTGGTGTGTATCCACCTCGGAATGCCTTGATGACCATGTAGAACAATGCAACCATTCCACCGAATACGTGCACACCGTGTGTACCCGTGGTCACATAGAACGTAGAGGCCGCCATTCGAATATCAAATATGGCAGATGAACCGGCAGCGCATGCTCCCGCATGATCCGCCCCTCCGTGATGATCCCATTCATGACAATAGGTATACTCAGAAGCATGTATGGTGAATCCGTCTGCCAATAAACTCGGTGAGTGGAAGAGGGCATCTTCGCCATGACCAATTTCGAATCCTATGAACCACTCAACCATCTTGAAAATCAAGAAGAGTGTTGCAAGTCCAAGTGTTGTCAAGAGGTATTTGCCGACCTTGTTGTTGCGCTCAGCATCACTGAGGCTTGCATCCTTTGCAGTTTTTAGAGCGAGAACAATGGTGTATGACGAGATAATCAGCGCGAATGTGTTGATTGCACCGGGAATGAGCGTGTCCGGCATGAAGCCCAATGCTGCGTGTGCGTGTTCTTGGTGGTAACCACCTTCAGCAATGAAGTAGGATGCAGGCAACCAGCATGATTGCCCCTCGGTAAAGACACCCGAAGCGAAGAGTGTTTCACAATTATCGAATCCAGTTCTGTATCGCAGGTAGGTACTGAACAGACTGCTGAAGACCATCATTTCAGACATCAGGAACATCCAAAGGGCAACCTTTCGAATGTCGATGGTCCGGAATGGCGTCCCTTCTGCCTTGGCTTCATAGGAACCATCGTGACTCCAATCCTGTCGCCAGAAAACAGTGATACCAGCAAAGAAAATTGCCAGCCCTGCGATGAGAAGACCGACTTCAGAAGAGTGGATGGCATAGGTCCAGATATCTGCATTGTCATCCCAAGTCTGTGTGAAAACCTTGGTGAATCCGAGCAAGAAGAAGCTCGCTCCAAAGGCCAGCATGAGAGGAGCCCATGAATTGTGAGGCGCGCCGCCATGTCCATGCGTCCAATCGTGCGGACCCCAGTGACTGTGCTGATGGTCATGGTGATGGTCGTCATCTCCTCCGTAACTCATTCTTCTTCACCTCCATCATCTTCTGGAATCATCATCCATTCAATCAATCGTCCAAAGAATCCAGGGTCTCCATCGTCATGCACTTCAGCGAATCTCATGTTGGGCAAATTGCTTGGATCGTGAGAAGGAGTCGGTGGCGGACTTGTAACCATCCATTCCATGGACCAACCGCCCCAAGGGTCACTAGGAGCTTTTTGTCCTTTCAATCCACTGCTAATCATGTTGTAAACGAGAATCAAATTACTTGCAAAGAACATGAATGCCGCTATTGTAATCATCATGTTCCAATCTGCAGCCTCAGCAGGGAGTGCAAGGTATTCATCTGTAGTGATGAAATACGTGTGCTGTCGACGTGGCATGCCTTGAATTCCTAATCTGTGCATTGGCCAGAAGACCATGTTGTAAGAGATGAATCCAGTCATGAAATGCAGAATTCCTAGTTTTTCATTCATCATTCGTCCGGTCGCCTTTGGGAACCAGTAATAGATTCCAGAGTAGAGTCCGAAGACAATTCCGCCCACGAATACATAGTGGAAGTGGGCGACGACGAAATAGGTCTCATGCAAGTGTAAATCCATGGCCACAGCAGGGAAGTACATTCCTGAAATTCCACCTAATGTGAATGTTACAAGGAATCCAAGCGCCCATAGGGTGTGGGTTCGGTATACAAGACTGCCACCGTGCATAGTCTGCAGCCAATTGAAAATCTTGATTCCAGTTGGAACGGCCACAAGCATTGTCGTCAGCATCGTCACGAAGCGTAGGACTGGACTCATACCAGAGGTGAACATGTGGTGTCCATAGACGATGAATCCAACAATGCCAATGCCTGCTAGTGCGAAGACCATTGACTTGTAACCGAAGATGGTGCGTCGCGCGCTGGTCGAGAGAACTTCAGAAATTACACCGAAGGCTGGCAGCACAACCACGTACACCTCTGGATGCCCGAAATACCAGAACAGGTGACTCCAGAGTAGAGGGTCGCCTCCACCGGCCACTTCGTAAAACACAGTCCCTACGGTTCGATCGAGTAAGACTTGAATCAATCCGATTCCAAAGGCAGGTATTGAGATGAAAAGCATCAGTGTCGCAATCAGCATTGACCACGAGAATAGTGGCATATTCATCCAACCCATTCCTGGTGCTCGCATGGTACAGAACGTGGTCATGAAGTTGATACCAGAAATGGTTGATGAAGCAACCAATAGAATCTGGCCAGCCACCCATAATGTAGCCCCGGAGTGGGCTGTATGCGAGACGATGTAAGGTGCATATCCAGTCCAGCCTGTATCCGCACCTTGCCCACTGAAAATTCCAGTGAAGATGAGAAGCGCTGCAGCAGGGTTGAGCCAGAATGCCAGTGCGTTCAAACGTGGTAAAGCCAAATCAGGGGCTCCAATTTGCAATGGAACAATCCAATTTGCAAATCCAGCAATCATCGGCATGGCTGCGAGGAAAATCATTGTCGTACCGTGCATGGTGAAAAATTGATTGTATTCATCCTGAGTTAGGAAATCATTGCCTGGTGAAGAAAGTTGAATGCGGAAGATCATGGCGAACAGACCACCTACACCAAGGAAGAACAGGCCGTTTACCATGTACAACGAACCGACCTTTTTGTGATCAGTACTGGTGATGAAATCACTGAACCATGGCCAGAAGTTTTCCCACGCAAACGCGTCTGGACTTTGTCTGTAAAAGACCCAAATAACACATCCTAGCGTAATCATCACCATCAGCAGAATAGCTGTAGCAAGAACGGTCAATCCACTCGCTTGTTCTGTAGGTTGAGGCCCCACATCCATGGTTAGACGACCATACATGTCACCTCCACTGGTTCCATCGCCGTTGACTGAATTTGTGTGAAGAATGAATTTCGCACCACCATCGGATGGGGCGGTCCATTCGACTTGCCACAAGGTCTGATCATTCCCTTGGCCACTGTCTTCATTGTCGATACCGTTGTGGGTGACACTACCGTCTGGATTTGCTTTCACCTTATCATCGACCGGAGCCAATGAACCTGCGCTAACCCATAGGTGAAATCCACCAAGTGCGGCCGCCCCGGGATCTGTGCCAGATGGGCCACCTGTGAATGTGATGTTGAGCGTATAGGTCGCTCCCGATTCTAACTCATCCGGGAGTCCTTCGAGACTTGGCACGACCTCTTCGCTCGGGCTCTGACCGTGACAGGTACATCCGTCATTCTGTACACCAGATACGCCGAACGGATACGATTGTGCACTCGGTGCAATCGCAACCGCAATTAGGAGAATGGCAAGGATGGCGAGGGCGCGAGAATTCTTGACCATCTTCAGCATCATATCACCTCAGGCGTGTACCTCGATCACGGCGGTCATGTAGCCGTGATCCTTGCCACAGTACTCAGTGCACATGAGTAGGGATGCACCAATCTCGTCGTTGCTCGGTGTGTGATAGATTCGGGTGTACATTCCGGGTTGAGTATCTTCTTTGAGACCCCAATCGAGGAAGAATGGTGCGTGAGTGACATCCTCCGAGGTCATATTGAACATGTAAGATTCTCCAGCTTTCAATAGGAGCAATGGTTTTGTCTGACCTTCAACATCGATGTTCGATACTTCACAGATATCGGCATCCAAATCACCGCAATCAAAGTTCCAATTCCATTGACTTGCGGTAACTTTCACCTCGTGTGCGTCAGGGTCAGCACTCCACAAT
>JAPYUB010000010.1 GCA_029942125.1 Candidatus Thalassarchaeaceae archaeon | reverse complement strand
GTGCTGGGACTGATGGTGGTGGCCTTGTCGCCATAGCTACTCACTTTGGTTTTGATTTTGAAGCCACGGGCGTTGAAGCCCCTCTCCTATGTTTGATTGGAGGTGGAGGTTCTGCTCGTTCGTGTGCCGCTGCATGGGCTGCAGCCGGTGGTTCCATCTGGTCTATTGACGGCCGTCGTTCTCTCGATAAACGAGGGCCATGGAATCAACACTTGATTGATGGTAATGCGGTGGCCGACAATATCGGGCCGCGCCTTTCCATCAATTTTGATATCGCATCAGGCAAACCTGAATCGTCCCATTTAACCGATGCCGATATACATTTGATTTCATCATACAATTCAGAGGAAGTCGGTATGGTTGTAGAACATAACGAATCTGGACTTATCCTCGATGGTCGTTGGTTACTAGTTGCGCAGCATCTAGAAGCTTGGGCACGTCTCTACTGCCCAGAAGCGTCCCATTTGCTTCCTGGCTTGGGTCTGACCATGACTCGCCTTCTCGCTATGGAATCCGCCCTAAGGGCGGATTGAACCGATTGGGGTTCCCTTCAAGTCCATTGACACAACCCCCTTGAAACAATGGCGACCATTCGGCGAGCCTTGGCGTTGTCTGCCCTCTTGCTCCTGTCATCCCTTTCAGGAGTAACTTCAGGTACTGACAATTTCAGTGATTCACACGAAATAGATACGTTTCCAGTAGGATGGAGCAACATCATTTGGAATGGGGACGACAACCAGACTCACTGGGGTCAAATCTACTATCCTTCCAATGCATCTGGTGCAGGCCAACCGATTGACAATACCTCTGGCTCCTTCCCACTTCTCATCTGGATTGGAGATGGGGGGGAATCTAGTGATCAGTATGATTGGCTGGGTAAGGCGGTTTCAACTGCTGGATACATTATCGTTGTACTCCCTCCAGATTGGAATTCCGATGATACAATGGCACTATGTTCAGACATTCTGGTGTTGTGGTATCGATTGGCGTACAACAATCAGAACGGGAGCCAAGGTAGTGACCCTGAAAATATGCGGGACGCCTTCGATCTCGACCACTGGGGAATCGGGGGGCATGGTCTCGGTGCTAAGCAAGCGGCCGTCTGCCAACTCCTCATGACGGGGGCATGGGCCGAATTTCTGTCCAATCCACCACCCGCGGCACTGATTGCTCTCGGGCTTGAGGACGCCAACACCAACGTCCCGGATGCCTATCTGGGCCGTTCACCAGATCCAGGCATGGGTTTGTACTTGACCGGTACATTGGACAATATGGCGAAAGCAGATACCAATGTAGAGCCATGGCTCGATGATCATACGATTCCATGGCATTACATGTCTGTCATTGGCGCCAATCATCTTCAGTACCAAGATGAGCAAAGTTTCTTCCAAGGTTGGAATGATGGTACGGCCACAATTGAAAGGGAAGAGCAGCAGAGCCATGCAATCACCCACATTACTCCTTATCTGGATCTAATGCTGAAAGGTGATCACACACAGTGGTTGAACGCCACAAATCGCGAGGTCAATTGGCAGAATCCTTCCGATTCAGATGCATACATTACCGAGGATTTCAAGGGCGCACGCTTCATGCACATGACTTCCAATTCTTCTGATGTCAATGAGATGGAAGGTCTCTCTGGACGAGTTGTTTCAGTTAATACAAAACTGACACACCTAAATGGGGAACTCCCAATGGGTGCCACCGTGCTTTGTACGATTATGGAAGGTGGAGATTGGTGGGACCCAATAGATTTCGCAACCTACCGAATCAATGCTACTGGAACTTTCACCAGCTCTGTAGACAATGGTACCTCCTCCGCGACTGATTGCGAAGTATCCACCGAGGGAGTACCCCCAGGTAATCGCACTCTTATGGTCGAAGTGAATTGGTACGGAATGCCTTCCTATCTTGAATTGGATTTTTTCCGAGAGAATCGCGAACCAACGTTGGTATATCCTGCGCCGGCGATTGAGGTACCGCAGCATGGAAGCGCCAGCATCCCCTTCTCTGATTTCGTCATCGATCCTGACGGTACATCATTGATTGTCGAGATGCTCCCTCATCTTCCAAGTTCGCATCAAATGCATTGTTATCTGGATGCCAATACAATAGTTTGTGAACACACGGGTGAAGCAGAATGGACGGGGACAGAGATTCTGAACTTGACCATCTATGATCGATATGATGTTAACTTTTCAACGCATTTGAATTTGAGTGCCACCGTCTTCCCCATCGATGATTCAGTGGTGCAGATTGGCGATATCCCTGAACTTAATATCGATGAAGATAGTACTCAGCAATCGGTTTCGATTACGTCCTACTTTGAAGATCCCGAAGGTATGAATGCAACCATCATCAACGCTTCAACTACCGGTGGCTTGGATCTCTCGTGGACAAATAACAATTTAGCAATTCAACCTCAACTCAACTGGCATGGTTCTAACACGATTGAAGTATGGGTCGGTGAGGGGACAAGTCCCCCAATCGCTGCAACATTCACAGTCAATGTAGCCTCGATTCCTGATGGACCACGCCTTAACTTGACTCGGGTTTCATTGGTTGAAGATACTCCCTATGAAATTCCCCTTTCTGAACTAGGATGGGATGAAGATGGCGATTCAGTTGAATTTGAAATTGATGGCAGCCACCCACATCTCGCCGTCACCATATTGTCCAATGTTTTGCGAATTGTTCCTGCTTCGGATTGGTCTGGTTTGTCTACGGGATGGAACCTGACAGTTACCAGTGTAGACGGTAATTCAACGGGGCCGATTGAGTTTGAGATATCTGAGGTCAATGACCCTATTCAATTGACATGGGGGCCATTGGAAACCGATGGTGATGCCGTATTCGTCGTCGCCATCCATGATCCTGATGATGGAACACCATGGGTGGTGAGGTCAAGATGGGATGGGCTTGTTTGGTCTGAATATAATGCAGATTGCACAGCGAGCGATACAAGTTTAGAGAATCCACAAGATTGGGAATGTACCATCTCAAACAGCATGATTGACTTGTTGCCCGGTGCTCATCGCCTTGAAGTTCAAGTGTACGAAAATGAAATTTGGACTGAAGAGAAAATCTACTATCACACCATTCCGGTTCCTCCACCAAATGGAACAGATGATGATAATAATCCAGTAACCACGGTCGAGAGTGGGATTGAATCATTTTCCATTTGGATTATTTTTGCCATAGTAATCGCTAGTGTCGTCGCTATCATAGGGTTGTACATGATTGCCACCTTGTCAAAAGATGATATGGAAGAAATGTTGGGCGACTCACCTCCATCTTATTCTGAAGAAGTGAGTGAATTATCGGACCCTGAGGCCGAACTCGTGGAATACGATTAGAGCGGAATGTTTCCGTGCTTTCGAGGCGGTTGCCATACACGCTTTGACAAGAGTGATTTGAGGGCTCGAATCAATCTTAGTCGAGTTTCGTTTGGCTCGATGACGTCGTCGAGCCATCCATTTCTTGCTGCCACATATGGATCACCGAATTTTTTCTTGTAATCCTCAACCAATTCCGCATGCTTTGATTGATGGTCATCCGCATCTTTGAGTTCCCGTCTGTGGATGATGTTCACCGCACCTTCCGCCCCCATCACTGCAAGTTCTCCTGTTGGCCATGCAACGTTGTAATCCGATTCGAGATGTTTACACGACATGGCCAGATATGCCCCTCCGTATGCCTTTCGAGTGATTACCGTCATCATCGGCACTGTTGCTTCAGCATAGGCGTAGAGCATCTTTGCACCATGGCGTATGATACCCCCCCATTCCTGTACGGTACCGGGCAAGAATCCCGGTACATCAACAAATGAAAGCAAGGGGATGTTGAATGCATCACAGGTTCGAATGAATCGAGCAGCCTTGATGCTTGAATCAATATCAAGACAACCGGCGAGTACTTTCGGTTGATTCGCGATGATGCCGACGGAATGGCCTGCGAGTCTTGCCAAACCGATGACCATATTGTCAGCATAGAGTGGAAAGAGTTCGACAAAGTGGCCGTTGTCGACGGTCGCTTGAATGACCTTGACCATGTCATAGGGTCGATTGCTATCATCGGGTACGATTGTCGTGAGTTCTTGACAGTCTCTGTCGTGGGGGTCCCCCGAGTCGAGGTGAGGGGGACTTGCGCCACAATAATCTGGGAAGAACGAGAGTAATTCAACTGCGATTTCCATGGCCTCATCCTCGTCACTTGCCGTGAGGCAACATATTCCAGAGCGTGAAGCATGCATTTGGGCTCCACCTAACTCTTCCGTCGTTAGATCTCCACTGATAGTCTCCTCAGTCTCAAGTGGGCTGGAAAGGAACAGTTGCCCGTAATTTTCACCCAATATCACGAAATCCGCCAATGCGGCGGCCAAAGCGGAAACGCCGACGACCGGCCCCAAGACGAGACTGATTATCGGGATGCGTCCCGAGCATGACACGAAATAATCCAACATTTCACCCGTGGCGGCCAAGGAATGTACGCCATCATGTGCCCGTTGTCCACCTCCGTCCCAAATGCAGATGATGGGGATTCGAGCCCGTTCGGCCATTTGGACAACTTTGGCGATCTTATTGGCATGCATTTCCCCCATCGAACCACCAAAAACGGTGAAATCCTGGCTGAAGCAGAACACTCGTCGCCCATCGACGCTGCCATGGCCTGCGATGACGCCGTCTCCAAATTGGGGGTGCATGTGCATATTGTCATCCCGATTCCGATGGGTAATCAATGCATCAATCTCGATGAATGAGTCAGGGTCCAATAGAGCATCGATTCGTTCTCTTGCAGTTGCTCTTCCTGAGGCACGTAACGCTTGAAGACGCGACATTCCACCACCGGCCGCAGCTTGTTGACGCCTCCAAGCCAAATCCTCTGACTTGTCGCCCATATCGCTCTCCATAGGAGAGCGGTCCTTGATGAGAGTGGTTTCCAAATATTTGAATATTACAATTGAAAAATCAATTTATCAATTGAAAATTGATGATGAATTTTCCCCACATAGATTAGCGCCCCAACCCGATTGTATATCTTGGCCAGTGGAGAGCAAGAAATGCAATTTCACCAATGCTGCATCGGGACCAGTTGTTGCGTGATTTCCAAGGATTCCTAACTTCTGTTGATCTCTTCCCTTGCTGTATACATCCATGTGGATTGGGCCATGGATACATTGTGTGGCCATTACGGCCACCCCTCCATTTGCGCAATAATCAGCCACAGCTTGCCGCATTGCTACGTTCTCCGGGCTGTCTCCATTTGGATCTTCAATCGGGAGGTGCCCCAATCCAGTTCCATGAAACAGAATTGCATCATAGTTTGAAGCCAAGGCAATCTGATCTGCATACATGTGTACTCCAGCGACGAGTTGCAATATTCTCTTGTTTTCATCAAATGCGATTGGTTCGGTCACAACCTCGCGAGTAGGTGCTTCCGCATCCACATGAATTTCACATTCCCCCCCTCGTCCCACTGAGATTGTTCCAAGAGGCTGGGCGTTAATTCCCTGAAATGCATCTCTCTTGCTAGAGTGGAATTTTCGTGTCGAGCAACCGGGCAAAACAGCACAGACCCCGTCGTCATTGCCTGCATGCATGATGATGACACTCGTATCTCCATTCTCACCTGTAGGTGCAGGACCATGAGCTGCCCAATGAACCGCAGCAATCAGATTCTCTGTCCCATCCGTCGACCCTCTGTCACTGCTTCTTTGCGAACCTGTGAACACGATGCGACCCGGTGGACGACCCCCTCCACCTGACCATGCAAATGCAGCCGCTGCTGCCGAATAGTGCATCGTATCTGTGCCATGTGTGATGACGACGCCAACCGCTCCCGAATCAAACGCTTCCTTCGCTGCCTTCATCATCGCGTTCCAGTGGCGTGCTCGAATATCGTCTGACCACATATTGCCCAATTTTTTTGTTCGAATTCTAGCATGATTGGCCAGTTCAGGTACAGCATCTAGCAGTTCCTCGGGCTCAAATCTTGCAGCAACAGCCCCTGTAACATAATCGACTTTAGAAGCAATTGTTCCACCCGTATGCAAAATGTAAACCTCAGGTAGATTCGGGTCATCGTGAGGCCTTGGATTTAGATTCTCTACATTCAAAACCGCTGCACTGATGAGTGAAATTTCAGACACTTCTGATTCTGCAAAGGTTACGTTGTAACCATTGTCCAGTTTGACTGTCATATGACCACTTGCAGCCGGGGCAAGAAGAATCCCTTCATGGGTTACTGCTCCCTCAGGAGTGACCGCTGTAAGGCGTACACGATCACCACTCTGAGGGCTACCCATACGGTGCTGGGGGACCAGACATCCCTTCAATCGAACGGTCGGCTTGAATGGATATGCTCATATTCGTTAGTTTGGTCGAAGGCTCCGTTGCCGGGGTGGCGTAGTTGGTGGCGCGTCGGACTCATAGGACGGCCTGCAAAGGCACGAGATGAGAGCGATAACCTCGAAATGTCTGAGACATCCGAAGGTCAGGGGTTCGAGCCCCCTTCCCGGCACCATCATCATTGAACGTGGCTTTGTCTATCGAATTCCATGCTCAGTTCGTCTTGCCGAACCCATCATAGGCGGTCTTGCACCCCAAAGGGGTGAGGACCATGGTCGATCTATCTACTGCGATGGCTGCAGCTGCGGTCAGTGACAAGCGACGCGGTGGTCGAGATGGAGAGAAAAAAAGACCCGGAGGGAAGGTTGGTACCGAACCATTCGACCCAGCAGATCACGTCATCAAAGAGAAGGCCGATACAGCATCTATGTGGTTGGTCATCTGTTATGCAACCATCATTGCTGTCGTCATGCGATACTTGATCATGCCAGCGATGGATGCGCCCGCCAGTGTATTGTGGTCCCTCCCGTTGTTACTCATTCTGACAATCCCTACTTCACATCGAGTGATATTGAGTAAATACGCAGATCGTTTCACATTTGGGAATTGGTTTCGCGCTAGTTTCCTTTACACCTTCACCTGGCTTGCCATTTGTTTCATCCTCGTCAATCCCCCTTTGGCAGATATTTCGGCACCGGAAATTGCCCATCATACCAAACTGGTCGACCTCGATGATCCTGATTGGAATAGGCAGATTGACGATCTCGTCATAGAAGACAATCTCAGTGAACGAAGATTGGGACTCGCCTTTGCAGTTCGTGATAATCTGGATGCAACTGATGTTCAGGTTCGTGTGGATATCATTACGCTAGGAACGACATTGAATTGGACTGCGACGTCATCGTCAATGCAAGGCAATTGGGCCAACTATTCATCCAATGTCTCGGGCGTGGCGATGAAACCAAACGATGTACCCATTATGCTCGAACTTCCTGAAGATTTTACGTTTTCAAACGGTGTGTCATACACCATTGAAATCACATTATCACAGGATGGCGATCCATGGGAATTGGAAAAGGGATACACCTGGAGATTTACCCTCACTCCCTGAGATTCACTTTCGCTCCTAATCGTGGCATTGCTACACTTTCACTTTCAGAAGCCTTGCACTCCCATGCGAACGAAGGTGGACCGGTGGCCCCGCCTGTTTGATTTACCGAGGGATGCAAAATGCTGAACGATAATACACTGGAAAGACTAACTGAAATGATGGAATCGCTGGGGGATCGAGTGATTCGGAGAAATATGGGCGTGGCGGCCGACCTGCTCTGCTGGACACCCCTCGCCCCGATAATTCGCGCATCGCGACGTTCTCGAATTGAATCTCAAACACATGAGTTTCGTCTACGAGAAAAAGCCCGTGCTCTATGCGAAGATGCGACACGCGACCACGCTGATCTTCTGGTTCCCGCTTGGGGATGATTAGGCGGATAAATTCGCGCAGATTGATGCCGTCATCGAATCAAGTTGTAGCGCTTCACCGCCGCCTTCAACAAGGCGAAAATCGATTTGTGCCATCATTTCTGTAATCTCAAGTTTCTGAGTTTCGCTCAGGAACTCTACATCATACAGAGCCCTGTGGAGTTGATTAACCAAATCGGTTCCAGCCAGTCCAAATTGGTCTAGAATGGTTCGCAGACGTCTTCGTGCAGGATGGAAACCATCCTCTTTGCAGGCAAGAAGGTATCCGTGCAACTCCTCAGGAGGGGCTGTCGCCGTGGTTTCGTAGATGAGGGCACGCGTAACGTGTGTATCCAAACTTGCGCTGACTTGTAATGCTGTAATCGCTCGTCTGAGGTCGCCAAGACTAACATGGACGATGGCATCACATGCATCTTCATCTAATTCGATTCCCTCCGCTTCTGAGACGGTTTGAATTTGCATCCGAACTTGATCATCAGCGAGTGGCCGGAAACGGAAAACAGCACAACGGGATTGAATGGGCTCAATGATTTTCGATGAATAATTACATGACAAAATGAATCGACATGTTTCGGAATACTGTTCCATGATTCTCCGCAGAGCACCTTGAGCATCTGCCGTCAATGCATCGGCTTCATCCAGAAAGATGACTTTGAATTCGACACCGAGTGGGCTGGTACGAGCAAACTGCTTGACTTTGGTCCTAATGCTCTCAAGTTTTCGTTCATCACTGGCATTCATTTCCAGGAGATTCTCTCTTGATTTATCACCGAACACATCTGAGCACAGTGCGAGCGCTGCCGTTGTCTTTCCAGTTCCGGGTGGTCCAGCAAAAAGGAGGTGTGGAAATGTCCCTCCTTCTGCATAGGCAGCAAGTCGTTCAACTGTGGCAGATTGACCTCGAATATCACGTACAGTTTGGGGGCGATGCTTCTCCACCCACATTTTCGCCATATGAATCGACGTGCTGTTTCCGACGGGCGTCAATGAACCTATCCCACCCATATTTTTCCCTGTAAACCATGTTAACATAGACCATACGTAGTATGGTCGATGAACCGCAACTCATTAACAGTAGATTGGGACGTCCTCATCTGAGGCCCATGACGAGCGGAGCGAGAAATTGGAGTTCAACCACGGGAGCCATCCTGATGGTGAGCTTGATGTTATTCAGCACATGGATACAGATAATTGACAACGAATCGATATTGGAGGAGGCTCCAGTAACCCGATTTATGAGCGCCAGTGATACACTGTCGGAAGATGCGCAGACGAACTCTAGTCAGCCTTCGAACAACTATGGAAACGCTAGCAATCTTCTTGTGGGGGACTTTCCAACTTTCACCAATGCGAGAATACTCGCCAACATTCCTCTGATGTTGAATGCTAGCGGTGTTCTTCCGTCCACAGCAATCGTCAGTGAAGCGATTCTTGAGCTCAGATGTCAAAAGTTATCTGTATTGGATGCAGGTGACACTGCTCTATACCCTGCTCGATTGTTGACTGATTTCGACGAAGCAAATGCCACACACAATGTCAGTGATACTGGCACAACATGGAACGAATCCGGCGCGGACGGGGTCGGTGCGGATCGTGGTTATTGGGAACCCGGTGACATGGTTTCAGTTACCACCAACAACCAGTACAGAATCTTCAGTCTGAATTTGACATCTCTAGTTCAAGATGCCTTGCGAAACGGAGAGAGCAACATGAGCATCGTCATTTCAGGCGTGGGTATGCCGGTATTCTGTGCATCAGCCGAACATCCTTCGAGTGTTCGACGCCCGACCATTGATTTCGAATATACCATGGGTGCCGCCCCATCCCAAGGCGGCGTTCTGATTGCAGGTCCTCAAAATGGTGAGATTATCGCCGACCCAGATGAACTGCTCATCATGCCCGATTACAGTCCAACAATCTCTTGGAACAATCTTTCTTCTAGCGATATCGAGATTCAATTTTCATCTGATGAGGATTTCCGTTCGGTTGACGACGCAACCAGACTTTGGAATTCCTGGGATGATTCCAGTGTTTTCTCGATGAGCAGTAACGAATTCTACACCCCTGCCAGCGAAGCGAATCTGTGGAATGGAACTTGGGTTCACTTCAGAATGCGTTCTGCAAACAATTCGATTCTCGGACCTTGGGTTGAAGGATTCTTCGGTTTGCCTGCAGAGATTGGAACTATGAATGGACAAAGTCAGGCTGAGATTGAGTTGCGAAATGACACTGTGAATCTAGGATTTGGTACTGTTCACGATACTTGGGTCATGGATGGTAATACAACTTACAACGGCAACGACGACTACAGAATGCGAATTGGACACTCCAATGACACCTCCGAAGGAAACATGCACGCATTCATCCGCGTCAACATGGAAACCGTGCCTATTCACGACAATGTGACCATCGAAGAGGCCACTCTGAATATTCGTCGTACGGATCGAACTGGAGATGCGATGATTTCAGCTTGGATGATGGACTCAAACATCGGCCATGTCTTCAAGGAACTGAATTATGCAAACAGTAGCAATGGAATGACTTGGGCCTACGGTGGCTGGAATGAATACCCCCTCCTTTCAACTTTGAATGGCGACCAATCTTATTCCACCTTGTCTTTTGATGCGACCACCTATGTTCAGGCCTATCTTCACAATGGACATGCTGGAGACATGGATTTCATCATCACCGGTGAAGGACTCGCTGGAGAGGAAATTGAAATCGCTACTGGCGATGAACCGTTCTCCTATCGTCCTCATCTCGACATTACATATTCGTGGGGAGATGGAACACCCACTTCAGCGGCGACCAATATCACACCACCAATGAACAGTGCAGCATGGGATGTTGTCAATTGGGAGTTGCAGAGTACGACCACGCCTACACTGTCATGGGACCCCGTATCGGGTGCCGATGTTATCATCGAATTGGCAGAATACGAATTTGGCAATTCAATCCTCATCCGCGCCGACAGTCGAGCGAACAGTGGCTTCGATTTGACCAATGGTGAGTACGAGATTCCTGGAAGTTGGAATCTTGATTGGGCTCAATCCTATCAATGGCGGATGTTGATTGTCGAGGATGATGAACAGAGTCCATGGTCGAATACGAAACTCTTCATCTCCGAAATCAACTCTACAAGCCTAGGTGGAGGCGAGCACGAATTGCGCTATAGCCATGGCAATGGTACCAACAATGCTGCACTCGACCTACCCTATTGTGGTGACCTCACCCTTGAGGGCGGTGCTGCTTCAGGCATGAATCTTGATGGACAGGATCTCTCACTTTCCGATAATCAAGTTGCGCTTGTCGGTTGCGATTTGAGCAGCCACGTTATGCCCGATGGTTTGGCCATCGTATCAGCGACGATGCGACTTCGTACCTTGCAACAATCTGGAATCAGCTCTTTTGCGATTCCGATGACGATGTACGAGAGCAGTGAACACGATTGGATGGAAGGTTATGCCACTTGGAACACTACCGATAGCGTGACTCCTTGGAATGCTCCTGGTGCCAGTGGAAATGAGCGTGTGCAAGCGCTTGATACCACGGATATCGATGCCGATAACACCTGGTATGAGTGGAACGTCACCGCAGCAGTTCAAAGTGCACTACGTACCGATTCGCTAGTCGATTTTATCCTTGTTTCGGACAGTTGGAATGCCGTCTCTTTCTACGACCGAGGCAGTAGTTCGATGCCCGAATTAGTCATTATCTACACCAACGGCTCCAATGCTGCACCCAACGTACCGATTGACATGGCACCAGGAAACGGTGATTGGATTCTGAGTGGCGACTACACCTTCGCAGTGGATCAGACACCGACCCTCTCTTGGAATGAAACAGGTACACCTGCGGCCAATGCTTGGCAGGTTCAGGTGGATGGAGACAGTAGTTTCAGTTCCAGCGCTATGCTTACCTTCTCATCGTGGATTGACACGAGTTCCTTCAGTGGAACATCGTTCACATTCGCAAATGACCTCAACGCCGGCGAAGAATTCTACTGGCGCGCACGAGGTATCTCAGCGAGTGGTCAGATTGGTCTGTGGTCTGCAGGCACCAGTTTCGTCATTCCAGATCTTGACGTGACTCAACTTGATTCTACTACCTATCAAGTGGACATGGGCCATGGTGACATCCTGTCGGATGGAAGTATGCCTTTGTTCACAGACACCTGGATTTCTTGGACATCCGCTGCCTACAATGACACCCATGCTGATGAAGACACGCTCTTCATCTCAGGCTGGTCAAGTGCGTTGATTGAAATCCCAATCGATGGTCCTGGTGCCTTGCCTCATCCCACGGGCGCACGCTTGATCGGTGCTTCCATCGATTTTCAAGTATCGACCAACAATTCAAGCGCACCCAACATTGCAATCCATGAAACTCTGAAGGATTGGGATGAACAGGCAACAGGTCGAACCTATGATGGTTCAACGAATTGGAGTTCATTGGGCGGTTATGGCCTCATGGATCGTTCTGATTGGGTTGATATCGCGTTCGAACCGGCTTCAAGCAGCCGAATGAGCATGGACATCACTGAGATTGTTCAAGCTGCGATTGCTCGAGGAGACGACAGTGTCGGTCTGATGTTGAGTGTAGAACAATTCTCCACTGATCAGATTGTTCTAGCGAGCACTGAAACTCAGTTCGATGCGAACGAGCCCGAAATTCAACTCAAATGGACCAGTGGAACTGGAACAGTACCTTCACAGGCTGCGACCATTGTATCTCCTGCGAATGGTGATGTTTTGTGGGATTTTCCTGCAATGTCAGCCAATGACAGCCCCATCGCATCATGGAGTCACCCGGCTGCCTCCAATGTCTCGGATTGGCGTATTTTCTCTTACGATGCGAATGATGGTCCATGGGGTGGTGTCGAAGTCATTGACAGTCGAACCTGCACAACCTGTAGTTTTGATATGACAAATATGACGATGACCGATCCATCACATATCTTAGATCAAGATGAGCGATATTCTTGGATGATTCAGCCGATTCAGGATGGCATGCTTGGTCCACGTTCAGCGGTCGAGGATTTCGTTGTCCCCAATGACATCGGTGGTGCGGTTAACAGTACAGATTACTGGGTTGGATTGATGAATGGAAATGCATACTCTACGACGGGAATTTATGATGTTGCACAGGGTGCATACATGGATTCCTGTTATCCGAATTCAGCTTACGGAAACACTGCAAACAATTTGAATATCGGTCGCTCCAATGGTGGCCCCGCGTGTACGAATGCAGGACACGAATCTCGTTCACTATTGAGATTCGATGTATCCAACGTACCTCTCATGGACAACAATCCATGGCAGGTTGTCGACGCCCATGTCGAGATGTACCGGCTCAGTGGTTCTAGCAACTCCAACACTCCCATTTCAGTCTCCAATGTTCACTGCTCTTGGGTTGAAGGTAGCGTCACTTGGAATTCTTGTGCAACCAACAACTCATGGCAGACCTCCGGTGCAAATGGTGCAAACGATGCAGATATGCCCATCAGTTCAACCGATGTTAGTAGCAGTGGTTGGTATTCGTGGAATGTTACACACCTGATGCAATATGCGCGTAGCAGCGGTTCAGACACTCTCAATCTTTTGTTTTCCTCTGAGGACCCCAATCTCTACGCGCGACACTCATTCATTCAAGAGGGTGCGACTGGAGTCTATCAGTCGTTCAGACCGGTGCTCAACATCACCTATCGTGCAGGCACCCAATCTGTGACAACAGAGCCTTCTTGGGATTCGTCGTTAACAACCAATAGTCCATTCACAGCATGGGATACGAGTGCATTGAGACCGTCCCCACTGGACCCTCTTTCAGCCTCTTGGACGCATCCTTCCTCTAGTACGATTGATGCTTGGCAGATACAAGTTGCCACCAATGAACGATTCACAATTGATACTTGGATTTTCGATTCGAGTGATTTGACGACATGGGGAAACATCACCTTTGATTTGACCAATTTGACAGTGAATACCCCTGCGAGTGAAACTCAGGGTGATCATTGGAACCATCTGCGAATCCGTGCTGTTCAAGACGGCGTTTACAGCAATTGGTCCACTCCATTCCAAACTCGTGTCCCTGAAGAGCAAGGCAGCGATGATGGTGCTGGAAATTACACCGTGACAATGCAGCGAGGTGCTGTGTTCGAAGATACGGGACTCCTGCCAACCATGCCGGATTCGTATGTGGCATCCAATACGTTTGGACAAACAACGAATTACGGGTCATCGGCAACCATCGCCGTTGGAATGGATCCGTCAGACTCTGCGCACGATGCAGTCGGTTTGATCTCCATTGATTTGGCCGAATATCCCTATCCAGCCACAATGTTGCCAACTGCGGTCACATTGTCGATGTATGTCACCAGTGTTTCCGGTACAGGTGCACATAGTATTGCCATACACGATTGTAGTAGTTTTACTGAATCTACAGTGTCTTGGAACAATTACAATCCAAACACACAGTGCAACTCAACCATCTCATCATCGATGACATCGGTTGCGTCAGTTGCAGGCGTCTGGTATGAATGGGATGTCACCGGTATTGCTCGCTCTGCATGGGCGAGCAACGGTGTGATGAACATGGGCTTAGAGACCAGTTGGGCCGGAACGGTTTACTTCAATTCAGCTGACGGCTCATCCCAATTCGCTCCTAAACTTGAGATTGAATATGTGGATAATCCAAACAATGCTTCATCTCCCGCCCAAGTGACACTCATCTCACCGGAACAATTGGAAGTAGTGTACAGTGTTGGCCAATACACATTGGGCATCGAGCCACAACCAATTTTGGTTTGGGACTCGCTAGCGGATGCGACTGGATACGTGTTGCTTCTATCCAATGCAAGTGGCACACAAACCTACAAGTCGTGGGATTCCAACAGCAATTCTGGATTCAACACCTGTAGCACCAGCACCTGCTCATGGACTCCTGGTTTTGATTTGGCCACGGGTGAAATCTACACTTGGTCTGTTCAGGCACTCAACAGTTCTGTCCCCGGTCCACGTTCAGTTCCATGGACATTCGGAATCGGAGATCCAACCATCACGTTTGAGGGCAATCACGTTTACAGCATCGAAATCCAAGAGGGATCCGACGTCGATGCACTGGGTCATGTACCGATTTGGGACACTTACATGAGTGAAGGTGCTGTTGATACAGCTCACGGTGCAGACGATACTTTGCACATTGGAACGGGTTGTGATTCATTAGCAACCAACCGTTGTTACGGATTGTATCAAATCGACATGGGACAGATGGCCCCACTGGGTCAGTTACCGGTCAACACACATTCCGCACTATTGTCAATCTATTCTGAGGGAATCAGCCAATTTTCGGCTGCGAACTATCTGGATCTGACCGCATATGCGCTCATCAATCCGAATTATGAGGAGGGTGGTGCAACGTGGAATTCCGCTGCAACCGGCACCAACTGGTCGTCCTACGGCTTACTGTCGGGCACTGATTACATTGCAACACCTTTGGACACCGTTCGAGTTTACAGCAATTTTGTCAATGGCTGGCTTCACTTCGATGTCGGCGGTGCGATGACTACCATGAATGGTACCGTATCCATCGTCATTATGGGTGCTGCGAACGCCGGTCACATGCTCATCGATGTCACTACCAGCGAGGCCCCTCAAGACCAATTCGGCAACTCTGACAGGCCGATGTTGCACTTCAACTACACACTCGTGGATTCAATCAGTCTTTCTGGACCGGCCACTACAGATTCAGATACCAGTGTACAATTCTCCGGTTCATTGCTGGATGCAAGTAGTAACACGCTTGCCGGTGATGTCATCTGGGCCTGCTCGGATGGAACCATTGACGCAAATGGATATTTCACACCCGATCACACTGGAATAGTGGCTATATCTGCATCTTACGGCCAAGTTGTTGAAACGGTCAACCTCACTGTCTCGGCAGGGGTGCCAACCATCTTGGTTGTCGTTCCGCTGGCCATATCGCTGACAGCAGACGAAGTATTCAACATGACAATGATCGAGGTCATCGATGCAAATGCAAACGTTGTGCCAGGTGAAATTATCACGATGACCATTACCAATGGAACGTTCTCTCAAGGCGTGACGTACAATCCTTCAAGCATGGATTATTCAGTCACCACTCCGGCCGGTGCGATTAGTTGGATGCCATGGTCTTCAGGAACTCAGTGGATGAACGTCTCGTGGGGTTCACAGTCGGTAGCGATTGAAATCACAGTCCATACCGGCGCACCGTCATACTTCATCATCACTGGAGATACCACAATTGAGGCCGGTAATACAACCGCTCTTGATATTGATATCTATGATCAGAAGGGCAACCCGAAAGATCGTAGTTCATCAGGGACGCTGACATGGGGTGCACAAAACGGTGCGATGGACAACGTGACCGGTGACTTCACTGGAGATCAGATTGGAACATGGAATGTGTGGGTCGACAGTGATTTAGGAATTCACAGTGATCGTTCTATCGATGTCACCTATGGTGACATCGCTGATGTGGAAGTTACAGCGTTGGGTCCATCCAATACCATCATTGTCACGAGTTCAGCGACATTGGACAGCATCACGATGACTTCTGATGATTATGTGACATTCACTGTTATTCGAATCGATGTTCAGGGGAATCGAGAAATCGTTAATCTTCCCATTAGCGGTTGGACCTGGCTGAATGGAATTGTCAATACTGGTTCACCCACTACTTGGGATGCGGCCGAACAGGGCTCTTCTTGGGTCAAGGCATCCATTGAGGGTGTAAATGTGGTGATTCCGATGGCAGTAGACCATGGAATCCCTGTGACCATTGAAGCTCGCACTACCAACACCCTTCTGGTAAGTGGCCAAGATTCCGCGACCATCTCTGCCTTCACCTCTGATGCCGATGGTAACGAGTGGAGTGTTTCAGCGACTTGGAGTATGGACACCACGGGTCTGCCATCTGGCGGAGAAAGTTGGCTCGAAAACTATGGGACAACAGCCGTGTTTGAAGCCGTTCTCGTCGGTGATTGGACTGTCAACGTCCTCTATGTTTTCAGCGTACCAGTGATTGGTGAGCAGTCCGTCTACAGTGATTTGACATTCACTGTTATGCCGGGCGTGCTCAACTCCATTACTACAGCTGAGGATGACTCGATTAATGCGGATCAAACGTATGATTTGACGCCAGATGCACTGGATGGGCACGGCAACGACCTCTCAGAGGAGTCTCTGCAATGGGTTGAATGGGATTCGACCACTGAATTCGCCCCACAGACCTGTTCCACAACAATATCAGGGTGGACCGATATTACAATCGCAATGCGCGATGCCAATTACGTCTGGGAGGCGACCACGGTCGGACGATACACAATCTGTGCGTTTGGAAGCAACAATGTCCAATCTATGTCGACAGTAAACGTGACCGTCGGGCAAGTTGCCAACATTTGGCACAAGGCCTACTCGACCTTCGATGAGTCGGGTGATATCGTCGTACAGACTTCTACTCACATCACTGCCGGCGACTATCCGTTTGTCGAAATTTGGGTTGCTGATGCCGATGGAAATAAATTCCAGACGGATTTGATTTCTTGGAGCAGTACCGCCTCTGGATTCGCCGAAGCTCAGATTATTGCAGCAAATTCCAATCTACTGTTGGAGATTGGCAATTATCGATTTACCGGATCGACCAATCAGGATTACGAATTGAGTTACAGCGCTGGAAATTGCGGGACTTGTTCGGGGACTTGGAATGTGACTGTTGATTATTCGAGTCTGTTCAGTCTGACTGCAATCGCCAGTTCATCCGGAGGGTCGGGTAATATTCTCAATGTTGAACAGCAGGCTCTGGTTACAATTGTCGTCGCAGGATTCGATCAGTTTGGGAATGAGGTTCCAATTTCACTCACGGATGTTTTCATCGATGAGGACCTAGATTCTTTGAATCGAGCAACTATTCTGAATGATACATCGGCTGAGGTTTACATGTTGAATGAGGGTATGAACACAATCACCATCTGCTCAGGAGCTGTATGCGATCAGGTTCAGATTTCAGTTGATAGCACTATCACTGGTTTCTTTGAATCCAATGCACCATGGTCATGGATTGGCCTAGTAGTCGTTGCAACTATGTTGTTTGGTGTCTTCGCTGTGGTCGTCATTCTCATGCGTCGTGGAGACAGTGACGATGAATATGATGATGATTTCTTTGACGATGAAGGATATGATGTGCAAGAGTCTGCAACGACCACTGAATCATATTCAGAACCTGCATCACAAGATGATCAAAGTCAGGAAGATGACCCCAACTATCGCGTCGATGAGGATGGCACTGAATGGTGGCAGGACGATGACAGTGTCTGGTGGTATCGAGACCCCAACATGGACGACTGGGCAGAGTGGACTGAATAAGCCGATTCGACCTAATTTGACCGTCCGCCATAGGCGGACGGTTTGGCGCGTTATTCAAGTCCCATGAGTTCTGTCGTCGTTCTATGCGAGTGGATACACGGTCTGGTGGTGGGGCAGCCCTTCTCGTTGGATTGCTCCTTCTCCAGATTCTCGCGGGACTTTTACCCCCCTCGCAGATTCTCGCTTCAGAACCCTCCTCGAAACTCACCAATAGTTCTCTGACGGACAACGGTGATGGAACGTGGACCGTCACCTATTCTATTGGAATGGACACCACTTTGGACAGTGGGAATGCAACATCGACCAGAGACACCCTCCCCCGATTCGAAGTTGGTTGGACGAATGATCAAGCGGAAACACGCATCGGATTGTTGGGCTTGGATCTCAATTCGGAGGGATTTCCGACAAACACAACGGTTGAGGCTGCTTCCCTTCAATTACATCTCGATGTATCCTCAGGCCCTGTTGACACTCAAGCATGGAGTGTATTACGTCAGGATTGGATATTGGAGGATGCGACGTGGATTACACGCAATCTCAATTCCCAGTGGGCAACCCCTGGTTGTCTTGGAAACTTGGACAGTGGCGCGCGGCAAGATCGTCAATTGATTCTACCCAATACATCGACTGTAAACTTCGATGTCAAACACACGATTGAATTAGCTCAATATCGTCAGATCAATGGCCAAGATTCTCGTGCAGGGTTACTATTAACGCCTGGTTTTGATAGCGAAATGGGCGTTGCATCTTTCCATTCATCTGAATCCTCTCTGCCTTCTCATCGTCCTGTAGTGGTGATTACATTCAGATGGGCCACTCCTCCCTCACTCAGTAGTTCCCCGTCCTGGATTGACCTTCAACCAAAATTAGGTATTTCAGATGCAGACAGTACCCTTGATTTCTCTGGGCAGATTCGTTCAGAGCGTGGTACAATCATCAATGCCGCAGTTTCATGGTCGACTACCTCAGGCTCCATTGATGGCAGCGGTCGTCTCTCACCCACACAATCTGGTATCGTCACCATTGGTGCAGATGGTGCCGGTGTATTGGGCAGTCAAGAAGTTCTCATTCGACCAGGCGCTCCACTGGGGTTGGGAATGGCACAAGAGAACTATTCGATTACAGTGGATGACATCATCCAAATCATTGCACATGGCCTTGATCAATATGGGAATCCCGTGTCGGGATTGACCTTCAGTTGGTCGACTTCATCAGGCATCATAGATCATACTGGCCTGTATACTCCAACCGAAACTGGTCAACACACAGTCGCGGCCCAGTGGGGCAATCACGTCGCAGTTTCCAACGTCAGTGTCGATGTTGGCGGTGCTGCAAATATCATCATCCCAGAAGGACAGACAGCACGCGCTGGTGTCGGTACTCAATTCCAAGCATTCGTTGAAGATCGTCTGGGCAATTCATTGCCACTCTCATCTGCTGCTGGCCTAGATTGGGCGGTGGAACGTGGCACCATTGATTCAGCGGGTTACTATGTAGGACAAGAAGTCGGGTTCTGGCAGATTAACGTCACAAGTGGAGTCGGGGCCAATGGTACTGGTTGGGTCTCCGTTGACCCCGGTCTAGTAAATTCATTGGAAATAATTGACCCCAGTCGTCTCATCAGTGCTGACGAGGCCCTCCCACTCGATTTGCGTTGGCACGACCGTGTCGGAAACAACGTCTCAGTCCTCTTACCATTGGAGAATTGGTCTGCAGAAAATGGCAACTTCCGCGTCAATGGTGATTTCGTTGAATGGTTGCCAAGCCAAGCCGGAACCTGGCGCGTTTCAGCGCACGCTGAGGGTGTCGAAACTTGGCTCGACCTCACGGTAATAACTGGCGATATATCTCGTATCTGGATTGATGCAGAGCATGACATCCTGACCGCAGACGAAGATACAACACTTATTCTTCAAGCAGAAGACAGTCGAGGAAATCGCTGGCCGATTTCTGCTGAATGGGGAGTTCAAGAGCCCGAAGTTGCCGCATCACTTGTCTCTAACATCGATGGGGTGAAATTCATCGGAGGTCTTGCTGGAACTTGGAATGTGACGGCCAGTCATTCAAGTCCCAACGGCACGTTCAGTACCTATTTGTTCATCGAAGTCCACCCGGGTCGCCTCGCTCGAATTATATTGCCAGGTGATGGAACCACCGTTTCTTCAGATGAATCTGTTAATCTCAATCCCGAACTCAGTGATGCAGATGGAAACCTCATAGAAGGCATTCAACTGAATTGGACAGTCGATGGTGAAGATATGACTCCTCAATTTCAATTATCAGGTGGTGTTTGGCAGCCAACAACAACCGGTGATTATCTGATTGAAGCGGACGCTGCTGGGCGCAGTGCTCGCTCTCGAATTTATGTCAATCAAGGGGCGCCCCATCGTATTGAAATCGATATCGACCTTATCGGCGGAAGTGTCACTCACAGTGGCGATGTGTTCCAAATATCCACCTTTGCTGAGGATCTCGATGGGAATCAAGCTCAATGGCAAGTTGAATGGAATTTACCTCACAACTCTCTTCAAATCGAAGAGACCACTGAAATTGGTGTATATGATGCAAGGGGCCTTGGTGAAGGCATATGGGACATCGAGGTTCATAATGGAACGGCTACAGGAAATTTCACCCTTCAAGTTCTCATTGGCGAGCCTCGTTCATTGAGGATTGGCCAGCATGGGGGTGTCGGTGAACAAGGCAAAATGTACTCACTCGAGGTCACCCTAGTTGATTTTGGTGGAAATTCAGTTCCAATTCAAACATCTCAATTCTCGTTTGAGAGTGATATTGGCAGCGTTCGACACGATGTTGGCCCTTTCTGGCTTCTTGAATTGGAAAATGCGGGAGATGAACAAATGGTGACCGTGCGCTATGAGGAATGGGCCGCTGTCACATATATCGACGTTGAACCCACGGGACTGAATCGATTGACGAGTAGTCAGGGCGGACAGATGCTTCTCGGCGGATTCATCCTCGCCGCTCTCTTGATTGGCCTTTTGATGTACATCGTACGAAGAAACTCTGTAGTCGAATCGCATTGGGATGATGAATATGATATCTTTGAACCCACAGACACACCTAACACAGAATCAAGTACGAAGATTTCTCAACCGCAGGTGAAATCATCAATCTCTCGCCGCAGCCGGAGAAAGTTGAGTCATCAACGCCAACAGGATCGAATTCGTGTCATGGAAGATGCAACAGAAGCCATGGTCGAGGATACTGAACCTATCGTGATTGAGCAAGTTGTCGAATCAAGTGGAGTTTTGCAAGCTATGGAAGGAACCGTACAAGGTGGAACGGGTTGGTACCAAACCGCACAAGGAGAGTCCCAATACTGGCAGGTAGATGCTACAGGACAATGGAGTCAGGTGAAGTGATATGATTCGTAAAGCGATTCTTCTAACCCTGATTATTCTCGCCCCACTATCTATGGTTGTCAGTGCAGATACATCTGCGCGTTCTCACGGATGTAACGCCACTGTGGATGCTGCGGTGCATCACATCACAATCAGCCCGAGCGGGCCGCTCTCGATGCCCGCTGATCAAGCTCTCAACATCACTGCGATCCCCTATAATTCAGCAGGAACAGAATTGAATGTAGCCATCGAATGGTCGTCTTCCTCTGGTTCCCTCCAGAACTTTGGAGGCGGCAGTGCGCGATGGTACCCTCAAACGGTCGGCGCTCAAACGGTCACCGCATGTAATGGAGAGATTGAAACCGTTCTGAATGTCAATGTACAGCCGGGAGTACCACTCACCTTTGAATTGAGTGTTTCTCAGGAGAATGTAACAGCAGATGATACCCTGTCATTGACCCCCTTGCTTAGAGATCAATTTGGAAATGGGTGGATCCCCAATATTCCGTTCGTCAATTGGAATTTGCCTGATGGTGTGGGCATTTCTCTACCCAATGATGGCACTCCTCCGATTCTCACACCGGGTCCTGTTGGTGCAATGACGGTATCCGTGGATTGGGATGGTTGGGCCGGTTCCACTTCATTCAATGTGAGTCGTGGTGTTGTCGTGAGTGTTTTCATCCAGCACGTTTCAAATCAAGTTTCTTCAGATGATTTGGTTGACCTTTGTGCTCTCTACACCGATCAACGTGGGAATACTTGGGCTACCAATGCTTCTTGGTCGACATACGCAGGTCTTGCCGATGGCGCTCTGTCTTCTTTCATGGATGAGTGTATCGTATTTGATGCAGGCCCAATCGGAGATTGGATCGTGGAAATCGATGACCAAAATGGAATGACTGACAGTTTGATACTCTCGGTTGAGCCGGGGAGATTGGCCCAAATAAGTCTCGACAACCTAACCACTGAGATACACATTGGCGATTTCTATCTGTTAGAGGCAGAAGGCTTTGATGCAGCCGGTAATCCAGTCACCGTAGATGGTTGGAACTGGACGGTAACCGATGGTCCGAGTACGGACCCAATCGTTCCTGATGGTGACGGCATCACCTTCGTGCCAGATAAAGTCGGTCAGCATACCATCCAAGTTATGGCGGCCGGACGTGTTCAAGCCATTGATGTCGAGGTACTTTCAGGCGTCCCCGTAAGTCTTGAAATCGAAGTTCTGGATGGATTAGGCACGCAGTCACCTGTGATTGTCACCGGATTATCTCTCGATTTGCTCCTCTACGGTGTCGATGAAAATGGCAATCGAAATCCCATTGATGTTCCAATTGAAGATTGGTTCATCCTCAATGACTTTGGCACTATTGAAAATGCCAGTGCCGGTGGTACTGGTCACTATACTTTCACCTCCAGTGGAATTGGTGATGTTAGCATCACAGTCTTCCTTGATCAAGCTCAAGGCGTCCTCATTGTCCTGGTCTTGCAAGGTCCTCTAGATTATCTCGAGGTCATTTTACCTGTTGAGGGTGACCAAGGTAAAACGGTTCATTTTGAAATCGCAGGATTCGATATCTCGGGCAATCCTGTCGATATCCATCAGTGTTCAGCCACCATCACTACAGATGCAGGTGAGGCTGAATGCGATGAAAATGGTTGGAAAATTGATTTGGATACATCTGGCGAATTGGTGGTCCATGCCAGAATTCAGTCCTCCGAAGGCACATCTGCCGAAGGAAGCGATTTCATCACCGTTCATTCTACATGGTTCGGATGGGGTGACAATACACAGGTTATCATCAGTGGAAGTTTACTGATTATATTCTTCATTTCGATAATTCTTGTCGTTTTGTTCAAGCATTTGGGTTCTAGAATCGAAGAAGAGATTGAAATGATCAAAGAAGAAAATGAAGATGAGGAGGATACTCCGCCTCCGCCCCTTCAACACATTGGTGTTGGTGGTGTTTTTCCCCCTCCATCATTGGACAAGACACCTCCACAGGTTACCACCTCAATCCCTGTTGCAACCGTACCGGCTCCTATTGTTGCCACTTCACCAGCGTTCCCGCCCATTTCTACGCCTGCACCCATCGTTCCATACGATCCATTCGCCGCTCTCCAACCAGTGGTCGAATCTGAACCAGAACCTGAGGTTGTTGAAGAGAAAGTCGAGGAAGATTGGGCCTCCACTGAAACCGAGGAAGTAGCTGAACCCGAATCATCAATCCAGACGGATGATGAGTGGGGAGTGATGTCTGGCAACTGGAATGACGAAGGAGATACACTGACGACCGCCGCAGTCGAATTCGCTCAGATACAGCATGAAAATCGACGTGGTGATGGTCCACGGGATGCCGCTGAACAAACACTCCGTCCTCTTCCAGGTACTGTTGGCGGTGAAGATGGTTGGTACTTTGACCGAGAAGGCCGTCCTTCCCATTGGGTCCACACAGAAGAGAACGGTTGGACTCAGGAATAGCGTTCATCCGCATTGGGGAAGTCGAGACTTCGCACATCTTCGATGTATTTCTCTACTGCCTTTGTCATCTCATCATACAGATTGAGATACCGACGCAAGAAGCGTGGGTTGAACTCATGTGTCAATCCAATCAAATCGTGAATGACTAACACCTGTCCATCAACATCCGCACCCGCGCCAATGCCAATCGTTGGAATATTAACCGCCGTCGTAACTTTCGCGGCCAACTCCGCCGGAATTTTTTCTAAGACGATAGAAAAACAACCGGCTTTCTCAAGTAATTTTGCATCCTCAATTAATTTGGCCGCTTCCTCTTCCTCGCGCGCGCGCACGGAATACGTGCCGAATTTGTAGATGGATTGAGGTGTTAGACCCAGATGACCCATCACTGGAATGCCGGCCGAGAGAATTCGCTCGATGGATTCGACAACCTCAGAACCTCCTTCCAATTTGACGGAGTGTGATCCGCTTTCCTTCATGATACGGATGGCACTGTTGAGCGCCTGTCTTGAATCACCCTGGTAACTGCCGAAGGGCATATCACAGACGATGAGTGCGCGATTCACGCCGTTGACTACACATTGGGCGTGGTAGATCATATGATCAAGGGTGATTGGAACGGTGGTATCGTTTCCAGCCATCACATTGGATGCGGAATCACCCACCAAAATGACATCGATACCAGCTGCATCTAGGATACGCGCCATCGAAAAATCGTAGGCAGTCAGCATGGTGATTTTCTCACCCGCCTGCTTCATTTCTTGCAGGGTGTTTGTGGTGATTTTCATCGCCTTACCTGCAACAGACATTACGTGACCACCGAATCACGCGAGAAGCGCATCTCCCTTCAAGGACTCGGCGGTCAAAACAGGCTTCATTCCTCTCCATTGAGGCCGCTAATATCAATTCCGAGCAGGAATTCGTCGACGTCAATAATTCCATTTCCACTCACATCAATCTCGTGGAACAGGTTGCGCACGTGGAATGCATCTAGGTGTGGTGATAAGATTGCCATCGCGTGTGAAAACTCACCTTCGGTCAAGTGATCTGGATGTTTCTTGTCACAGCAGGCATGGAATACCAACCAACACTTTTCTCGTTCGTGTTGATCTGCATTAGTGAATTGTGTCCGCACCATTCGCCACGGGGTGAGTTTGGGGTGCGCTCTACCCTTTCCATAGTAAGTAACTAAACCAATAATACAGCATGCTAAAGCCCCTAGGAGTGCTTTCGAACCCATGAATGCGATGAGCACCAATCCACCAGCAATACCAATGAATTGCATTATAGGAAACAGCGGCGTTTTCCATTCGGGTTCATACCAAGGGTGCGAATCAGATGTATGGCGCAAGACGATGACACAAGTATTGATGATGACGAAGATCATGATCTGAAATCCAGAGGCTAGTTTTGCGACTTCATTAATATCCAAGAGTAAGATTGCGAGCCCCATCGCAATTCCAGTGCCTATAATCGTCCAGTGCGGTGTTTCAAATCGAGGATGAAAATCTTCCATGAATTCAGGCAATAGATTGTCTCTAGCCATCGCAAATGGGTACCGCGAAGCTGCCATGATGCCTGCAAGAGCCATCGACGTCATCGTCAAAATGGCCAACCCGGCTGCGATTTGACCAATCAGGCTCCCTCCAACCGCTTCAGCGAACACGTAGATGGGGTCTTCTCTTGCCTGTCCGTTCTGCATGTAACCTGCTTCGGGTACTGTCGCCATCATCACATAGGCGATTCCTGCATACAACAAGGTACTAATCAATAGAGAAAGGAGGATTCCTTTGGGCAGATTTTTGCTGGGGACCTTGACTTCTTCCGCAATCGCAGCGATTTTAGTCACTCCTGCATATGAGACGAAAACAAAGGCTGCAGTTTCAGCGACCGATGTCCAACCGTCACCAAAAGCACCATCCGAAATAGGTCGATTCCAATCCATTTCGCTTGACATTATTGCCTTTATACACAATCCTACCAAGAACAGAACTGAAACAACAACGATGGGAATCTGCACATTTTTGATTTGTTTGACACCGAGGATATTGACAATGACAATCAATACAAGGAGAGTGACTGCGGCGCCTTGAATGTATATGTCAAATCCAATAATTGGTTCAATCACCCACAGGTAGGCCGAAAATCCAATAAGAGCAAACGCTGCTTTCAGGAGAAAAGATGCCCACAATCCGAGGCCAGCTATGGTTCCAAACAGCGGCCCATAGGTTCGTTCGATGTAGATGTAATCACCACCTGAAGTTGGCATTGCCGTTGCCAATTCTGACTTTGAAAGAGCGCCAGGTAAGACGACGAGGGCCGCCACCACATAGGCCAACCAGATACCAGAACCACCGAGATCCATCATTGCCAATGCGGGTAGAACAAACAGGCCTGAACCCAACATTGCTGAAAGAGAGATGATGACGACTGAGACAATCCCAAGTTTCCGCTCTAGAGCGTCACTCACAAATTCAATGGGTTTGTAGACGTAGTCGATAAGTTTCGACGGTTTTTCGCCTGTCATCGTTTTAGTGGGGAACCAATAGAACATAAGATGCTACGCATCTTATTCATCTGACTAAGGGGCTTTGGCGATTACCTTCATTTCCACGGCGATGGGTGTCGGTAATGCCTGAATGGCCAATGTCGTCCGAGTTGCTTGAATTTCTTCAAAATGTTTGGCATACACCTTGTTGTAGCCATCGAAATCACTTTTCATATTGACTAGGAACGTTGTCACATCAATGATATTCTCCAATTTCGCGTCACAGGCTTCAAGGATGATTCGGATGTTTTCGATACACGCTTCAGTCTGCGCCTTGATATCATACTCCATAGGATTGCCATCCTCATCTTCAATCGGTCCGCCGGGAATTTTGTTATCCACTGGGTTTCGTGGCCCAACTCCGGAGATGAACAGCAGGTTTCCCATTCTTCGGGCATGGGGGTATGCACCGACTGCACTAGGTGCATTTTCAGCAACTATTGCTCCATCTTTGCTCATCATCTTTTCAACTGGCCTTTCGGCCTCATCTAAAGGGCGATCCACGCCCCCAAGGGCTTGCATATCACCAGCGCCGCTGATGAGAACATTTCGATCTCCACGATATATTTCCACATCATCTTCGTCGAATTCCTTGTCTCCTACAGAACCTTTTGAAGGCGTTAGTTGAATCACCGCTCCACCGCTGCCATGGAGTGCCGCATAGGCTAGTACTTCGCCGTCGTAGTTGTTGTGTTGACCCATGGTTGCAGCCATCCACCAAGCGGGTTTGTAGGCCACCACTTTTTGGACTCGAATTTGTCCATGAATGTCACGACTGAGTTGACTGAGATCCTCTAATCGTCCATCCTCAAAGAACTCGAGAATCTTGCGATTCCATTCCTCGTCCTTGGCTGAGTGGATGCGGTCGTCCTCGGGCTCGACGTGTTTGGTGAACATGCGGTTGGAAAGGCTGGATACGGTGACGATGACCGCCTTCTTTCCTTGGGCTATCAACGCATCTCTGGCCGCTTTGCCCAGAACGATGGTCTCCGCTCGATTGGCATACATATTGCTCGAGACGATACAGGCTGGGATTCTGTTGTCAGGATTGAGCAAACTCAACGCCACCACAGACCCTGTGTCAATGGGGAATCCATGGTAAGCGACGGTTCGAGAGTGTAGTCCTCTGGACTCCGCAGCATCTCTGTAGGCGTTTCCAAATTCCGCATCCATCCGGAACTTGTAGGGCATTGATCCTAGGAAATGGAAATCATCGTCGACATGAACCCATTCGGGTTCAGGTTGAACTTGGAATTGATGTCCGACGATGCTTGGCCATGTGGTTGAATAGACGATGATGACATCCGCATCACTCTCTTCAATACGTCTTCGACATTTGTCGTATGCTGCTCTCAGTTCACCCCAGCCCTTGTTCTGGTCCGGTGCGAGCAATGGGTGTGGATGAGGGGGGACATAGAGTCCGAACAGTACGGGATCATCACTCACAAAACCACCTCTCTGGTTGCTTCATTTGGGTCCCAACAGGCAACTACGTTGCCCGTTCCTATGACGGATTGGTAACCATAAATCTCAGCGGGATAATTCGGCATCCCCATCGCTGCCATCATCCAGGTGAGTCCACCTCCTTCGGTTTCAGCCATTGTTTGCTCAGTAAATTCCGGCATCAAATCGATGAATTCTTGCATTTGCCCATTTCTCATAAGATCGATGACTTTCATGTCCCAAACGTATTGACTATGGTTGTAGATATGCTCACGACTCATATCCTCAGGGAGTGGGGCCTCTGTGGTGAAATGTCGGTGTGAGAGGCTGTGGCTGGCAATCAGAACGACTCGCTTCCCACTCTCTTCAATCGCCTTTCGACAAGCCAGTCCGAGAGCTCGGGCTTGTTCGTTCATGACCTCGACCGAGTAATAGTGACGATTTCGATTGCTACTGACCGTCACGATGGGTTTGTCCCACTCCGGATCCAACAGATGACAAGATGTGATGGTCCCATAATCAACACGGAAATCTGGGTTGCGCATCATCTTGGTAATGATGCCTGCTTGTCCCGCAAGCTCGCACATCTTTTCGGATAGTTCGACATCGACTTTGAGATCGTAGTGATAACGGAACAGATTGGGGAAAATCGGGTCCACGGAGAGCGATTTGAATGAATCACAACCCAAAAAATGAGTTCCGATGTAGGTCTGCCAATGGGGTGTCAGAATGACTAGTGCATCATAGTCGATGGTCTTCAGTTTCCTAGCCAACCGTGCATATCCCCAGCGCAGTGTCTCCCAGCCACCTTCACTGATGGGTTCGTTCTCGTCGGGATTTTCGGCATAGACCAGATGGGGTGGATGGGGTGCGAGGCACCCGAGAACAATCTCACCCTTCATCACGCCTTCCAAAGGAAGGCGGCATTTGAAACAATGCCCGAGGCAATCGTCATAGGATTGTAACCTAGCCTCGGGTCGATGAAGTGGGACAATCCACCCCTCGCTCTTTTCGCGATTCCGCCACTTGTTGGTTTGTTTTCATCATACATTGGCTTTCAATTGGCACCCATGATTGAGATTCAGGAGAAGATGCTGTCCGATCTTTCACCCCTAGTTCTATCTTGGCTAATTCTACTTCTTCTTGCATCAATTTTCATGTTGAAAATCCCGAAAGAATGGGGTGAACCGAAAGAGATGCGCTACGGAGTACTGACGGGTGTAATCGTTGTTTTTCTTCCACAAATGTGTGGTATGGCTTTGGTTTTCTGTTCGTTCTGGTTTCTTGCCATCATTGGCGGCTGGGTTTTCGTGTCAACATATCAATGGAAATACGATGTTCAACCCTTCCGAACCGGACTTTGGCTTGGCGTTGGCGGACTCACGGGGATGTTCATGGGCGCTTGGGCGATGAGCGCCATCCTCAATGTTTGACGCAAATGTTGACCGCTTCGGAAAAGAAGCCGAGACTCCATCGGCCTCCTTCGCGTCCAATTCCACTGTTTTTCACGCCCCCAAATGGGACACGCAAATCACGGTGCAACCAACAGTTAATCCAAATCATTCCTGAATCAATACGTTCCGCCATCGCACTTCCTGCATCAACATCCTTTGTCCAAATTGAACCGGCCAATCCATAATCCGTCATGTTAGCAATTTCGATTGCTTCATCATCATCTGAGAATGGGTGTAGTGTAACGACAGGTCCGAAGATTTCCTCTGTTGCACAGCGACTGTCAGGTGCGAGTCCATCGATGACCGTTGGAGACACCCAAAACCCGTCATCGAATGCTTCTGGAATTCCAACAGGTGGACCACCTCCACACAGAATGATGCCACCTTCATCTTCAGCGAGGTCGATGTAGGAGAGAACCTTGTCACGATGGTCTTCTGAAATCAGTGCGCCCAGTTCCGTTTCTTCGTCCGACGGGTCGCCGACGATCATATCGTTCACAGCATTGAGGAATGCACCGACAAAGGAATCGTAAATCGATTCATGTATCAGAATCCGTGAACCGCATAGGCACACTTGGCCCTGATTGAGGAAGGATGCACGAACAATGTCTGACATCATGTTGGCAATGTCGACATCGGCGCGTACAATCGTCGCATTCTTCCCTCCAAGTTCTAAACTCAGTTTTTTGAATCCAGAGGAGGCGGATTTGGCCACTTCGCGACCTGTGGCAGTTCCACCGGTGAAAGAAATCAGATTCACATCAGGATGGGATGTCAACGGTGCGCCAGCATCCAATCCATTGCCATGAACTAGATTGAAGACACCAGCAGGCAAACCCACATCATCCATGACTTCGGCCAGCAGTGACGCAGTCATCGGTGTCAGTTCAGAGGGTTTGGCCACCACCGTATTGCCCATCAAAAGGGCTGGTGCCACCTTCCATGACAACAGATACAGCGGCAAATTCCACGGTGTGATGAGGCCCGCCACACCGACTGGCTTGTACACCACCCGATTTGTGGCATCCTTCATCTCAAAGATTTCAGCCTCAAATTCACGACCTTGTTCAGCAAAGAAGCGGAAATTGGCGACAGATCGCAATGCATCGACGCTTCTTGCTAGAGTGATTGGTTTGCCCGTGTCCAGACTCTCAAGTTGTGCCACTTCTTCGGCGCGATCTTCGAGTTCTTCGGCTATTTTTTCCAACCACCCGGAACGTTCTGATATGCTTAGTGAAGCCCAATCGTCCGCTGCATTCAGTGCCGCTTCAACAGCTGCATCAATATCTTCGCTGGAAGAACATGGAATGATAGCGATGTGTTCTCCAGTGGCTGGGGCGTAATCGTCAATCCAATGTTCACAACTTGCTGGTCGCCATTCTCCATTGATGTAATTGGATAGTTCAATCCCTGGCATCGGAATATCACTCATGGCCACCTTCTCCAGCAAACGGGTTGGAGTACTTTCGCCAATCGTAGTACCAACGATCTGAATTCGGGTCCCATTCATCCCATGTGACAACCTGTTCTAACTTTTCCAGTCGGTCAGGGGGAACAACACCGGGGACAATAAAGGCCTTTTGCCGATGCAGCGGATACGGATTTCTCAGTTCAAATCCAAGAACACCGAGTACGGCGCGAGCCACATACCAAGTGGCCTGTGAATTCCATCCGTGTGCAATTTTCACGACTATACCAAGGCCTTGTGGGAAATCCTCGTGGATGATGGAAAGTCCCAGAAGCCCATCAGCACCTTCCTTGGCTAGAACTAGACCATTTCCGGCCTTGATGGCTGTCGAATCGAGGCGATTGAAACCGCCAATCAGGTCAGGGTGTTTGCACATAGCATCCCAGATCCAATCCTTGTCTTTGTCTCGAGCTAGTCCCGCAAACATCACGGCCAGTTCGTTGACTGTATTGGATACCGTGGGCAGGCCACAGCCATCTTTCGAAACTCGTTTGGGCTCCCAGTGAGGCTCGCCGAGGAATCCCCTGAGCACGTTGAGGAAGAGAGGAAACCAATCTGATTGTGGCAGGGTGTAACCGGCGCGATTGATGCCCATGATGCGAAGAGCACGAAGAATGGCTCACACGTGCCCGCGGTTGGATTCGAGTCATGAC
>JAPYUB010000009.1 GCA_029942125.1 Candidatus Thalassarchaeaceae archaeon | reverse complement strand
ATATCCTCAAATTGGTAACGCCGAGGAATGTGGATTTCGGCATCATCATTACCATTCGCAGATTGAACTGCTCGCCAATCCTCATTGGAACGAAAATTCGCACGGGTCAGGGTGGTTTCTCTAATGTCGTCAGAACAGATTGTGTCACCGCGTACAAGGCGCAGCATGATTTCTGAGGCTTCCCAGAAAATTTTACCCCGAAGTGCAGGCCAGGCTGCCTCCTCGACGGCGTCGCGTGGAACAATTCCGTAAGGGGATGCCATGAATTGGAAGCGACCGGCACTAAATCCGAGATTCAGTTTACGCGAATCACCTCGAACTTCCTGTAATGCACAGAAATTTCCGATTCGTTCTGCCACTGCAATCGGGCCACCGTTCGCCAATATGGCCAATACCGCACTGCCGACTTCTATTCGCTTGGTGTGGGCCATTGTCAGCATGGCCAATTGGAAGAAATCGGTACAGAGTCCGACTTCACCTTCCCAATGCGGAATGACCGGCTTCTTGTTTCGCTTCTGTACTTCAGTGGACAGGTGAGCTTGAGCGATCCAAGCGACTCCGAATCCGAGTTCGTCGGCCACCCCTAGTTGTTCGAGATAATTGGCATACATGGTATTCTCATCAGGGAACGTGCCAGCAGCATCCGGGGTTTGTGAAATGGAGAAGAAGACATCAAACTCCATTTAGTTCCCTCCGTGAATGGAATCGGCCAATTCGTTGAGTCGATCTTTGATTGGATCCGGTGTAGGTCGGCCCAATTGCATGAATCCAGTCATCACTTGAGAGAGATGTTGCAGTTCGAGATCTTGGTCATCCCTCGCTCGAGCCATCTCAGCAAGCCCCCATCGTGCAACGACGGTTCCCTCAAAGTCAACCTCTGCTTCAGCAATCTCGAGTGCAGCTTCGTAATGGACGATGGCGGAATCGATGTTGGATTCAACCGCTTCTAGGTGTCCGAGAATGGCCAATCCGTTGACCATCCCTTTCCGGTCTTCCAATTCATCTAGTAGGTCTACACATCGAGCATGAAACTCCTTCGATTGTTCTAAATCGCCCTCTTCGCGGGCGATTTCACCGAGATTGTAGAGTGTGTTGGCCTGACCGACCTTGTCCTCCAGTGCCTCCTTCAATACGAGACTTTGAGCAAAAGCGGATTTCGCCGTTGGAATGTCCCTCGATTCTAGTGCATGAATTCCACATTGGTTGTTGTAGGCAGAGCGCAACCAATCATCCTCGCTGACTGCCACCAAATCCTCTGCTTCCTTCAGCGCGTCCCCGTCGTTGACGATGCGGGCCTTGGTTAGCAGTGCCCATGCGAGTTGGTCATTATCTTCAGAATCCTTGGCCAACTTAACCGCGTGGATAATCAATGCCTCCGCTCGCTCGGGCTGGTCGATTTGTAGTGCAATGTCCGCCAGTGTCAGGGCGACCCCTGCATCCATGCCTTCGTCAAACCCTTCACCCTTAGCCATCAGGTCCAGTAGGTGATGCGCCTGCTCGGGTGTCAGCGATTTATCGGTCATTTGATACCCTCAGATTGAGCGCATTCGCCCACCATCTACGGCCAGACTTACGCCGCGAATCCCACCGGATTGCGGTAAGCAAAGGAAGGTGATTGCTGAAGCGGTTTCCCTCGGGTCGATGAGTCGGCCAATCGGAACTTGTGATATCCAAGTATCTTGAATGTCCTCCTTGCTCCGTCCTGTTTTCTCATGGATTGAATCTGCCAGTGAATCCAGACGATCTGTATCTGTGAATCCAGGAAGAATATTGTTGATTGTGACACAAGCGGGCAATTCACGACTCAGTGATTTGGCCCACGAAGCCATCGCCCCTCGAAGTGTGTTGGATAGCCCGATGTTGAGAATCGGTTCACGAACCGAGGTTGAGATGATGTTGACGATGCGGCCCAAATCGGCTTCTTCCATAGCAGGGACGACCATTTGGGTGATACGATGAGCTGCGTGGAGATGCCGCTTGAACGGTGCCTCGAAGTCCGCGACCTCATTGTCAAGAAGTGGACCGCCGGGGGGACCTCCTGCGTTGTTGATCAGAATGTGGATGGGTCCAGCGACAAGGATTCCAGCAATCGTCTTCTCGATAGCTGCAGCATCTTCCAGATCCAGTGATATGGAACGTACACCGGGAATATCGGGCGCGCTTCGACTGAGTGCGATGACATCCGCACCACACGCGGCTAGCATTTCGGCGGTTGCGCGTCCGATGCCTTTGGAGGCACCACAGACGACAGCTCGCATTCCTTTCAGAGCATCAGATGCATACGGATTTTCCATTTTTTCACCTCAGTTCACATAGTGTGCATAATTCTGGTCAGCCAACTTCTGGTCCACCACTTCCAGAATCTCTGGTGGAGCATTGCGGAAGGTAGGCCATGGGCTTTCGCCCTGAGGGTGGCGCATTTCCGGCCATTTTCCTGCAACATAAGCCATCAGCGCCTCCTTCATTAACACACAGGCAAGAACTAGCGTTCCGTAACAGAGATCCTCGTACGTCATACCACGTTTGACAGGTAATTCACGGCGCAACAGGATTTCTCCAGTATCGATGCCATTGTCGCAGAAATGAGCGGTACTGCCGATGGGAATGTCGTGATAGACAGACCAGGCTGGGCTGGCTGAGCCACGACAGTCCGGTAGAAAACCGGGATGTGAATTGATGACGCCATCCTTGGGTGCATCGAGGATTTCTCCTCGAATGATTCGTGTTCCACCAAAGACGATGAGATCGAGATCCATGTCCTGGATGAGCGGCATCACTTCGTCGGAATTGTGGATGGGCACAGTGACGTGTGGTACATCGAAGTCGGCAATTTGCTCGACGATAGTCGGTGCTATGGGGTTGCCCTCTATGCGCTTGAGGAACTTTTCACGTTCCTCGTCACCAATCGCCGAATCCTCCTCGATGATGATGGCGGGAACAAAGCCCTCCGAGAGCATTTGTCGCAACATTTCGCGCCCGTACGGATGCCCTTTGAGTAGGAGATAGGCAAAGACTGGCGTATCCCCCATGTTCACCCCGAAGGGGTGGAAGATACCCGTTCTTTTCGGTTCACACCTCTAATCAATCAAGAGGGATTATCTACCAGATTATCGATGTACTCCATCACCTCATCTATCTGTTCATCGGGTAGATCCTTGTACGATTGGCCGAACTTGTGCTTGACACAAATTGCTACGTGGGCATACGGATTCCTGCCACTGGGATGACGGTGAGATGGTGGGAGTTTCCCCACCAATTTATCTCCTGCTTCCTGTATGTAATTCCAAACTTTCTTGGAGTTCTCCGGAGTCATTCGACCATCGTCCTGTAATCCATTAGGGTGTTACACGACTTCGGTCTCTAGGGAAGAGAACCACTTCGCGCACATTGCCCGCACCCGTGAGAACCATCAGTAGTCGAGCAACACCCAATCCCCAACCGGCGTGCGGCGGTGCTCCATAGCGGAATCCATCCGTATAGAATGTGAAATCAACCGGGTTGAGATCCATGTTTCGCAGGTTTTGCTCGAGCACCTCAAAGCGATGCTCGCGCTGACCCCCACTGGTCATCTCGTCACGCCCGTAGTTGAGGTCGAATCCACGCGAGAGCTGACCACCGCTGGCTCCCTTCTCTGTTTCATCGTGATAGATATAGAATGGCTTCATCGACATCGGCCAGCGAGGTAGAAAATGGAAGCCGGGGTATTTCTCTGCAATCAGGTCGCAGTGATGGGATTCTATATCATCGCCCCACTCGATTTTGCCGCCGCCGGCTTTGACGATTTCAATGGCATCGCAGTAGGGAATTCTTGGGAACGGAAGGATCGGAACTTCGACGGTAATAGCTTCGTCTCCTTGTGAGCCTCGATATTCGTTGATGATGTCAATTAGATTCTGATCGTTTGCCGCGACTTGACTCCAAATATGGTGAATCATTCTCTCTTGCACGCACATAACATCTTCATCATTCATCCATGCACCTTCGATATCGAATGAGATGAATTCGTTGAGGTGTCGATAGGTGTCGTGTTTCTCTGCGCGGAAGGCCGGGCCGACTTCGAACACGCGTTCCAGCCCCCCGAGAACGGCGAGTTGCTTGTACAGTTGAGGGGATTGTGAGAGATAGGCATCCGTTTCGAAGTATTTCATCGGGAACAGATTGGTGCCTCCTTCGGAGGCACTTGCTATAATCTTCGGTGAATTCATCTCGTTGAAACCCTCAGTGATTAGGTGGTCTCGCCCATATTGTAGGACATTACCTCGCAACTGGAACATGGCGTTAACGTGGGCACGTCGCAGGTCGAGGTGACGATTGTCAAGGCGAACATCGAGGCCGACGTTCACATCATCTGCGACACCGACGGGAAGTGGGGTTTCTGCGAGCGCCAGAATCACACCTGAACTGACATTGACCTCATATTCTGCAGGAGGCTCTGGCTCACCTTCAGCAACCTTGGGTGGGCGCTTTTGCGCAACAATTCCAGTGACTTGGATGGTGGATTCACGACTCGAACCCTGAATGGCATCGAAGGTATCTTCGTCCATGTTATCTTTCTTGAGGAAAGCCTGGAGGTACCCAGTGCCATCACGCAGCATAAGGAAACAGATGGCGCCGCGTCCACGCACGGTCTCAGCATACCCCGCAACAGTGACTTCATGCCCAATCATCTGAGCGCCCTGATCACGTATCTCACCAAGGGTGTGCGTGCGATAGTGAGTAGGCTCCCAATCGCGACCATTGCGTCCGGTCATGCTCATGGGCGTGCGAGTCCATCACTTGAACAGTACGGCGGAAAACACGGTACATTTGGGCCTCTTTCATGAAACGCCTTAGCCCTCACCATTGATATGCAGAAGGAGGTTCGCTGGGTTTAATGTCTCACGAACGTTTGTTGTTCACATCAGAGTCTGTGACCTCAGGTCATCCAGACAAATTGTGTGATGCTATTTCGGATGCGATTCTCGATGCCTGTTTAGCACAGGACCCAGGGGCACGCGTGGCTTGTGAAACTCTGGTCAAAGGGACAAAGTCACACAGTCACATTGTTCTAGCCGGTGAGATTTCGATTGCTGGATCTGAACCAGATTACGAAGCGATTGCTCGCTCTACCGCAGCTACCATCGGATACACATCCCAAGATGTGGGGATGGATGCAAATTCGTGCTCCGTCGACATGCTCATCTCGACTCAGAGTCAGGACATTTCTAGAGGCGTGGGCGAAGGGTCGAAACAGAAGGCCGGAGATCAAGGAATGATGTTTGGATATGCCACTAACGAATCCGAAGTTTATCCTGCATTGAAAGGCAAATTCATGCCTTTGTCAGCATTGCTTTCTCAAGCGTTGACTCGTCGATTGACAGAGGCTCGAGGGCAGGGAATTCTCCCGTGGGCTCGGCCCGATGGAAAAGCACAGGTCACCATCGAATATGGAGGGTACAACAAACCGCGTCGAGTTTGGGCGATTGTGATTGCCATTCAGCACGATGACATGAGTGCTGAACTCGGTGGCGAGGAAGCGGAACACACCTTCATCACTGAACAGGTGAGAGAGCATGTCATTGATGCGGTGATTCCATCCGAACTGATTGATTCCAATACCGATGTCATCATCAATGGTACTGGCCGTTTCGTACAGGGCGGTCCATTTGCAGATGCAGGATTAACCGGTCGCAAAATCATCGTCGATACATACGGAGGCATGGGTCGACACGGAGGTGGCGCGTTCAGTGGCAAAGACCCATCCAAAGTAGATCGTTCCGCAGCCTATGCAGCTCGATGGGCAGCCAAGCACGTCGTTGCCGCGGGGCTTGCAGATATGTGCGAGATTCAATTGGCCTACGCCATTGGGATCATCGATCCGGTCAGCATTCGAGTGATGACCAACGGAAGTGCCACCTCAGGAATCACAGAGGATGAGATTACTCGTCGAGTGCGGAACACCTTCGATTTCAGGCCAGGTGCAATGGTGGCCGATCTGGGGCTTCTACAACCCATCTATTCATCCACTTCTGCAGGGGGTCATTTTGGCCGTGAACCGGTTGGAAATTTGTTCCCATGGGAACGTCTAGATGAGACACGTTTGACCGCTCTTCGGAATGGTTGAATCTGAGTTTATCTCTGAGAACGCTTACGCGTTCTCCCATCATCCTCAAAGGATGTCGCGAACACGGTCGTTCTGATGTCACACCAGCGACGCCGTTCTTTGGCGCTGTGCCTCCTTTTGATTTCAAGCACATTCTTGGCCGCATTTGTACCACTTGTAGCAGCAGACAGCCGCATTTTGCTGGATATCTCCGATGACCAGATCGATATGATTCAAGGAGACAGCGCTAACGTCACCCTGACTATTGAGAACAATGACACCTCCATTCGTGACTTTGATCTTACAGTCGATGATTCGATGACCTCTTCTGTTTGGAATGTCACTCTTGCTGATGAGACGCTATCCACGGTCCTGCCTACCTTCTCGGTGACAACGACCATCATAGTTCACTTGGCTGCTGATGCGGAATTGTCTGACAGTGGTGCCGTCGACATCAACGTGGCTCAATCGGGAACAAACATCTCAACCACCATCACCCTCTACCTCTCGGTCACCCCCTCCTATTTGCCGAATATCGAACATACGGCCGTTGGTGACAATGGGCTACTCGGCATCGAGGTCGGCGAATCTATCGATATCGATGTCCCAATCTCAAACCTCGGATCCTCAATTGACCACATCGTGCTCGCCGTGGATGAAACCGCGGATATCAGCGATTTTTGGGTCAATTGGTCCGGTGGCGGCAATAATTCTGGAGGAAACAACTCTGGGAATAATACGGGCAACAATACTGGCAACAACACAGGGAATAACACAGGGAATAACACAGGGAATAACACCAGTAACGGAACGGGCAATGTAACCACTGGACCTACTGAATTTTTTGCATCATTTTCAGCAGTATCGACCAATCTGACCGCTGTTCTCGATTCTGTGAATCTGACTGCCAATATCAGTTATGTTGTCGATTGGACACTCCAACAGAACGGATCCATTTTCCCACATGATGGTGGGATATACAATTGGACCAGCAACGGAACCAATCATTCCTGGACACAAACGTGGAACGTCACCGTTGGGGAATGGTGCATTTCTGCCACCTTGACCGAGAACCTCAGTGCCATTGGTAACGCGACGACATGTATGACGGTCAGCAGTGGGGGTAGTGGCGGTAACGGAACCGGCATGGGCCGATCTGTGCCTGCTGGATGGGACGTGCGGTGGCTGGATTCAACGCTTGAGAATATGAGTTCTGGCGAGAGTCGAACTGGTACACTGCGAGTCAGTGTACCGAATGGCGAAGCGCCCGGCGATTACGGATTCCTTCTCTCGGCTGGTTCGGCCATGGGCAACTTCACTATTTCAGAAACCATAGTCGTCCGTGTCAATGGGACACACAATCTGACGTTCTCTGCGAACGATTCGACTAGCAATTGGTTGCCTAACGCAACCGGCATGGTCGTTTTCGATGTCTACAATGCTGGAACATCTGAGGCTGAATCGCTGTATTCGATATCTGCAATCGGTGTTTGCACAACCAGTTTGGATGCGATGGAAGCGGATGGGGGGCGACTCTCCTTGGAATCAACTGAAACTGTCAGCGCGAATGTGACCATTGATGTGGACGCCAGTGAAGGGGACTCCTGTGATCTCACTTTGTCAGCCTGGGATGAGATTGGCGAAGTGGGTTATTCTCACATTCACACTCTCACTGTTGGTGTAGCGCACGGTCTGGCCGTGATCAGTAATGAGGCTATCACACTCACTCCCGGCGAGTCCACATCAGGCATGATGACCATCCGCAACACCGGCACAGAGGCCACAAACATCCGTCTCACTGCCTCGTCTCCCGATTTGACGATTGATACGAGTTCCACATTCGTCACTGTGGAATCTGGGGAGACCGTCGATTTGAGTTGGTCGACATCAACAGCCTCAGATACACCGTTGGTCGGCAATCAATCGATTGATTTCAGTGCTGAGACACAAGATGGCTCTTCAACATTGAATTTCACCGGAACAGTCACCATTCTCCCCTGGTCCTCGATTTGGATGAATGGGCCCTTGGGTGGTGCATTTGATGTGGGTGCGGATACGCCGGCCACGGTTGATTTCACGATGACCAATGATGGTACTGGTACAGCTAATGTTTCCCTTGATTGGAGCAATGCTCCACAGGGTTTCACCATCACCGTCAATACAAGTACATCGGTTGCACCCAATGGAAACAGTTCGACTCTATCAATGACGGTAGGTATTGATGATGACATTGCTTCAGGCACATACACCTTCACTATCCTAGCCATGAATCCGGACGATGGTAGTACCTGGGATTCTCATACTATCAACGCGCAAGTCGATCAGCGAGCCGAGGTTCGTGTATTGGTGGCAGGTGATTCATTGCCCGTTGCCAGTGGCGCCGATTCTGTGTTTGTAGTTACGGTAATCAACGACGGAAACGAACCCGACACCTTTGCCATTACATTGACGGGAGCGGCTGGATTTGAAGTTGGGATTTCGCCGCAGACCCTCACCCTTGCGTCGGGTGAAAGTGGTGAGGTGAACATCACCTTGCGCCGTACTGGGGCGAGTGAAGATACCGAGATGACATTGGTTGTCGAAAGTGAGAATGATGATGCCATTAACGATTCATTGTCCCTATTTGCTACAGTCCCTGAAGTCTCAGTCCAAGCAACCGTCACGACCAACGTGGCTTCCATTTCGGCTGAAGGAAGTGCAAGCCTGACCCTATTCCTCACCAATCTGGGAGAGGCCGAAGATACCCTGCTGGTCACCGGCCCGTCAGGGTTCATGTGCGACCATCCAGCACAGACAACTCTCGCAGCAGGTGCAGCCGCAGAAAGTCACGCAGTCACCTGTACGGCTAGCAGCACACTCTTGGCCGGGATTCACACAATAGCCTTCACAGCGACCTCACTTTCCGATTCGAGCGTGTATTCGACCGATTCTGTTGATATCGACATCGAACCCCATCGCAATGTCGACGGCGGACCGATGTTGGTGGTCACGATGACTGGCGATGACTGGTCACTTCCATGGAATAGTTCTGCGACCTATACAGTGACTATTCGCAACAACGGCAATGAACAGGTATCGGGCTTCCTCAACCTTGCCGGAGAATATGCACAGGATCTCTCTCCTGACTGGAATTTCGTCGATGAGAATCAGACCATCAGCGTATTCACTGTCGCCCCGCGTGGCGTTGCCACCTATTCGTTGACACTCCAACCCAACGGCGAACCTACAATAGGTAGCGTTGATATTCGAATCGAAGCCAGTGGAACTTTGGCCGATGGTCAGGGATACTCGGTGAGCAGTTCATCGACCACCCTGACTGTTGAATTTGACGAACCCCCTCCCAAGGAAGCTGAATTGTGGGACGGCGGACCTATGGTCAATGCAGCGAACCTCGCTATCGCCATGCTTTCGGGTTGGATTTTTGCAGGCTTACTCATCATGTGGATTCGCTACAGTTCTAAATCACGGGACAAAAAGAGTACCCAAGATGCATGGGATGAAGCCGCTGAGGAAGAGAACAAGAATGCAGATCTCAAACATGGTGAAATCCGCGCAGATGAAGATGGAACTGCTCGATGTCATGCTTGTGATTCTCGCATCCGTCTACCGACTGACAAAGAAGCCCCATTCCGATTCAAGTGTCCAACTTGTCAAGAGATGAACCGCGTCATGCCTCCGCGTGAAGAAGACTGATTCAGGTTCGTTCTGCAATCAACAGGAATGCGGTGTGACCCATCGGTGTGTTTCCGGGTCGCACTCCACCGCGGCTGGCCTTGGTCCAAACCCGTTCCATCATTTCACCCGCCCAATCGATGGATAGACCGGCTTCCTCACAGGCATTCCAGACTTTCTCAAATTGGCTTGAGACGGGACAATAACAGGCTATTTTACCACCATATCGGAGTTTCTTCGACAGCGTGGCGATGACCGGCCATGGTTCGGGGAGATCCAAGATAATGGCATCAAAATCTTCGACGATTCCATCGAAGGATGCTTCCGCAACATCCCCCTCCAATAGAACCCAAGTCGGAAATTCTCTCAACGAACCCGAGGCTCGTTCCATGTTCTCTCGTCCAACTTCTGCATGTTCGGGTCGATTTTCGACCGAAACAAGCGTACCATTCGCCCCTAGGACGTTGGCGATGTGTAGCGCCAATCCACCTGAGCCGTGACCCGCTTCAAGCACACGCTGGCCGGCCCCGATTCCCATCCATGCAATAAGAAATCCCGCATCTTTTGGATTGATAATCTGAGCTCGGCGTCTCATGCCTTTGCGTAGTTCAGGAAGACCGATTTCGACCTTGGTCAGTACCTTTTGTCCGATGGTTACCCGTTCCCCATTCTGTATGCCTTCAAGCAAGGGTTTTGGCGCAAACCTTCCGATGCCTTTGATCTTCAATTCATCGTCCTGAATGGGGACGATGTAAGTCCGCCCGTCTTCTTCCCTTAATGCGGTGTATTCTGTCATTCTTTCACATCCCAATTCCGAAGAACTCGACCTTGCAAGCAAGGTGCCGACCCTGAGGCGGCTGAGTGGATGTGTTTCCGACCATGGTCACCAATATCAATTCGACGATAGATGAAGGTCACCCGCCCAAGGGGCTAAAGCCCCCTTGGGCGCTCGAAGTCGCAATACCGCACATTCAAGAACGTAGCCGAGACACAGAACCATACCGGAGAGGTCGCCATGGCGGATGAACAAGTGGATGAAGAGGTCGCTGAAGAGGTGGCCATCATCGATGAACTTGATTCCCCCTCCCACAAAAAGAGCGATTTTGGCCTTGGTTCTATTGCCGAAGGTGCGGATGACCCCATCATCGATCAACCCATTGATGAATGGCTCCAAGGAATATCCTTTGAATCAACAGCTGATGTTCCGATTCCCGATTGTCTGGTTGACCAAGTCATTGGGCAGGAAGATGCAGCGGTAGTGATTCGAAAAGCCGCTGAGCAGCGACGTCACATGATGATGATTGGAGATCCCGGTACCGGCAAGAGCATGCTCGCAAAAGCGATGACAGAACTCATGCCGAACGAATCCTTGGAGGACACCCTCTGCTATGTGAACGATGACGACGAGAATGAACCTCGAATTCGCACGGTCCCAGCTGGCCGTGGTGATCGAATCGTCAAGGATCGTCGTGCTCAACTCCGCGAACAGCGTGACCGCACCAGCCGAACGTTGATGTTCGTCGCCCTTCTTATCGGTGCCGCCCTTCTTTTGGCGACAATCCAATCCGGAGACATCATCATGCTCCTATTTGGTATGTTTCTTGTCGCCTTTGGATACATGTTCATCAAAAATCGCCTAGTCTCAAACGAGGAGTCAAGAATTCCCAAATTGCTTGTCAAACGAAAGCGTGGCGATATGCCACCGTTCATCGATGCCACCGGAACTTTGGCTGGAAGTTTACTTGGAGATGTTCGCCACGACCCCTTCCAGTCTGGTGGGATGGAAACTCCTGCTCACGAACGAGTCGAGGCTGGTGCTATTCACAAGGCTCATGGTGGTGTTCTATTCGTCGATGAGATCAACCTGCTGCGCTTGGAAGAGCAGCAAGCTCTGCTCACTGCGATGCAAGAGAAGGCATTCCCCATCTCTGGACGCTCAGAGCGTTCATCTGGCGCCCTAACCAAAACCGAAGCAGTTCCTTGTGATTTCATTCTTGTCGCAGCGGGTAATCTCGATGCTGTTCAGCATATGCACCCTGCACTGCGTAGTCGAATTCGTGGATATGGATACGAGGTCTACGTCAATTCAACTATGCGAGATACCGAGCGCAACCGACGCCGTTTGATTCGATTCATCGCTCAGGAAGTGAACAATGAAATGAACAAGAAGACCGGCAACCCAATTCCTCATTTTGACCGCTCCGCGGTTGAAATCATTCTCCGTGAGTCACAACGACGAGCGGGCCGCCGTGGAAAACTCACGTTACGTCTTCGTGAACTCGGTGGATTGGTGCGCATTGCAGGCGACCTGGCTTGCGAAGAGAATGCTAGTATTACCACGAGCAAGCATGTACTCGGTGCTCGTCGCATCGCTCGTCCACTTGAACAACAGGTTGCCGATCGCATGATTGAACATCGTCTGGATTACTCACTTCTGGTGAATAGCGGTGAGCGCGTCGGGCGCGTCAACGGTCTGGCCGTTCTTGGTGCAGACAGCGGAATGTCCGATTTCAGTGGAATTATGCTACCCGTGGAGGCTCTCGTGACGCCATCTCAATCCAAGGGAGGCAGTGTCTTTGCGACCGGAGGCTTATCCGATATGGCCAAAGAAAGCGTCACCAATGTCAGTGCCGTCATCAAGAAGTTGACAGGTAAAAATGTATCAGATTATGATATCCACATCCAGTTCGTAGATACTCATGGTGTTGATGGCGATAGCGCTAGTATCACCATTGCAACGGCCATTATTTCAGCATTTGAGGATATTCCAATCGATCAGAATCTAGCCATGACGGGGTCGCTCTCCGTTCGTGGCGAAGTTTTGCCAATTGGTGGAGTCACAGCGAAGATTGAGGCCGCAGCCAAGAGTGGAATCAGTCGCGTCATTATTCCTCGCGCCAACATGAAGGATGTCCTCATCGATGATGCCTACAAGGACCTAGTCGAGGTCATCCCAGTTGATACTCTTGATGAAGTCATGGAAAATGCGCTCGTCTCGAACGAGAATAAGAGTTCCTTGGTGGAACGTCTTGGTGCGGTCATTGATCGCCTGACACCAAACCCCAATGTCCGCCCTTCAGCATGAACTAGTACCGGTGAGGATTTGATGTCCAAGCCGATGATTGTCTGCCATGGTGGCGCAGGGCATACTGCCAAAGATCAGCCCGGTGTGGACATTGCAGCTGATGCGGGTTGGGACATTCTATCAGCTGGAGGCTCGGCACTCGATGCCGTTCTTGCTGCTGTAGAAATCATGGAGGATGACCCTGTATTGAATGCTGGAACGGGTGGACGCAAGAGGGCGGACGGCTCGATTCAATTGGACGCAGCTGTCGCGACTTCGGATGGCCGCCTTGGAGCCATCATGGCCATTGAAGACACCCCCAATCCGATACATGTTGCCGCAGGATTACTCGATGAGCAGATCCACATTCTCGTTGGTCAAGGGGCTCGTGATTGGGCTGATGAACGCGGTTATCCTAAGGCCACAGTTATCGGCAGTGATTCTCCCTCGGCCAATGATACAGTGGGCAGTGTGGCCATCGATTCCAATGGTCTGATGGCTGTTGCCTCATCCACCGGGGGTTGTTCGGGAAGACCCCGAGGAAGAGTCGGAGATACTCCATTGTGGGGGCCTGGTTTGTGGATTGACGAACATATCGCACTTGCAGCGACCGGAATCGGCGAAGAAATCACAATCAAGATGTTGTGTCATAGAATTGCCGTTCAAAACGGAACTCTACGGGAACGACTTGAGTATGGACTCTCTTTGTTCGACCCTTCCATTGAGGTTGGTCTGATTGGGCTCACTGCTCAAGGAGAAGGACTTGGGTTGGCCAATACGGGGATGCCGTGGACCATCAGGAATGCAGATCAGTAAGCATCTGCTCAAGCGCAGTATTAATCTGCAAAATCAATGTTCCAAATTCCATTGGAATGTTTGGATCTTCGTAGAGTTCTTCCAATTTGGCTTGCGTAATCGCAATTCTGATATCGAGTTCCTTATTCTTGTTGAGTAACCACTTTTCGACCGCATCTTTTGCGCCCTTGCGGATGTTGCGGGGCACTTTTGGATCATCTAATTGTGTAATAACGCCCGCGATTTGTTGCATTCGATTCTCGATATCGCTTGTCATGGAACTCCTCCGAACGTGAACTCACGGCTTCGGGGGGCCGAGGCTGCTTTAAGGCGCTTTCCAGTGCAAGTGTTGAATCGCATGGCTGATGGCAACTTCGAATTGGAACTAATCCAGTGGGTTCGTGTCGGCGTTCTCATCTTGTGTTTTGGTGGCGCTGCATGGCTGGATCACAAAACTCGCAGGGTTTCAAACGAGTGGTGGTGGGCTTGGGCCAAACCTGCTTTGTTCCTGTTGTGTCTTGAACTGCTCATCCTTGAAGCCAGTTGGATGATTTGGTTGACAGCCTCCGCCGCGGTCGCCTTCGCTTCGACTGCATTGATTGGACGACCATCCCTTGATGATATCATGCAAGGTTCAATTGTCGACATCCTTGTGACAGTCTGGTATATTGCCAGTGGTGTTGGTTTGGTCATGGGTGCTATGGAATACGCGCCTACATTGCTGGACTATTTCGATGCAAATGTGTACATGGACACCTCCGCATCCACCACTGAATCGGCATTGCTCTGGGGCCAAATGGTCATCATGGGGATTGTCCTGGTATTTTTTGAAATGGCGTGGAGATTCAGGATGCTGCACGGCGGTGCAGATGCCAAAGCGATGATGCTGGCCACACTTTTGTTGCCTTCATGGAATGGTGCGGAATTTCCACTGAATACTTCCAGCGAGACGTTCTCGACTTCCATGCCTCCATCCATTTCACTTCTCATCTGGGCTGGACTCGCCTTCCTTGTTCTTCCATTTGTGATGATTGTTCGAAATAGTAGCGCAGGTGATTTGATGCCACTCTCCATGTCTTGGCACGCTTCACGCATGACATTGTCAGAAATACCCAACAAGCATGTTTGGTTGCTGGAGGAAATCATCGACAAACCCGATGGCACTCGGGGCATCACTAGACGGATGCGCCCCGTTCGCGGCAGTCGCGCCGAAACAGATGTTGAGGCAGTGCTGGAGGAATTGGCTGCGGAAGGATTGGAGAAAGCCTGGGTAACCGCCAAGCACCCGTTCCTGCTGTTCGTATTCCCAGCAATCCTTCCATTAGTCCTACTAGGAGATCCAATCGTTTGGATATTCGGCTTATTCTGAGACAATCAAGCGATACGGTCCACTGTCTCTGGAGTGATAGCCTCGTCCTTGGTGACTCGGAATGAAATCGCTTTGAGGTTCTCAGGTCCGTTACGGAACTTGCGGATGACCATGCGAGTCTCGAAATCTGTTCCAAGCATGCCGACCTCAAACTCCATCACAATATCACACATTGCGTACAATTCACGCTCAACAGCTTTGTCGACCATATCACTTGAGACATTGAGCAGAAGAATGCCTCTATGCAATTGTGTATGCGCTTGAATCATGCGCAACATCGAAATCACACGTGCCGGTTCATTTCGAGTGAAGAAGAAATCGAGATTGTCGACAGCCGCTCTGAAATATGCTGGAAGCGATGTCAACTGAGTGGTCAAATCAGTCAGATAATCGTGGATTTCATTCTCCACGAATCGTGTCTGGGCGAGACGCTGAATATCTTCCATCGAAAACCCTTCAAGTCGAAATCTGCTAGCGCGTAGGTCGCGTTCCAGAACATTGCGGTTATACTCCTCACCCATGGTTCTGACCTTGATGTCGGTGGGCCAATTGTAACGCCGGTACAGTGAGAGAATCTCAGTTTGGCTTTCTGCGGTGGAGATGAGCAGGGTGTTCTCAGGATCTTCAGCGACGGATGCGAATTGTTTGGCAAACAGATCCATACCTGCACCTTGGTTGCCGATGGCCAGCATCGTGAACCCGCGAGGAATGCTCCCCTCATTGAGTACATTGCCGGTCAGAATCGCATCGAATTTTGCTGAGCCGATGCTGCACATGTCGCCATAGAACTCCTCGTCATCACCGTCGAATCGAATTGATGTTGCCATTTTCTACACCTCAATGAATGACAACCTGCCCTCGGTCAATTAGGTCGGTACAGTACAAATCCAGATTGGCCAATACTCCTGGTGGCGTCTGGTCTGGAACGTTGATGATGATTGTCAACACCTCGCGTGCGCGGAATGTGTTGATGAATGTGTGTAGATACTCAGCGAGCATTCTTTTCTCGTTGTAAATTGAAAGCGCATTGACAGAATCAATTATCACAAAATTACCAGTCTCGGTATATTCCCCCAAGTGATACAAGGTCTGTAGCATGATAGACTCCAGCATTATGGGGCTATCAACGAAGCGCACGTTGGAATATGGAACCTTGGTACCTCCGATGAAACCACTCGACACAGTGTCAATGAACTGTATCCCACTTGGATCCACCCCAATTTGTTCTAACGATTGAATGATTTCAGTTGCACTTCGTGATGCACAGATGTACACACCTCTCATCTCAAAACCTTGAATCAAAGGTTGCAGAATTGAGGCGATGATGAGTTCCGAATTGCTTGTCCCGACGCGAACTTGAATCGCCGAAGAAGGCGTGACCTCTTCAGCTAATTGTTGAGCCACTCCTGCATCCAACTCAATCATTCACAGCACCCCACTTCAACATCGGTGTGAGCATCACGCCTTTCGGAGTTAATTCAAGCGCGTACTTCGCGCGAGCGTGTGATGCACCACGCATCTTGACTACCTGAATGAATCTTAGCAGGTGTCCCATCCGTTCGACATCACCAAGAACGATGATGCCATCGAGAATCGCTTCTTCTACACCAAATGATGACCAGTAGGCTTTCGCACCAGAGGATGTAATTTCAGACACCAGTAGTGCGGTGCAGCCGAGGGTCGAAAGGGCCTTTCCGAGTTTGAACAAGAAATCGCGGATGAGTTGCTCACTGGGAATCTTGTAGCACAATGTGGTCACTGAATCAATCACCAGACGGGTGACGCCGATTGTATTGACAATGTCCGTAATCGATTTCACCATGGCATCGATATCAGACAGTTCGAAGGTTGATTTTGTCATTCCTAACCATGAGAACAGAACGTCCATATCAAAGACGTTGATTAATCCTCGATCAACCAAACGCATGTCAAAGAAATCGAATTGCCGAACATTCTCCAGAAGCTTCACTGAGGGTTCTGTGGCTGAAAAATGAGCACATGCCTCACCATTCTCCGCACCATTCACCAAGAATTCCATGCACATTGTTGTCTTTCCAGAGCCACAGGTTCCTGCCACCAGAACAGTTGAACCGTAGGGGATCCCACCACGTAGAATTTCATCCAACCCAGCAATCCCAGTGACACATCTGTCACGCTCGTACTGGGGGGTTGGCATCATGGTAACAGTGCCCGATTCCGCAGGCCGTAGATAAGCCGATTGACTGAACAATTCCTAAACGACCCGATTATGATGATTCTTCACCAACCGGGCGTGCCGCCATCTACTCCCGTCCAATTCGTTGAACTGCTTGGTGAGCCACCCAAATTGTATGTCATCGAATGATTGGCTTGGATATCCCAAGTCCCGTCCCAAGTCACAATAATTACGTCATATGTGAGTACTGTTCCCGCACGCGTCCAACCAAGAGTGATGGTATCCCCCTCTGCTGCTAATGCATCGATTGTTCCTGTTCCTAGAACACCCGATGCGGCCATATCAATCATTGTGGCATTGGTTGGATTGTACTGTGTGACAGCATTACCGGTGCAAATCAATCGCCCCCCTGCAGCCAATGCTCCATCTTGAATCAATTCAAAGGCCCCCGGTCGTGCAAGACTCCAACCGGATAGATTCATGGCAAATCCATCCGGATTTTCTAGTTCAATCCATTCAGGTGGTCCATTCAATGGGTCGGCCATGAATTCAGTGATTCGCAGCCCTGAAGGTTCGCGTCCGGCATTGTGTACTTCCATAGTTACCCGCACCACATTATCATCGAGATGCATGATTCGACTGGCGGTAGCACCACGGGTTGCGCTTGAGCGCGAAGATCCATCGGAAAAGATGATTTCATCAATCTGCGATTCATCACTGCTCTGGACCACGATGATTGTCAGATTGAGGCTCAATCCTTCGTCAATTCCAAGGCCGTGAATGAGACGATCTTCGGTGACATTTCCTAACGCTACAATTCGGTCCATGTCTAGGTGTCCAGCACCATCTCCAATCGCGGGTAGTAAATCTGCTGTTAGCAAAGTACTAGCGTTGTGTAAATGCCAATCATCGCTCGCATTTGTGATATCTCGGATACCCGCATTTCTGAGGACGACGTGTCCCTTGGAATCAGTGAGCCTTTCAAGTCCGTCAATAGCCATCTGATCAAGTCTATCCACCTCCGCTACATTACTCCCTAGTTTCAATTGACTCAAAGCAAGAAATGCGCTAACAATGACCAAAAAAAGGACGAATGCTGAGAGAAACTCAACCACAGCGGTCACCCCCCTCTCATCACGCACTTTTCGTGCGTTGGCGACCGAGTCCTCGCCCCGCATCATCAAACCCCCATGAAGGTCGCATCCATCAACCCTGTGGCCCGTATTGATGCCTGCTACAATCCTTTTCTCCGTGTGTCGGTTCGCCGAGGGGTATAAACGGGCCGTTTGTGGTCGTGGGTCCGATGGGTTCAGTCCAGCGCGCCCATAGGGCGCGGAACCGACACCACGCTAGCGCTCTTGTTTTACTCATGATTTTGAGTTCCTTCGCTGCATTCGCAACTCCTGTTCAGGCCAGTTTCGGCAATGACGATGTCGCCATCGTTGCGGCGATTGAACCGACGCCGAACATTCATTTTGACGATTCTGATGTTCTTGATTGGACCCCCCAAGTAATGGTTGAGAATCAATACAACCTCAATGCAAATGCTCGAAACATCAATCTTGAGATATGTGGTGGCGATTACACCCATTTGGCCGCTTGCCCAGCCTCACAGGTTCTCAAAGAAGCCTCTACCCAGGCCCCCAGTCTGAATCGTTCAGGCGCAGACGGTGATTCAGCAGTTGTCACATTCTACTCGTTCTTGTGGTTCATTGATTCAGGGGATATTTCGACGTTCGCTGGAACTTTCACCGTCATGTTCCACTTCAGTGTGGAAGACAATAATCCTAGCAATGATCATTTGCGATACACTATTGTCATCGAAGATAATCTGGTCGATCTGATTGTGAATGGGCATGATGTAGATACCTCTGAGGTTTACAATAGCAACCAACCAATCCCTGCCAATCTCGACGTCAGAAGTCGTTCTTGGCCTGAATCACAGAACTTCTCAACCGGTTGGTCCATGCATCTGGTCAATCCAGTGGTAGCTGAGTCACAGGATTGTGTAGATTGGGATATGAATTTCACTGGTGGAGATGGAATGGGTGGAACTGGTATTATTCACACTGCGACCCATTACGACGCGACCTCTACCTCCTATTTTTCTCCCTACGACATTCAAGTCGGGCTCACTAATACATCAACGAAACTTCTAGGAAATATCGCCGTCGCTGGATCGGAGTTTGGTTTCGAACATAATGTGGAAATCATTGTCACGTGGAATGGTAGCGAAGTCTACACGGAGAATTGGGGTTTCACAGGTGATGGCACACTCCAGAGCGCACAATACAACACGGATCTTGAAAATGGCACCCTCTGTTTTACAGTTCTATTGAAGGTCCCTGAAATTGAAGTCGCTGATGCATCCCACGAAGTAGGAGGTTACAGCGGAACCTTCGCTTCGGCCACCATCCCCCTTCCTGACATTGTTGCTCCATTCCCGGGTGATTTTGAAGTCAGAGCTCACATAAACGGGACATTCCTAGAAATTGACTACGATCCGAATGATTACAATGATATGACCGTCTTTGATATCACAGTCAATGACACGACAGATTTGTGGATTCGAGAAGTGGTTCCTGCACGAGGCACGACCTCATACGTACTACAGAACGGAGAATATTTGGTTCGATTCCCATACGGTGAGCAATCCATTCGAGTGGTATCTGGAAATATTGGTTGGGTGACTGCGGATGCACAGGTTGAAGTTAATCTGTATGATCTCCAGACTCTTGATTTTGCAGCAGGTCCATTTTATTGCAATCTAACCCTAACACCTGGGGAAGAGATTAGTTGTGATTTCGATTTCTCAACAACCGGTGTTTACACACTGAACGCTTCGATTGTCACAACCGATGGTCACATTGATTCATTGCCAAGTGACAACTGGTTTGAGCAAGCCATCATCATTGATTTTGGTGCCATAAATCCAACCATTGCGAATCCAACCACCTTCCAAGTGTATGAAACTGGCCAGAACATTCTCGCCGTCGCGGGTGTTGATCCTCAGGCACCAATGCCTTTGAATTATACATGGAGAATGAATTTCTTGGAGATTCTTGGTTACGGCCAAGTCACCAACATCACAATGCCAATGGGCGAATGGATTCTAACGCTCTACGTTACTGATGAAGCTGGTAATCTTGAAATCACCACACAACCCATACGAATCCTGAACCGAGTTGAACTTCAATCGCTGCCATACCTAACGGGGGGAGTTTCTATCTCCACCTACTCGATGCAACTCATCTTTGATCAACCTCAACTTCCTCCCCCTGGTGTATTCTATCCAGCAGCGTTCAACAAGGGCAAGGAACCCTTGGTGCTGTTCAACCTCTCTATGGATTCACCGTACGGTGTTGAAATCGAGGTTGATAGTATCGAAGCATGGCTGAATTTGGATAGTTTCCTACCGCCTTCAATCGACCGGACAACCGTTGAGTTGTTGCGTTTATCCGATTGGAATAGTACAATGACAGAAGAGTTGGTAGGTGGGGATTCATACGTCGTCGTTGGCAATGGTTCCCTACTGATGACTACGGCTGATGATAATGGTGGAACGTTCATGCTGATTGGACAACTCGACCCGGTCCATGTCAATCCAAATAATCTAACCATCGTTCTACAGAAGGATGGACAAGTTCAGATTACCTGGGAAAACGAAGGTGACACTGAGAATCCATATTTTGGTGGATGGAGAATTTACCGAAAAGACACTTTCCGTTTCAGTTATCCATTTGCTTCTGAAACACAGTTCAATACAGCCACGGCTGGGTATGGGATTCTAGATGTCACAAGGGACACAACATCTTGGCAGGATCCCAATTTCTGGGATCAAGGGACGTGCTTGTCGTACCTTGTCGTGTCCCACACTCGTGGAGGTTTGCCCGATTGGCTGTTTGGCAATGTCACAAATGCCGTTTGGAACCCAACGACCGAGCGTATGGATGTAGACGAAGTGTGTGTTGACAATTCAAATCCTGAAACCGTCGTTGAAGAAATGCGTGCTTCCGTGACATTCAACAATGGCACAAAGGCACATACGATACATGTGGGTTGGACATGGCCCGAAGTTGACGAAGAAGGCCCAGTTACTTGGAATCTGTATCGCACTCAAGTCGTCGTGGACAGTGTAACTTACATGGAACCGCTGCTAGTTGGATTACAGGGCGAACCAGGGGAAGAGGTTTGGTTCAATGAAACTGAAAGTGGCTTGAGGGAATCGGTTAAGGTTGAACAATTCTACTATTATGTCCTCATCCCCTTTGATCAGGTTGAAAACAGCGACTACCTAGTCCGTGAAGACAATGCGGTTGGAATCGAAGTCGAAGATATGTTCTGGGATTACCACCTTGCTCCACCTCCACCCGCTGAACCAGAACCCCCTTCTCTTCCAGGTGTAGGCCCATCACCTTGGTATGGTCGATTGTTGGATGACATCAACGCTGGTCGCTTCCAGCAAGCTGCCGTCGTATGCACGGCCTTGATGGTGCTGAACCTCCTTCTCATTCCAATGCTCGTCAACAAATACAAGGAACAGAAAACCAAGGCCAAGCGAAAGCGCGCTCGCGCTCAACGATTAGCCGATAGTGATGAGTTCGCTGACGATATCGAAGACTTCTTCGATTGATGGCGCGACGTGGGAGATTTGAACTCCCGCGGGTAAAACCCACTGGATTAGCAATCCAGCGCGATGGCCAGGCTATGCGAACGTCGCAGCAGCCGTTCCACCGTCAATTTTCATTTAAGGCGAGTGGTTTGTTCACTCTTCCTCATCATCCACCACGGGCTCGGCTTCAGGCTCAGCATCCTCTTCATCAATGAGTACTGCAGGCAGCCGTGCTGAGAATATAATCTCGTCAACGAATCCACCCTTGTCACGATCGCGTAATTCCATCACTCGCGTGCCCTTGGTCACCTTACCAGTGGTCTCTTTGGTTTGGTCGGCACGGACTCGAATCATCATGCCTTTTCCAGTCAAGAGGAAGATTTGGTCACCTAAATCGGGGATGGTGTGTACGCGAACAATTTCATCCCCAGCGGCTTCATTGAGGTTCATGGTCCTCACCCCATTCATACCCCGATTGGTCTTTCGATAACCATCGCGTTCTAACTTTGGTTTTCCAGTCCGATCGTCCCAGACTTGTTCGCCTTGAGCGTCGAGTACGTTGTGCATTTCACCATCGCCGAGAACGCTTCGCTTTGCCATGCCGAATTTAGAAAGGGTCAGTACGTGTGTCTCCTCGTTCGACGTGGCAATCATGCCGACAACTTCGTCAGCTTTCTTGAGATTCATTCCACGTACGCCACCGGTGACCCGCCCTTGGACCTTGACAGTGAATCCGATTGACCCGTCAGGATTTTCTTTTGTTTGACTCGGTTTGAATCGACAGGCTCTTCCGAATTTTGACACCATCACCACATGGTCTTCCTCAGTAGCTTCACGTACAGCGACCAGAGCATCAGTTTCCGTCTTGAATTTCAGGGCGTACTTACCATTTCGATTGATGCGTGTATAATCTCCTAACTTGGAGCGTTTGACAATTCCTTCGCGGGTGGCAAATATTAGGTAATGTCCATCCGGATTTTCTTGCAATTCCTTGGAAATGGGGAGAATTGTCACGACCTTTTCTTCCTCTCGCAATCGCTCAATCAAATTACGAATGTGGCTTCCACGACTATGACGGCTACCTTGCGGTGTTTCCCACGCCTTGAGTCCGTAGACTCGTCCTTGATCGGTGAAGATGAGAAGGCGATCCTTGCTGAAGCAGGTGAGGATGGATTTAGGGAAATCTTCATCTTTCGTGGTAACTCCTTTGAGACCCTTTCCTCCACGATGTTGCACACGGAATGCTTCAACTGGAAGGTGGCGGATGTAATTGTCCTCAGAAAGAGAGATGACAATTGCACGTTCTTCGACGAGATCTTCACGATCCATTGAAAGTGGCATGGGATCGATATTGGTGCGACGTTCATCGCCATGTTTTTCGACCATTTCATCCAATTCGGTTAACAGGATTTCCAGTTGTCGGCCACGACTTGCCAGAATGGAGTTGTATTCAGTAATGTCAATTTTGAGTTCGTTGAATTCATTGTCTACTTTCTGGGTATCCATCTTTGAGAGTTGGTAGAGTCGGCGTTCTGCAATCGCCTTGGCCTGTGGTTCTGAGAAATCGAAGGCAGAAATTTTTCCAAATGTGACCTCGCCGCGCAAAACTTTCTCAAAATGTTCACGACTATCTGCACCTTTACCAGCCGCTACAACATCATCAATACGTGCGTGTGCTTTGACAAGCCCTTCGAGAATATGCGCACGTGCTTCGGCCTTTGCAAGATCAAATTGTGTGCGACGTCGAATGACTTCTTCTCGATGTCGTACATATGTGTGTAGTATCACAGGGAGAGTTAGTTGGACCGGTTGTTTGTTGATAATTCCCATCATGTTAGCTGAGTATGATTCTTGCAGGCGACTGGAGCGATACAGCTGATTTAGTACGGCATGCGGATCTGCATTTTGCTTGATTTCAATGACAACGCGAATGCCTTCTTTGCTCGATTCATCACGAATATCTCGAATTCCCTTGACAGTTTCCTTCCTCACCAAATCTGCAATGGCTATTAGCATCGCCGCTTTCTTTACTTGGTAGGGGATTTCATGAATCACAATGCGCTTTCCTTTGTCATCATCAAATACCTCGGAATGGGCTCGTACATGGAATCTACCGTGCCCAGTTTCGTACATATCACGAATGCCATCGACGCCATGAATGGTTGCACCCGTGGGGAAATCTGGGCCCTTCATATGTTGCATATATTCACCCACGTCGATTGCTGGTAGGTTTTCCGGGTCACCGTTTTCTTCTCCCTCTTCTATGATCCGATCGACGTGTAAATGGACTGCAGAAGCCACTTCTATCAGATTATGTGGCGGAATTTTTGTTGCCATACCTACAGCGATCCCATCGCTTCCATTGAGGAGTAGGTTGGGCAATCGAGCAGGCAATACCTGGGGTTCTTGTTCCGAATCATCAAAGTTCGGTTGAAAATCCACAGTATCTTTCTTGATATCGTCCAACATGTGCTTGGCCAATCGATGTAGCCGACTTTCTGTATAGCGCATTGCAGCGGCCTTATCGCCGTCGATACTTCCGAAATTTCCCTGTCCATCAATCAATGGATATCGCAAACTGAAATCCTGAGCCATGCGAACCATTGTGTCGTAGATGGATTGGTCGCCATGTGGGTGAAATTTACCCATGACTTCACCCACTGAGCGGGCAGATTTGGAGTATGAACGGTCAGATGTATGTCCTGCCTCGTACATGCCAAACAAAACGCGGCGGTGAACCGGCTTCAGTCCATCACGAACTTCGGGCAAGGCACGTCCAATAATCACAGACATTGCATAGTCGATGTATGATGTTGTCATCTCTTGATCGATCGTGTGTCGAACTTGATTGTCTGTTGGATTTACTGGTAGATCTTCGTCACTCATCAAATCACCTCATATGTCCACATCGGCTTCTGCCGCATGCAGTTCAATGAAGGCACGACGATCTGGTACATCGTCGCCCATCAACGTTTCAAAGAGTGCTGAGGTTTCACCATCGTCACCGAAATCTTTTGCTGTAATCTTGAGCAAAGTTCGGTTCGCAGGATCCATGGTCGTGGTCCAAAGCTGATCGGGATTCATTTCACCCAGGCCTTTGTAGCGTTGGATGCCAATTTTCACATCGGGGTTGTCAGCACGGAATTCAGCGAGGATTTCATCTCTTTCATCATCTGTATATGCATATTTTGAGGTTCGCCCACGGGATATCATGTAGAGTGGTGGTTGGGCTATGAACACATTTCCATTTTCGATTGCAGGTCGCATAAAGCGCCAGATGAACGTGAGGATAAGTGTGCGAATGTGTGCACCATCGACATCCGCATCAGTCATGATGATGATTTTCCCATAGCGAAGTTTTTCCACATTGAAATAGGTCTCACTCTCCGCCAGTGATTCGTCACCATCTGCCAATTCAGGGGGGTTTCCAACGCCTGCACCGAAGGCTTTGATCATAATTTGGATCTCATTGTTCTGGTATATTCTTGCTTGATTTCGAAGTTGCCTTTCTACATTGAGAATCTTTCCACGTAGGGGTAAAATTGCTTGTGTACGGCGATCGCGCCCCGTCTTGGCTGAACCGCCTGCAGAATCACCCTCGACAACGTAGATTTCACATTCCTCGGGAATACGACTTTGGCAATCTGCGAGTTTCCCAGGCAATCCTCCGCCTTCAAGGACACCTTTTCTTCGAGTGAGGTCACGTGCCTTCCGGGCTGCTTCACGAGCTTTGCTGGCTAGAACCGCTTTATCGATTACAATCTTTGCAACCGATGGATTTTCCTCAAAGTGCTCTGCGAGTTTTTCGTTAACGATACTCTCCACAATTCCCGCTACCTCGTTTGAAACCAGTTTATCCTTGGTTTGGCTTGAGAATGAGGGGTCTGGGTGTTTGATGCTGAGGACAACGGCAATCCCTTCACGTACATCGTCGCCGGACAATTTATCGACGTTTTTTAGGAGGTTTCGACTCTTTGCATAGCGATTGAGTGAACCAGTAAGTGCACTTCGCAGGCCAGATAGGTGTGTCCCCCCATCTCGATTACGGATGATATTCGTATAACACTGAATCACCTCATTATAGGCGTCAGACCATTGCATGGCCAACTCGACATGGATTTCACCATCTTCAATCTCACGCATTCCTTTGATGTAAACAACATCGCTGTGTATTGGGTTGCGGCGTTCATTCAATAGACTGACGAATTCGGTAAGCCCTCCATCATATTGGTGTTCAACGGTTTCAATGGTTTTGCCACGCTGGTCGGTGATGGTAATTTTGAGTCCCGCATTGAGGAAAGCGGTTTCACGCAGCCGTGTATTGAGGACTTCGTAGTCAAATTCAATGACGGTGGTGAAAATTTCCAAATCGGGTTTGAATGACATTGTTGTACCTGTTGAATTGCTATCACCAACCACTTCGAGGCGACCTTGGGGCTCCCCGCGGACATAGGTTTGTTCATACAGCTTCCCATCGCGTTGAATGCTCATTTTGAGCCATTCCGATACGGCATTGACTGCAGAAACACCGACGCCGTGCAATCCACCGGAGACCTTGTAGGACGAGTTATCGAATTTACCGCCCGCGTGTAGTTTGGTCATGATGACTTCCGCGGCACTGATGCCATACTCTGAGTGTTCACCGACAGGGATACCTCGTCCGTGATCCACAATCGTCACGGCTCCGCCCTTCTCTAGGATAATCTCGACCGCATCGCAATAGCCGGCAAGGTGCTCATCAACCGCGTTGTCGACAACCTCCCAAATGCAGTGGTGCAGGGCGGACCCATCATGGGGGTCTCCTAGGTACATCCCTGGGCGTTTGCGGACTGCTTCCAGCCCCTCAAGGACCTGAATACTGTCAGCATCGTAATCTGAATCACTCATTTTCTATACCCTCTTTTCTATATTCGTTGAGGACCCCCTAAGGGGTCCTCACGGGACATTTTCTGGTGGCCTCTGGTGGTTATTGAATGCTCCGCTTATTCTCGTAAAACAACGCTGTTTTCGCGTTGTTTATTACGATTCGAAACCGCATCACTACGTTGGAATTGACACTTCAATTATGTCCGAATAGAAAATTTAGAGGGGGGGGCTCGCGCCACTGCGGTCTCAAATACGGTTAAACAGGGGGTGTGGGTCCCCGCCTCGATGACTGAGACTCAAATCTGCGTAACATTGCGTGGACACAGCGTTGAGGACATGATTCGTGATGCTAGCCGAGCGACAGCTGCGGGCGCCGATGTGGTCGAAGTTTGCTTTGACAATCTCTACGTAAATCGTATTGAAATCGATCCAATCATCATCAAGAATGAAGATGGTGATGAAGTCAGTCAGAAACAGGAACCGATTATGGAGCAGCGCCCCATTGCTGATGTCGAGGTTGAATCCTCAGTCCAAACTCTCAAGGATGGAATTCAGATTCCTGTTATCTTCACTTGTCGTTCCTCTGCTGAAGGGGGTTATTTTCATGGTGATGAGGGTGCTCGTGTTGCGATTTTGAAGGTTGCAATAGAGAGTGAAGTATCTTGGATTGATCTTGAGATTTCCATCGCGTCGAAGGCTCGTAAGGCCTTGGTTAAGGCCTGTGGGGAGGGTACCTCAATCATTGCTTCTAGTCATCTTCCTGCAGTATCATCCGCGGAAGAAATTATCGAATATGTAACGGCCAATTCTGACGCTGGAGACATCATCAAGTGTTGCTACAAAGGCGTTGAACATTCGGCCAGTCTTCATATCTTTGAAGCCGCTCATACTCTGTCAGATAGTGACATCAACGTCGCATTGATGGGTAACGGACGTGGAGGGGATTGGACTCGAATTCATGCACCCTTACTCAAACAACCCTTGGTGTACACCACCCTTGACCGAGATTACTCATTGGTCAAACGGGGGCATATCAATATCAACGACTTGCGGACTGCTTGGGGCATCCTAGAGTACGAATAATCACCCTTGTTCGGTTAGAGCCGGTGTCACAGAAGGCTTCTTTGGCGCTGTTTCGAGATGAGGCATCATGTCTCCACCGCCTGCTTCTATGGCGACCAATCCTGCTTTCATGTAACGTCGGTGAACGAGGAACGGTGAAGCCATAATCCCCAACAGTCCCCCGCAACAAACCATGGACACCGTCCAGTTTGGCAGGGAGAATCGCTCTTCGACAAGAACGGTAACATCTACACTGTAGTTGGATTCCTGTGGTTTGGCATCATAATCGCGAATGTTATTCCATGATTCAATCATCAAAAACATCGTCTCAGGTTGTGCATAATCGTCCCAGATAGAATAACTTCGCTCTTCATGATCCAGTGCCACCGCAAACTCGACCTTGTCCAATTTCTCGTATGAATGCACATCTCTGAAAGGATGCCACAGAATCAGGTTCTGTAACCAAGGAGCCGAGTGTGCAATATCTTCTCGCATTCCATCCCAATCGTCGTGCCTGGAATCGAAATCGAATTCATATTGCGAGAAGTCATTTTCTTGAAGCAGATAAACATCTGCAATGGGTCTATCCTCGGACCCATTGAGGGGCTGCATATTGATGCAGATGGTGTATTTCCAACCTGTGGTCATATTCATTCTCAGACCAACTGCGGAATCATTGTTCAGAACGAATGAGGTGTAGAATGAGGACGAGAGACTGGACAGATCTCGGTATGTAATCTGATAGTCTTCTTCATCCTCTGCAATCTCCCATCGGTCACCATCACCAAGCCACCCACTTCCTGTCAACCTGAAATCTTCAACCATATCCTCATCGAGAGCCCCCGGTTGTTCCCCTTGCCCGCAATCGGAAGCAGCTGAAGCGGCAGGTGCGAAGTCTATACCCATCTCATAGGATATCACAGAGAGCAATGGCAGGAGAAGCAGGATTACTGCAAGTGTCGTGCCGCGCCGCCGTCCTTTGGCTATCACTGGGTCACCGCCGGCGTCTGCTGGTGACAGGTCGCACATAACCCGATTCCTTGCTGCGGCGATCCTCCTTGGCCAAATGCGTCGGCTTGGGGGGAGGTGCGTGCTGGTCCATGCCCAAAATTCCACCTTCTGTGTGAACTTCGGCAACATCGTAGGTACTGGCCGCTTCCTCAGCCTCCATTTCAATCTCTTCGGGCTCACGCATGACCAGCCATCCAAGGGTCAGGACTAGAGCGATGAGGATGAGGATGTACAAACTCCCTGAATCGGCTGAAGGGAGCAGATCCTTCCATGACAAATCTCCGAGTGCATCGTCTGCTGCATCGGGGTCTCGGACGATGATTTCATAGGTTTCAATTGTGCAAACTGCTGTGTCATCACAGACCATCAATCGAATCAAATATTCACCTGATTCGTTCCATTGCGCATCAATCCCCCGTCCTTCTCGAACGTTGAGGTTAGTAGTCCAATCATCATTGAAATTTCCATTTCCATCGTCATCTACACTGTCGTCAAGATCCCACCAATAGGCGAGATCCACATTCAGCGGGGTGTCTTGATCATTGTCAGCAACGCCATCATTATCACTATCTGAAAGCACATCATCGTCTCGCCATGCCTTCATTCCTGAATCTAAGTCAACATCTTGAGCTATTGCTTCCATGATGTTCATCTCACCACTGAATGCGCTTCCATCTCCGATGATTTCCTCTGAGAGAATTACAGGCGTGCTGGAAACCCAGACCCCAATCGTTGTTGAATTGCTGTCACCGGTCCCATATCCGTCTCTTACAGTCAGGGTCACAGTGTAGAATCCGGGCTGCTCAAAGATGTGCCATGCATCGTATGCATGCGAGGGTGGCGATGCATCACCCCAACTCCAGGTGGTGTCGACGATTCCATTCCAATCTGCCGCATTCTGGTCAGGGTTATCCATGCCATCAAAGGCGGCATCCATGTCTCGTGAACCATCTGATGAGAATCGAAGAACTGTTCCTGGTGCAACGAAAATATCCCCTAAATCTGTAAAGGTACGACGCCAAGTGTAGACGGATAAATCCGAACCAGGCATCGTGACAATGTTTCCATTGAGCCAAGCTTCGTTTACAGAAAGCATCGGCATTGGTAGTGGATTTGCGATGTGAATGGTGTAACTCTTCGGTAGTGAGTCTAGGCCTCTTTCATCGGTGACTACCAAGGATACGACATAGACGCCGGGAACTGTGAACATGTGATTCACCTGATTGTTGGTGATTGGGTCTTGGATTCCAGTGATGGTCCAATTGTGACTCATGTTGCCCGAATTTCCGTCTGGATCAAATGACGAGGAGAGGAACGAGTACATTGTATTGGTAGTTCCATCATCGGGTCGTGGGAAGATGGCCACTGGACGTTGATTGAAGACTTCAACACGCAAAACAGTGGAACTTACATCCCCTGCATTATCAATCGCATAGATTGTGATATTCTTCCAACCAGGGGTTGCCCATGCAGGTGATGGATTCGCATCTGTGCTGTGGTTGGAAACAAATGGTGAAGCCAGAGTTACAATGCCTCCATCCAGATTGACATTCTCATCAAACCACCAATCCGTAGACATGATTGTACCATCATCATCGATGAATACTGTCGGCATCAGCAGAGGGGTCAAGGTTGTGGTCTCCATGTCCTCAAACCAAACCTGCCGTGGCACCCTGTTCATGATTAGAATGGTGACCGTCATATTGGCTACATGTGCCCCGTCGTCAACATACAAGGTCAGATTGTATGCAGTACCGTTCGAGGACCCAGTCGCCCATTCGTGTGATACGTCGTAGAGGCCTTGGCCATTGAGGATTGTTCCGTCTCCAAAGTCCCACGTGAAGATTAATTGATTGAGCGGAACATTGTCATCAGTCCTCGCTGCAGAGAATTGAACCCGTTGAGATGTAAGTAATGTGTAAGGGTCTGAGATTGCTACTGGTGGTGAACCAACGTCGATTTGAGGGACGGGAACTTCGGTGTCATTGACGCTAATCTCCCACATCTGGTTCGAGCTGACGCCTCCACCTTGATCGACTACACTCAAGGTGACATTGTACATCCCTGGAATCTGCCAAGCACGCAGTGGATCCTTGAGACCAGATCCGGATGAACCATCTCCGAAGTCCCAATTGTATCCAATTGGTGTCTCATTGTGGGTGAAGGACGCATTCGTCATTCCAAGGCCCCATAGGTCATATCCAGCACCAAAGAATTGCAGAGGCAACCACGTCTGTGTTGCATTCGCCGACGCACTTCCTTCAGCGACTGGTGCCATATTCGCCAATGTTAGTGGGAGGGTGAGAGCCTCATCGACAATCTCTCCAATTTGATTCCTCATCGTGAAATGTAGAGTCCAATCGCCATCCCATGGCGGTGTGTACCAAACTGTTCGATTAACAGGGATATTGTTACCCGCTTCCATGGAGAAGGAAAGCGAATCTTGGAGGGTGTTGTTATCGTAAGCCTTGACCTCAATGTCCAGAACTTCGTAAAAAGCGGATGATGTGACCTCAACGGTCGCTTCGACGGTGTCATGGTCCCCATCTTGATCTCGATCGCTTGTGAATTCTTGAGCGACAGCAATCTGAGCTGGTTGGGTGATGAGTCCAGCCATCACATCGAATGAAGCGATGGGATATTCCGTTCCACCAGGGAAGGCGCAATTCGGACTGGTATAGTCGCAGTCATCGACACCACTCTCGTACCAGACGATGAGGTACACATCATCTGTGATGTTGCCAAAACTAGGAATCAGGGCCGTCCCAATTCCAGTCAGGGGGTCAAATCTCAATTGTTCCATCGACCAAGTACCAGCGGCTGCATCGTGTGTGAGTGTGGTAGCGGCAAAGCCCAACTCAGTGGGCTGAATCATAATGTTGAGAGGCGATCCTGTTCCATCCTTGAATCGGAATGCATGGGCGCCCCATCCTTCGAGATCGTGTGGTCCACTTTGCCACATTGAACCCCAGTTCAGATTTGATCCGGAGAGTTGGAGTCGACAGAATTGGTTGCCTCCACAGGTCTCGTACATGTCGATGTTATCGAGCCCGAATTCTGCTTGAGTACCATGGTCGAGGGTGACCGATGCCGTGAAGTTGGCGAAGATGTCCGTCATCGTGGTTCCGATTGGTGTGCTGCCTGGGCCCAGTGTCTGGGCTAGTTGGACAATTCCCGCCCCACCAGTTCGAGTATCTGCCACCAGTTGGCGAATCGCCGAGCCTCCACCGAGATTATCGGCAAGGAAGAGCATGAACATGAAACCTGCCCCATAATCAGCCAAGCGCTGATTCCACCAGCGAACCGATGCGCTGGCGTTTGTGGTCCACTGATTGGCGTGTCCGATGACCGTGTTGGATGCTCCAAAGCAGAGGAAAGCGGCCATGTCTGCATTGCCTTCGTCAATCCAGATGTATTCGAATGGATCTCGGGCATTGTGTAGCAGGTGCTGGAATTCGTGGGCTAGGATGGTGTTCCTCCATGACAAATCATCGATGTCAACGTAGACGATTTCACGTGTTGAGGCCATGCTGGGCCTGAAGTACCCGCCGGTGTTTCCGCCACCATCAATAGCGGAAATCACCAT
>JAPYUB010000008.1 GCA_029942125.1 Candidatus Thalassarchaeaceae archaeon | reverse complement strand
CCCATGTCCCTATCTTGAATCCGCCGCCTTCCAATCCTTCATATAGGACAAGATACTCCCACTATACAACCGAGAGTTAAGTAGTGGGTGAGTTGATGGAACGAGATGAGTGGGAAGACCAACTTCTGAAGCAAATGGTGGAGATGTTTCGCCAGATAGGAATGGACCTAGATGAGGACGACTTGGCCCGAATGATGAATCAAATCCAATCTCAATTTGAGGATATGGGAATCGATCCTGAAAAACTACGTTCTGGAGATTTCAAATTCAATCTTCAAGGTGATTTCGGCGGTCTTGGTGAGATGCTCGGAAAAGGTGAGGTTCCTGACTTAAACGCTATCATGTCAAAGATGGGTGTCGATGTCAAGATGGGCAAAGGAGAAGCCCCTGAAACCGCTGAGGTTGAAGTCACAGAGGACGAAGAGTCCGCCGACGTCATGCAAGTCCCCATCGCTGACATCTATGTCGATGGCGATTCAATGAACATCATAATCGATGTCTCTCGTCATGATGAGTTGGATGATTCCGAACTTGAATTGAATCTCTCCGGAGGAGGTTCTACTCTACAGTTGATGCGTACCACTCAGATGAGCCCATTGCAGAGTTATGAGTTGCCCAAAGCCGCTGAGAGCGTCGATACATGGGAACTGAACAATGGTATTCTCGATATCACTCTCACCTTGCGTGATGAAACCGAATCTGCAACCCCTGAAGGAGGACAATGAAATGGCAAAGACACCCGTAATTGGAATTGATCTAGGAACGACAAACAGTTGTGTGGCAACCATCGAAGGTGGTGAAGCCGTTGTCATTGCGAACGCTGAAGGCGCGCGCACGACACCGAGTGTTGTCGCATTCTCCAAAGATGGCGAGCGTTTAGTAGGTGTAACCGCAAAGCGACAGGCCGTCACCAACAACGAGCGTACCTTTCTCTCTGTGAAGCGTGAGATGGGTACCAATTGGAAAGAAGGGGTCGATGAAAACGAATACACGCCCCAAGAGATTTCCGCATTCATTCTACAGAAGTTGAAGGCAGATGCTGAAGCATATCTTGGCCAGGAGGTCAAGCAAGCGGTCGTCACCTGTCCAGCATACTTCACCGATGCACAGCGCAAGGCTACCAAGGATGCGGGTCGAATCGCTGGACTTGAGGTACTACGAATCATCAACGAACCGACAGCTGCCGCTTTGGCCTACGGTGTCGACAAGGAAGACGACCAAACCATTCTCGTGTTCGATTTAGGTGGCGGAACCTTCGATGTATCTGTTCTTGAGATCTACCAGGTCGATGGCCAGCCACAGATTGAGGTGAAGGCAACCGCAGGCAATAATCGCCTCGGTGGAGATGATTTTGACGAGCGTGTGATTCACTGGTGCGTGTCTGAATTCAAGAAGAACAGTGGCATCGACCTCTCTGGCGATGGCCAGGCTATGAGTCGTCTCAAGGAAGCGGCTGAAAAGGCTAAAATTGAATTGTCAGGCACTCAGACCAGCCACATCAATCTTCCATTCATTACCATGAAAGATGGAAACCCAGAGCATCTGGATTTGAATTTGTCCCGCGCTCAGTTTGATGATTTAACCGCAGACCTAGTCGAAGCGACCATGGGTCCTACTAGACGTGCAATGAAGGATTCTGGTGTTAAGGCGGGCGACATCGACAAGATTCTCCTTGTGGGTGGTAGCACTCGAACTCCTGCCGTCCAAGCGGCGATTGAGAAGGAAACGGGTAAGTCTCCATTCAAGGGTATCAACCCCGATGAAGCAGTTGCCATGGGCGCTGCCCTTCAGGCAGGCATCATCGTTGGCGATGAGGGTGTGACCGATGTCCTCCTCCTTGACGTGACACCCCTCAGCCTTGGAATCGAGACATTAGGTGGTGTATCGACACCGATGATTGAGCGAAATACCACCATTCCAACGCGCCGTTCTGAAGTATTCAGCACCGCGGCTGACAACCAACCTGCAGTCGAGGTCCACGTCCTCCAAGGTGAGCGCAAGTTCGCCAAAGACAATGTCACATTGGGCAAGTTCTTCCTAGAAGGGATTCCCCAAGCACCTCGTGGCATTCCGAAGATCGAAGTCACTTTCGATATCGATGCGAACGGTATTGTCAGTGTCTCTGCCAAGGACATGGGTACTGGCAAGGAACAATCAATTCGAATTGAAAGTGCGACCAGTCTTTCAGAGGATGAGATTCAACAGAAAATTTCGGAAGCTGAGCAATTCGCTTCAGAGGATGAAGAGCGACAAAAGAAGGTGGAATTACGAAACACTGCAGACAATATCGTCTATCAGACTCGGCGCACGCTGAAGGATGCTGGTGACAAACTTGAGGATGAAGACACTTCACCTGTTGAGGACAAACTCACAGAACTTGAAGCCCTGATTCGTACTGATGATGGCCCCGTATCTGATGAAGACCTTGACGAGGATGCCATTCAGGCCAAGGTTCAGGAATTAGAGGAAGCAATGCATGCCATCTCAGCGAAGTTGTACGAGGCTGCAGCCGCCAACGTGGCCGATGAAGAAGGCGGAGATCACACCGGCATCAATGGTACCGACGATGTGGTTGACGCCGATTTCGAAGTTGTCGATGATGACGGCGACGAATGATCACTCTGTGACCAAACGATGCAGTGTACGAACATGAACGCCAGTGACTCCACTGGTAACAGTTGCATTCGAGGATACGCCCCAAGCGGTCCCTGCAATGTCCATATGCGCCCAAGGAACCTGTTCCCCCTCACGTTCGGGTACAAATTGCTTGAGGAAGGCAGCTGCCGTACAGGCGCCCGCCCAACGACTCGTGCCGGTGTTACGCACATCAGCAATCTTTGAGCCAGTCATCGCCTTCTCGTAGGCCGGAAGCATTGGCATTGGCCAGGCAATTTCATCCTCAGCGTTTCCTGCTGCATGGATTCTAGACGTCAGGTCTTCATCGTTCGACCATAGTCCACTAGCCTCGTTGCCAAGAGCCACTACACAGGCACCCGTGAGGGTTGCGAGATCGACGATGTATGATGGGTTGAGTTCTCCGGCCTTGCAGAGACCATCTGCGAGAACGTTGCGGCCTTCGGCATCAGTGTTGATGACCTCAATCGTCTTTCCAGAATAAGTGTCGATGATATCTCCAGGTCGGTATGCCCCAGCACTTGGCATGTTCTCTGCCATGCAGGTGATGCCATTAACGCGTCCCTTGTAACCCGTGGCGTGAAGTGCGTAAAACAGTCCAAAGACGGTGGCTGAGCCATGCATATCGAACTTCATATCTTCCATCCCGGCCGATGGTTTGATTGAGATACCGCCGGTATCGAAGGTGATACCTTTGCCGACAAAACAGGGCACTCTGTCGTTCTTCTGTGCATTTGGATTGAGGCGGAAGAAGACCATGCAGGGCTTGCGTTCACTACCTTTTCCAACCGCAATGACTGCGTGCATTCCTTCTTTCTTCAGGCGAGCATAATCCCATACCTCAACCTCGACATTCGCCTTCCCTTCAGCCCATTTAGTAGCTCGACGAGCAAATTCCTCTGGATACATCACATTCGCCGGTTCATTGGCTAGATCTCGTGCGAGATGAACACCCGAAGCAACCGCTGATGATTCGGAAACTGCAGCATTGAGTTCATTCTGGTGCCGTGCACTGGCCTGGCAGACGAGTGTCCAATCTGTTTGAATTTCGTCTTCGTCCTTCTGCATATACTTGTCAAAGGCATAGTCGCGTAGAATCATGCCCTCAACAAACAACGCCATCTTTGCAGTAGTCCATCCAGTTGTGAATCTAACAGTTAGGGTAGTGCCATGATCTTTGGAGAGTGACCCCAGTGTTTTGGCTCCTTCGTCACGGCAGGTTTTGTCGCTTGGTGAATCCCCCATACCAATCAATACGACTTGACAATCCACAGTCCAAACGCTGAGGTGCTTGCCTGCCTTGCCGGTGAAACTCTCACTTGCGAGTGCTTCATTCACGAGGCTTCGTTGGGTTCGTGATAAGCCAGCAAGCGCATTGTTTGGGGCTTTGTTAACGTCTTTGAAGAGTGGTAAAATCAGTATATCTCCGACATCGTTGAATTCGGTTACGCTTGCATCCATAGAATCACTGAACGCGCCGATTCCATCTCGCTATACAAAGGATTGTGTCGAATAATCACCTTTTAAGCACTATTTTAGAGGAATAAAAGGTCAATAATCGGCGTTAAAATGTTTATTTCTCTTATAACCAGCCAATCCAATGGCCAAAATAGCCCATATCGGGGAGGCGAAGGGCAACCATCCCGAATCATCTGGTTCTGAAATGTCAATGGCTGTTTGATTGATCGATTCATTCACCCAGGTGCTGGCATCGATAACCCGTTTCTGATAATAGAGTTGGAACACCCCTCCATCGACGAGAGTTAGATTGTCCGCAGGAAGCACGGCGACTGTAGAGTTGGTTGCATTGACTGAGAAATTATCTGACGTCCACAACTCTATCCCCTCACTATCGACATACTGCACACTTGCATTCGAGGTGCTTGCATGGCCTAGGTTGGTCACATCGAGTGTCATCTTGTCTCCGATAGCCAGATCGAGTGAGTTCACCTGAAGGCGAGCCCTCCAATACCACACGTTGCTGATGAGATAACGCATCACATCGAGTTCGGTCGAGAGTCGACTCGACAGTTCCTCTGCGGTGCCTAACAGGAATTGTTCATCATCTGTCTCAAAAGTGAAGGTTGGATAACCCATGACGCCATATCCGTAATCTCGACTCGTGCCGTGAGTCGGATAGATTCCAGCATTGGCATTGCGAACTGGTAGGTCCGCATCGATGGTCTCATGGATGGTATCTCGAATGTGCTCAAACAATTCGTAATCCGAAGGCATCTCACCCGTGAATCCCCAAGGGTAAGCCAGAATCCAAGTGCCGGTATGCATCGTGACGTAGAGATCGGCATCGACCATGAACTCGTTCATGTAATCAGCATTGTTCAGGGTCTCCGGTTCGCTGAATGGTCCGCTTCCTGATGCGGTCTCATCAGTCGTCCAGTGATGGTCATAGTTACGATTGAGATCTACCTGATTTATGTTCCAGCGCGAGTCAATATCGTTGCCATCGGCATTCAATAGAATCATGATGTGGAGTTCGGTGTTCTGTAGGACCTCGATGACATCCTCATCTCCTGCAATCCAGCCCTCGATGTAGTATTCAGCGACTAGGAAGGCAAGTTCCGTGCCGAGGTGTTCGTTGCCGTGATGACCGCCGTCGATGTACACCATCTCCTTCGGAGTGCCGTCGGTTTTGGTTTCCATCGATTCGTCAGTGATGACAACGACCCACTGGTCGCGTCCTTGCACAGTCTCTCCTGCACTCCTCAGCTCGACGATCTCTGGATTTTCAACCATCCAGTCGTGGGCGTCCGCAGTTAGAGTGGACCAGGAGTGGTACCAATGCTCTTGCACAATGTCGGGTTGACCTTGGGCGTTGACCATCGGCATCGCCGAGGAAGCCAGCAACAGGAACAGCACCGGAATGACGCGCATCGCACCGTAGGTGCGGTATCGACGATTTGAGGCTATGCCTTACTCGTCGAGCAGAGAAGTCAGGATGATGGGCAATACGATTGTTGCATCAGATTCGATGACAAACTTCGGTGTTTCAATACCGAGTTTCTCCCAACCAATCTTCTCATTTGGTGGCGCCCCTGAATATCCGCCATAAGATGGGCGCGATTCGGAGATTTGTGCAAACCATGCCCAGAGAGGAATGTCTTCATCCAGATCCTGACGCAGCATTGGGATCACACAGATGGGGAAATCACCAGCGATTCCACCTCCGACCTGTAGGAAGCCGTTGAGGGGGTGCTCTCGAATCCATGTCGCCAACGCCAGCATGTAGTGTGTACCACTGAGGACCGCATCCACATCCACGGTGCCATCAATGACCCGGGCGGCGAAGATGTTGCCAAGGGTCGAATCTTCCCACCCGGGTACGAACAGTGGCAGATTGGCCTCAGCTGCGGCTAGGAGCCATGAATCATCGGGATTCGCATCAGCCTCGACATATTTGACCAAATCATATAGGAATTCGTGGGGCAAACGTCCATGCGAATCTTTCCACAAAGGAATCAATTGAGATTCAATTTTTCGTATCGCTTTTTCTTCTGGAATTGTCCTATTAGTAATTCGATTTTTCAATTGGGATTCTTCATTAGCAGAAAGGTCCCTCCAATTGGGCACATCCCCATAATGTGATGCCGCAATTAAATGGAATAGATCCTCCTCAAGATTGGCACCTGTGCAGCAAATTGCGTGAATTTTTCCTGCACGAATGGCCGGCGCAAGGCTTCGTCCAATCTCAGCTGTACTCATGGCCCCCGCCAAGGTAATCATCAATCGCCCATCTTTTGCGATGAAATCTCTGAGCGATTCAGTACAGCGGCGCAATTCCCCTGCATTGAAGTGACGAAAATGGTGTTCAACAAAATCGCGCATCGTCACTCCTCCTCCACGAATCGATCCAATTCTGTTCTCTGAATCAGATTGATTGAAGGAATTGCCTTGAACAATTGTTCATGAATGTCATCCGCGATTTCAGCCGGATTAATCCCTCCACATGTAAAGCAGTCTACAGCCAGAATACCCTCATCAGCATAACAATGTGCACTGACATGACTCTCGTCAATAAGGACGACTGCTGCGAATCCAAGGGGGCTATCTATACCATCAAATTCTGCGACATGGGCGTGAACTTCTCGAGCATTCGAGCGCGAAATAGCTGCACGCAATACTGACAGCATCCATTCCCCCTCTCCTGTGAATCTGGTGTAATCCAATGTGATGTGACGACCTTTTGCATTCATGCTTCATCCTCCAATTTACGTGCAAGATAGGCAGCAACAATCTTGGTTGCCAACATTGCTGCCGTGAATTCAGTCACATGATTACAGGGATCGGGTACAATTTCGTTGATATCTGCCCCCAACCAATTGGCACCTGGTGCCGATGCGATGGTTTCGATAGTTTCCACAACTTGCCAATATGCCAATCCTCCAGGAACTGGGGTTCCCGTAGTTGGGACATAGGCTACATCCAAACCGTCGATATCCAGTGTCAACCAGACAGGGCCTTCTATCTCGGAGAGGGTGTTCAACCAATTGAGCCACATCTTCTCTCCTCCGCATGGATTCAATACATCCCGGGCAAGCCAAGATTCCACCCGCGCATCTTCGGCTGCAAATGTCACTTCTTCGCGAGCAAAGGCTCGAATTCCGATTTGTAGAATCTTGCCAATCCCTAGATCCAGTGAGCGACGAGCCGCACAGGCGTGACTGTCTGGATCCCCATCAAGTTCGTCTCGTAAATCTGCGTGAGCGTCGATTTGGACGAGAGTGATTTCACTCAAATCTATTTGTCGAGAAACTGCCTTCATAATCGCCGGCAGCATCCCATGTTCCCCCCCTAATATGATTGGAAATGAGGATTGATACTGTGAAACATAGTTCGTGATACCTCCCAACTGTTCCTGAAGATTATCCCCCACTCCATTCCACGGTTGGGCCGTGTGTAGGGTGAATCCACATGGTAGATCCTCGGGTAGAAGCGGGTCATACAATTCCACTTGAGCAGATGCTCGTAGGGCAGCTTCAGGTCCAGCACTGGTACCCTTGCCGTAGGATGTCGTCAACTCGTATGGAACAGAGAGAATGGCAACATCAGCCACATCTTCGCTCTCGGGCAATCCGAGAAAGGTCCCTTCCGCGAACTCGGTCACATTCTGGACGCGTTGAATCAACCGTTTAATCGTGACGAAACAGCATAATGTGCGCCCCTATGGGGCGAAAACCGCCAACCGTTGAAATAGGACCGGCTACTCCCCTATATCAACCGGCGATGTACCAACCCGCCGTTTGGGGGACAATAGAGATGGGAATGAGTCTAGCATCATTGACAGCGGCGATTCAAACTCACATCGACCCCGATATGGAAACGATGACCGCTGAAGGTATGGCTGAACACGCACTTGGGTTCTTTGGATTTTATGATCGAATCATCGACAATGCCCTAGAGCCCACTGACAGAAACCTGTTCTACATGTTTCAAGATTATGACCTCCTCACAACTGAATCAGAAGAAACAACTCTTTGGGATGGCCGAGAATGGCGAATTCATTACTGGAAGTTCAAGCCTGAAGCGCTGAATGCTCTTGAGAAACCCAAGAAGAAACTTTCCAACGATGATCCTTATGCCGGTGTTTACGATGATGTTCCAGATGGACTATGGCGAACGCTTTCTGATGACGATTACGAAGAACCTTTGTTCGGACATTAAGTGCGCACGCCGGAATTTGAATCCGGGTGGCATGGTTGGGAACCATACATCATAACCGCTAGATCACGTGCGCATCAGAAGCGGCGTTTGCGGAATTTCCGTGTACAATCCACGCCAGGAAATTGGTCTTCAGATTCGCGGTAGACCGTTTTCAAATTTTTAACAAACATTTCGTCATTTACGAGCAACACAAAATCACCCACGCCAGGATTTTCTTCTGCATCGAGCCAACCGAGTAGAATCTCCATTGTCATTCGTGCGCCTTCGCGATGAGGATAAGCATAGATGCCCATGGAAAGTGGTGGGCAAACGATCGTTTCCACACCACCCAATGCTGCAACTTCCTCAAACATCGCTTCGTAAGCTTTGACAATGAGTTCTCGACGTCCTTCGTCTTGACTGGGCCGACGACAATCTGGGGCCACGACATGAATTAAGTGATCATGAGGTAAATCAAAGGCAGAGGTTGTCACAGCAGTTCCCACGGGACAAGGCTGCAGATTCTGAGCCCGCTGTATTTTTCCTATCTCGACACAAGTCTCGCGCAATTTTTCACCTGCTGCAGTGTGCATCTTGGCATCCAAACCTTCACGTCCAGCAAGACGATTGCTGGCACATGTGACTGCGACTTGAGCTTCGTATCGAGTTAGGTCTCCTGCAATCACTCGTAACATGGAATGGCGGCATTCCCTAGCGATGATTACGTCGGACATACATTGACAGGGGGGGCCGGTGGGATTTATGCCCATCGCCGAAAACGCTTCATTTTCACCTTACGGCACCTATGGTTCCGGTTCTCATGGTGCCGACACGGTGAAAAGTTCAGGGTATGGGTGACATCCCGTGCGCTCTCGCTTGGCCATCGTCCTCGTCCTTCTGATTTCACTACAGAGTTGGACCGCAGTATCGCTTCCAGAGGAAGCGAAGGCCCACGCGGACGCGTGGGAGGAGGCCCCGTTTAGAGATGTGGCCGTGCTCGAATCATTTTCTCATCAAACCTTGGCCGATTACAGTGATGTTGCAGTCATAATCAACAATCAAAGTGATGCGAGCCGAACTATCGGTACTGCCTTTGCTCTGGCCCGCAATATCCCCCCAGAACGTGTCCTGCTATTGACAAATGAAAGTACACCAACAAGCGAAATCATCAACTCCAATCAATTCACGACCTATTTCGCCAATCCTATTTCGCAGATAATTTCTGAACGAAACCTAACCGAAATCAACGTCCTAGTCACCACGAAGGGTGTTCCTCTAGGTGTCAATGGTGGCACCAATTCTCGCGCGTCCTTTGATTCAGAATTGGCTCTAATCGACGGACCCTATGCTCCATCCATCTTCGCTGATTGGTATGTCGACTCAAACTACGGACCTGCTGCAGGCAATGAGATGAAAGCATTTCAGAGAGATGAGCAAGGATACTATTTGGTCACTCGGTTGACCGGTTATGATGCCGATACAGCCTTGGGGCTAATCTCCAAAGCTAACACTAGTTTGGGACAGCACGGATTGACCGTTCTCGATTTGGCTACCAATCGAAATGGATCCGGATACAAGTGGTGGAATGACCTACTCTACACTACAAATGAAACTCTGACGAACATGGGCTTCCCTGTTCACTTCAATCAGAATGGCACCTATGTTACCGACATGGATAATCTCTCGATGTATACCGCTTGGGGTAGCAATGATGGTTCTTGGGCAGACAATGAATTGCCGAATTCTGGTTATGATACATCAGATGGAAGTTGGCCGACCGGCTCTCGTTATTGGGATGGAGTTGGCCCATCTCTTTCACCTGGAGAACAATGGTGGTGGACCCGCCAGACTGAGACCAAACGAAATGGAAATGCAGCGATGGAAGGCCGTCTAGATGATGCGCCATGTGGAGCCAATGATGCAGCTACAACCAATGGCCTACTGGCTGAATACTTCGACAACAATGGTGTAACTTACAACGTCAGTACAATGGTGAATCTTTCCGGTCGAACGCCTGATTTCGTTCGTCACGAACCGAACATCGATTGGCCATCAACACAAAACGCTTGGACGGGCCTTGATAGTCGCTTCCTTGAATACTGGAGCGCAAGACACACAGGTATTATTCACATTCCAACCGCTGGTAATTGGACGTTATATCTGCGAAGTGATGACGGCTCAAAATTATGGATTGATGATGTTGAAATTGTCGATAATCAGGGGCATCACGCCATGCAAGAGCGCTCAGGTACAGTCTGGCTAGATGCTGGAGAACACGAACTTCGAACCGAATTCTTTGAGCATGGTGGATATGCTGGATTGGAACTCAAATGGGAAGGCCCGGGCTTTTCAAAACAAACTGTTCCAACCAATGTATTGACACGGGGAAGCAGTTATCCAGTTCGGGAAGTGGATCTGATTCACCATTGGGAATTCGATGAAAACAGTGGCGATGTTGCCAACGATTCTGTGGGTTCTGCTCACCTCAATTTCACCGGGACCAATGGCAACCAATGGCGAACCTGTGTCTTGGGCAACTGTGCCTTCTTTGATGGCGTGGATGATGAAGCCCGAGTCGACGTCGAAGATACTGTGGCCGATTTCACAGTCAGCCTCTGGGTTCAGGCCAATCATACAGGTCAGCCACAACATGCATCGGCAATCGCTGTCAACGATGTTGCTGGAGATGACGAGTCTTTCCAGATTCAAACGGGAGGTGGCAATCCTGGAAATTGGGAGTTGTATCACAACAACGCGTACAGTTTTGGAACGGTCGACCCCACGGTTTGGCAACACCTAGTCGCCACGTTTGAGAACGACAATACCACACTCTATCTCGATGGTGTTGAGATTCTCAATCAGAGTGTACCCAACGGCACAGTCAACAGCATAGAGATTTACAAATTCGGTGTAAACCGTGCTGGTAGTACACATTTCACCGGCGTCATCGATGAGGTGCAAATTTGGGATGCAGCCCTGACCGAAGAAGAGGTTGCTGATGTTTACGATGAAATCGTCTGGATTTGTCCAACCTTCAATACCACAAACAACTCCATTGCTTATGTTGAACAAGTGTTTGACATCGATCCTAACCTAGGGGGACATGCTTGGGTTCTCGATGGATATTCGATGCGAGAGGGTTGGGTTGAAGGCGATTGGTGGCTAGAGGTCGAAGCTTTCGATTCAAATGGCGTATCGCTATCAGTCAACACCTCTGATGATCGTGCCTTTTCTGATGATTGGCAGAATCGCCAACTTCGGTACCGTCCAGATGCAAGTGCCACTCGTTTCGCTGTACGCCAAGTTGCTGAATTCACCGATGGAACATACAATGGTTCAATTTTCTTTGATACGCTGAAACTGTACCCGATTCGCCCCCACTTCACTTGGTTAGATGGCAGCATTGCGGAAACAGCCGTGAGCACAGGTGGACGGACATTCGTGCTCAACTCAAGTTATGGACAGAGTTTAATCGCTGATTTGCTAGATGATGGCGTTTCAGGTGTCAAAGGCTATGTCTACGAGCCTTATCTTTCTGCAATTTCGAATCCAGAACAATTGTTCTCATGTTATGCAGATGGTTACACGATGGTCGAATGTTATGCGGCATCCAACGTTCTTCTCTCTTGGATGGGCACGGTGATTGGAGATCCCAAGATGGCTGCATACGGTGACCGCCTGCATGATGTCAACGTCTCTGAAGTTCGTGCCCCTGATCGTTTGTCCATTGGAGAGAACGGAACGCTTGAGGTTCTGTTAGAGAATCTCGCTCCTGGCTTAGCGACCGGCTTCCTTGAAGTGAGAGATCGCCAGAATAACCATCTGTTGGCCAATCATTCGATGACCATTCCAGGCGGAAATGACGCAGGAAGTCGACTCATCTTACCCATCAACGTCACTCCAGTTAGAACAGGATTCGTGGAATTCTTGGTTCGTTGGATTCCAGAGGACACACATCCCGAACGTATTGTCGACAATAATCTCGCGTTGCTGAATATTGAAATTAACGCGCCTCCAGTAATTGATGAACTGACTTGTTCAACAATGACGGCGACACGCGGCGGTGTGGTCATTTGTCGAATTTCCGTTACCGATGATTTCGGCATTGCAGGAGCCACCTTGTCTTGGCGTTACAATAATTCTAGCAATCCTAACTACATCCCCATCACGGCCACTTCACAGAATGATGGCGTGATATGGACAGCAGCGATTTCCCTTCCCACCGATGCCCCCCTCGACAGTGTGGATCTCTATTGGGTCGTTCACGATGCACAGGAATTGACCGTCGAGGCCTTCTGGGATGCCGCATTCAATATCACGGATGCAAGTGCAACATGGTATGGAGTCCATGTCGAAGGTGCAGACCTTGCGCCATGGTTGGGTATTGACCCCCCCGTTCATGGTGATTCAGGTTGGGTTCGTGGTCGTGAACACGCCCTGACGGCTTGTGTGATTGATATAGACCACAATAACGTCACCGAAATACCAGCGATTCTTGTGGACGGGCTGCAATTGGCAACTCCTACTCAATCCAGTTCTAGTGGAAGTCAAACATGTTACCAGAGTTCTTGGAATCCGATTGCAGGTGGTTCACTGGAACCAGTTTCAATCACCCTTCAAGTGGACGGAGTTGAATGGTCAAATCGCAGCCTGACGCCCATCGATTTGGCACCGAATGCAGAATTGACGATTGGTGGCCAATCCTATCTTGATGGGGCTCAAGATCGCATACAGGTTCACATCATTGACGAAGATGACCCCCATGCCAGCTATTCTGTTGAGACAAGTATCGTTTGGCCTGGAGCAGGGTACCAAATGTTGGAAGGCGATGCCGTCACAGCTCCACCCGGTCTTGAATCCGGTGATGCGTCTATTTCTACCCGAATCACGAGTGGGATATGGGCTGATATGGAATGGTCTTGGACCCATCCTGTGTTCCTGAGCCCCCCTCAAATTTCAACACCCACATTGTGTGTGAATGACATGTTGGTGGATACAATAAATCGGGGTGCTGAAGGTACGGATATTTGGGTTGGAACAACTGAACGAGGACGACCCATACTGTACGCAGGTATTCGATTGGATTCTGCCGGCCCTCCATCGAGTGCATTTAGTTCAATTTTCTTTGAACAGGGAGTTCCGCCTGCATCCTGTGCGCCGGGGACTGGACAACACACCCAATATTATCGGATGGAACTCAATACAGATTATCTCTTGACTTGGTCATTGGGAACTGTGGAATTGGTTGTGAATCTAAGAGATATCGATGGAATAACCGGACTTTCAGAAACATTGAGTTTTGAATTGAAAGGCTCTGAACCAGAACTAGATTTCTCGGTTATGCCAACTGAATTCATCTCAGGCAATTCATCGACATTAGTTGTCGAAATTATCGACCCTGATGGAATTGAGAATATGGAATGCTCAGTTCTATTGAAAGATGAAGATGAGATTACATTGTTTTCACAAATTTATCATCCCGATTCAGAGGGGTTGTGGGTTCAAGAATGGACTCCACCGGGACGTTCGGAAGCCAATCATACACTGTATTTTGCATGCCTAGATGAAACTGCACTATCTGTTTCAGATTCTTTCCTCATACGCGCGCGCGTGGCAACAGTATCACCAACAATCGTTGAGAACACAACCCAGCAGGGTGAAGATGATCCATCATCGACCATCACAGTAGTCGGAATTTCTGTTATACTTATCCTGCTTCTCGCACTCACGTCGATTTTGATTAGCCGTCGAGAAGAGAAGCCCATTGTGGAAGATGATGAGTTGCCTGACGATGTCTGGGCCAAGAGAGATGAAGATGTATCAGACGAGATACTCACTGAAATGGCTGGATTAGAAACTCAGCAAATGGAAGCATGGAGCGATGAACAATTACTTGCTGCAGGTTGGACCCAAGAACAGATAGAAGACTATCGCGGAGAGAATGAAACACAGAGTTCCGATGTGGATATTCTTGGAATCATTAATGAAGAAGAATGAGGCTATTAATTATTGATTATTGTACATGATTGAGTTAAGCTGATCTCAACGTCTAGATTCATTCTCGCATTCACTCGATGTGCAAAATCCTCAATATCAGTTACTTATTCCAAAGTAGATTCAAGCATTATCGGATACAGGGATACGTTTAGGAGTCGTGGTATGATTTTCTTACAATATTTCTCAGTAATCCCCCTCGTCGATTGAGGGCGCCTTCAAAGACAACCGTTCTTCAAATCGATAATTTTCTAACGAATCGTTGTACTGCTAAGCCTAGAAGAGAATGACTGCCCCAGTTTCACTTTTTTCCAGAGAAATCCATCACTTTCGGCACCCTGCGACCAACTTTCTATAGTATGTCGAAAAATCAGAAATACACCCTTTTGGGGCGCAGTATGGCGTTTAACTAGGGTAACCCTTAAGGAGGGCCTAGAATGCGTATAATTCGAGGTGAAACTCATGGGAGAAAAGAAATATTTCGTTCTAATGGAGAACGGAAAAGACACAAGCCAGGTCTTTGCAAGCCGCCAGCCTCGTGGCGCGGCTCTGAAGGCAGCCACTCGTGGCGCAACCGACATACACCTGAGAGAACGTGGCACCAAGCGTGTTCACGTCTTCACGGGAACGATAACAATGGTGACCCCTCCGGCGTCTGCGCCGGCATGGTTGAAGAAGGCGGGTAAGATCAAGAAGGCCAACGTAAAGAAGCAGCGCGTTGATCATCTGTGATTGGAAACGCAAGAATCTAATTCGGTAACCACAAGATAACACACAGGCTCGTCAGAGGCGCTTCGGTGCCTCTGACGGGTCTTTTTTTAATTCAATTATTAATCAATTAGTGTCCCATTGAATCAACGCAGTCCAATCTTCTTTGCAATCATTGCAATCGGATCATAATATTCCGTGACGATGCGTTCCTTCAGAGGTATGATTGCGTTGTCTGTGATGTTGATTCCTGCTGGGCAAACATCGGTGCAACATCGCGTGATGTTACAATACCCGATTCCATAATCATCCTTGATCATCTCAAGGCGATTTCCTTCGTCCATCGGATGCATTTCGAGATTGGCCAAGCGTACAAAGAAGCGAGGGCCGGCAAATTCGTCGAACAATTGGTGTTCTCTCATGACGTGACATGTGTTGACACACAGCATACACTCGATGCAAGAGCGGAACTCTTGAACTCGATCAGCTTCAATTTGGTCAAATTTCCAATCCATTTCATCCGGACCCTTGAGGGGTGGAATGGTTTTGTTGAGGTCGTAGGCCCATTGTACATCAGTCACCAAATCTTTGGTGAGTGGGAAGGCCTGCATCGGCTTGACTACCACTGGGTTATTCTCCGAAGTCTCTTCCATGATGTCTTCCATTCTCGTCATGCACATAAGTCGAGGCTTTCCATTGACTTCTGCACTGCAAGAGCCGCATTTTCCAGCCTTGCAATTCCAGCGGCAGGATAGATCTGGTGCATGCTCTGCTTGGATTCGATGAATGACATCGAGAACAACCATGCCCTCATCCATCTCGACAGTGTAGTCAACCATCTCTCCTGTGGGCACACCCTCTTCATTAGGTTCGCCTCGGAAGATTCGGAAGGTCACATCTTCAGTCATCTCATTCTTCCTCCTCGTGCAGATCGTCCGCATCTAACAATTTCTTGAGTTCGTCAGTAATCGGCGGATATTTCACATGACTCAATTCCATATCGCCTGCTGAGTTCATCACGATGACACTGTTGATTTTCCCCCAATGCTTGTGATTTGGTATGGGGAAATCCAAACGAGTGTGCCCGCCACGACTCTCTTCACGAGCCAATGCCGCGATTGCACACATCTTGCTAATGTCAATCATGGCACCAATCTCGAGTGCTTGATGCCAGCCTGGATTGTAGATTCTGGTTCCCCCTGGAGAGGTTGTCTTCCCTCGTTCACGAAAAGTTTCCAAATCCTCCAACGCTTCTTGAAGTTGATGGCCTTGACGGATGATGCCTACCTTCTCTTGCATCATGTTACGTAAATCTTCGACAACCTTGGCAGGATTATCTCCACCTTCACGCGATAGAGGAGCGAGGGTTTCCATCACCACTCGTTCAATCTCTATTGAATCAATGTCCGCAAAATCTTCCACTCCGGCTGCGGCCTCTGCGGCATATTGTCCGGCCAGTTTACCAAAGGTGAGGAGATCCGAGAGTGAATTGCCCCCTAGTCGGTTGGCACCATGCAGACCTGTGGCCGCTTCACCGGCAGCATAGAGTCCGGGGATGGTGGTTTCTTGGGTCACTGGATTGACCTTGACGCCACCCATCACGTAGTGTGCTGTGGGTCCGACTTCCATCGGCTCCTTGGTAATGTCAACAGCTGCCAATTCCTTGAATTGATGATACATTCCGGGCAACTTCTTCTTGACCTGTTCTTCTGGTCGCCAAGAGATATTCAGATACGCACCACCATGTTTGCTTGCCCGTCCCGCTTCTTTTTCCGAATTGATGGCCTTGGCTACCACGTCACGAGTCAACAATTCGGGCGGACGTCGTGCAGTAGGCGTCTCATCAGCGACGATTGAATTCACCCAATCCATGGCTTCATCTTTAGTATCTGCGAATTCATCTCGATACATCTCTGGAACGTAGTTGAACATGAAGCGTTCACCCTCGGAATTGGTGAGCATTCCACCTTCTCCTCGCACACCTTCGGTCACAAGGATACCGCGAACGCTGGGTGGCCAAATCATGCCAGTTGGATGGAATTGTACGAATTCCATGTCTCCCATCTCAGCACCTGTCCAGTATGCGAGTGCATGCCCCTCACCGGTGTATTCCCAAGAACCGGAGCAAACCGCCCAGCATCGGGTGATTCCACCAGTGGCGAGAACAGTCGTCTTGGCCTTGAACACATGGAGCGACCCGTCGACTCGATTGTAGGCGAAGCACCCAGACAATCGTCCATCAGTTTTGAATAAATGACGTACAGTGTACTCCATGAAGACCTCCATGCCTGTGTGAATACCTCGTTCCTGCAGCGTTCGAATCAACTCTAAGCCCGTGGCGTCACCAATGTGAGCCAGGCGAGGGTAGGTGTGTCCACCGAAGTTGCGCTGATTGGTCAGGCCGTCTGGGGTTCGGTCAAAGATGGCACCCCATTGTTCGAGTTCCCGAATTCGATCAGGGCTTTCTTTTGCGTGAATCTCTGCCATTCGCCAATCATTCAGGTATTTGCCACCCTTCATGGTGTCACGGAAATGGGTCTGCCAAGAGTCGCGAGGATCCTTGTTGGCCAGCGCAGCAGCTGCACCTCCCTCAGCCATGACCGTATGCGCTTTGCCCAGCATCGATTTGCAGATGACTGCGACCGATGCCCCTGCACGAGTGGCTTCTATCGCCGCACGTAGACCAGCACCCCCGGCTCCGATGATTACGACATCGTACTCATGGGTGGTGTAATCCTCGGACATTTCAGATTCCACCCCATAGCATGTAGTCCGTCCAACCGAACATAGCATCTGTACAGGCATAGACATAGAAATCTGCGAACATCACAACGAGGAGAGAGTAGAGCGCCCATTCCTTGTGGCGTTCATTGAACCAAGTCGACATCTTCCACATTCGATATCGGAGTGTAGGGCCGGATTCACCAGTCCAATGGTTTGTACCCCCTCCAACGATGTGTCGGAAAGCATGGCATCCGAATGTGTAACCGGATAACATGATGACGTTCAACAATAGGACGAGGGTGCCGACTGAAACTCCCCAATTTCCCCCTTCAAATCTCATGGACAAATACACATCAAACGATAAAATCGGCAGATAGGCTAGTGCTGCATACATGAAGTAACGATGGAGATTCTGTACGATGAGAAGCCCAGTCTCACCCTTGTACTCATTCCAAGGCTTTCCGACTGCACAGGCTGTGGGGTTCTGGAAGAAGGCTCGATAGTACGCCTTTCGATAGTAGTAACAGGTGCCTCGAAATCCGGCCGGGAAAATGAGGATGAACATAGCGGGGGACAACCACCACAATGCCTCCGGCATCCAACTGTGTTCATCGGGGACGATGAGAGGGCTGAACAACGGACTCAGAACGTGGCTGCCATTACTCTCTATGGCCATAGTCTGTTCTCCGGCTGAGCGACCGAAGTCTGCGAAGATCCAGAAGTCCGCCTCCATGAATCCTCGCCAAGTCGCATAGACAACCATGATGCCCAGATAGAAGGCCATGGCACTGGGCCCCTTCCACCACGCATCGACCCGGTCGGTAGCGCCGAAGCCCTTCTTCATGGGTAGAGGAATCTTCTTGCCCATCCGTTCAAGCCCCGCGCTCTTCGTCCAATGCCTGCCCACCATATACTTCGCTGTGAACCCCATAGGGGTTCATAGCCCTCAAGGGTTTACCACCACCATGGACGATATCCTCTCCATTTGCTTGAAGTGCGGCTTCATGCCGGGGGCATTCTTTCCCGGAATGAAGTGTCCCGAGTGCGGCGACACAATTCTCTGACCTGAACCTCATCGAGTGTGTTTGATAATGGCGGAGCCCTTCGCAAGGCTATGAATCGCAGATTGATTGCCCTTGTTCTCGCATCCATGCTTCTCTTTCCAGGATGCTTGGATTCCTCTGAAATCGATATGACTGAAGGAGACCACACCGATGATCAGGATGGCGATGGCTGGACCGATGCAGTTTCAATTCCTCATACTGATGGTTGTGACAATTTCAATTCACTTCACTGCATGCTACCATTCCCCTCTGATGCATTCCTAATCGAGGACAATACGACTGTGACTGGACTTCGAGTCAACTACGCTGAGAACACCTTGCCAGTCTCCGGTTCGCTCTCTAATTCAGGAGAAAGTGTACAGATTGAATCTCTCAATCGATTGGACGGTATGAGCGCCACGACCCAGATTATGACGGCGTTCAGCACTTTACCAAATCTCACAGGTGTTGCCGACCAATATTCGATTGGCCTTTCCATGGAAGTTGGACACGCAACCACACTACTCAATTTGGACACGGGAGAGAAGGTTGCACATTGGGTTGAAATTGATGCCCGAGCGGATGATGAATCGGCGACCATCGTATTCATTCGAACGTTGCGCTCTTTGGAGCTCAACACAGCCTATGGAATCGGCATATCAGGATTAGGTGTTACGCCCTCGGTCGCCTTCCAAGCTATTCTCGATGGTCACCAAACCGATGCTCTCGATGTCGAGGCTCGACAGGCATCGATGGCCTTGCTGATTCAGGCTTTGAATGAATCCGGCCACGATGTTGAGAATCTCAAGGAGGCTTGGCAGTTCCATACCGCTTCAATCGACTCAATTCTAGGCCCCACTCTCTCCATGCGTGCGGACGCATTGGACCGCCTCGGTGATGATGGAATAGGATGCACCGTTGAAAGCGTAGAAACCGATTGGTTGGGAGATCTTGATAATGACTTCCGACTCATCAAGGGCACCTACACAGTACCGCAATACCTCGAATGGCAGAATCCGCCGAGTCTGCTGAGTAGAGATGCCAATGGAACACCTCAGTTCGTGGAGAATGCCGAGATTCCATTCACACTCGTCATTCCACAAGTTTTAGCTGACAAAAATGAGAGCGGCCCCCTGGTAGTTTTCGGTCATGGCTTCCTTGGTGATGGTCGTTCAGCCGTCTCGAGTTGGGCCATAGGATGGATGCAAGAATACGAGGTCGCTATGGTGGCTACGGACATCTACGGTTGGTCAGGCTCTGACATGGATACCGTCTTCATGGGCCTAGCGAACCCTGAGTATTTTGAGCATCAATCTGATCGTCTACAGCAGATGCTGGTCAATCAGATGGCGCTCGCGCGAACATTCAAGGGTGTGTGCAGCGATTTGGCAGAATTGCATTACAATGGAACGAATCTCGTCGACAGTTCTGATGTGCATTACATGGGCTATTCATTGGGCGGCATCTATGGTGCTAGCATCACAGGCTTCTCCCCTGATATCGACCGCGCGGCCCTTTGGGTAGGTGGTTCCGGATTCTCCACATTCATTGAGCGAAGCACCAACTATGCAACCTTCTCAGATGGATTCATCCTTCCTCAGGCGTATCCACAGCGCAACGATCGCGCGTTGTTGATTGGAATCTGTCAACAGATGTGGGATGCCTCCGATTCCGAGACATGGTTGCGATTCGCAGAGACAGGTTACGGTGACCAGATTCAACCGTTCAATTTCCTTTCCACCATTTCTGTGAACGATGCTCAGGTGCCGGGTCTCTCTTCGGACAGAGCGGCGAGAACCGCTGGAATTCCAATGCTCAATGGGTCCATGATGTCGCCTTACGGAATAGATGTGGCAGACGGTCCAATCACTGGTTCTGCTATCGTCTATTGGGATGGAAGTTACGAGGCCATGCCCGATACAAACGCAGCACCACCTATTGGCGATGCTGGAAAGGCTCACAACGAGATTGCTCCTATTATCCAAGTCAATGCAATGGTCGAGGATTTCCTTCTGACTGGAATCATCAACGATACTTGTGGTGGCAGTTGTACCTTTGATTTTGATACTGATCAAACTAATTGGAATTGAATCGATTCACCCATTCGATAGGGCAGCCCAATCGACTTCAGTTTCTTCGATTTCAATCTCATCGACATCCATCTGAGCCAACTGCAGTTTACCACTGAGTTCGTCATTGACAGCATGCCAGTACGAATAGGCCTCAATGACCCATATACCTGATTCACGGGTCCCGTTTCCAGAACCTTTGACACCGCCGAACGGCAGGTGCGCCTCAGCTCCTGTGGTCGAGTTGTTGATTCCCGTCATCCCAGCCTTGATTCCAGTCTTGAATCGATAAGCTTCGAGGCGATCGTTGGTGTAGATAGCGCTCGAGAGCCCATATGGACTGGCATTTGCAAGATGTAGTGCATGATCGAAATCCTTGGCTTTCACGACAGTGATTACTGGCCCAAAGATTTCCTCGTGGAAGCATTCCATGTCCTCAGTTACATCCGCATAAACGTGCGGCCACATGTAGACACCTTCCGAGGCATCTCCAAGGAAGCCCGCTGGTTTGTTGTCGTTGGTGATTCGTCCTTTTCCATAGAGTTTGGTTGCACTACTGGTTTCACACATCTCCAAATCTTTGAGGAAATCAACTGCATATTTTTCAGACAACATCGGCCCGTAAAGAACTCCCTTATTACGCAATGAATCACCAATGGTCGTACTCTCGACCTTGGCCATGAGTTTGGACATGAATTCATCATAGATGTCTTGGTGGATAATCAGGTTTCCAAGGCTTGTGCAACGTTGTCCTGCAGTACCAAAACCAGCCCAATATGCACCTTCTACCGCGTTGTCCATGTTGGCACTCGGCATGATGACCAGTGGGTTCTTTCCACCGAGTTCCAGGCTGGCAGAGACCAAGTTACGACCACATATTTCTCCAATCATCTTGCCCACCGCTGTACTGCCGGTGAATGAGATCTTGTTGACCATACCTTTGTCGACTGCATCGACTAGATACTGGCCGGTTCCTCTGCCCTTTCCGTGTACGAGATTGATGACACCGTTGGGCAACCCCGACTCGTGCATAATACGCGCGAGCGCGAATGATAGGAGGGGGGCATCCTGAGGTGACTTCCACACACAGGTATTGCCACACATTATCGCTGGAATCATCTTCCAGAATGGAACAGCTGCGGGGAAGTTGCACGCATTGATTATCCCACAGACTCCGAGCGGACGTCGATAGGTGAACAATTCCTTGTCTGGCAACTCACTGTTTACAGTTTGACCGTACAATCGCCGCCCCTCAGATTGGAAGAACAGACATGTGTCAATCGCTTCTTGAACAGATCCAGCAGATTCTTTGAGTGTCTTTCCAATCTCTCGTGTCTCTATGGCGACAATTGCATCCTTGTGTTCCATCAATAGTCGGCCCATATTACCGATTATTTGCCCGCGCGTGGGCGCGGGTGTTGCTGACCATCCAGGGAATGCTGTTCGTGCTGCGTTCAGCGCCTCGTGTACATCCGCTTCTGTCGACAGTGGGAATTCTCCCAAACAATCGTCGAGCCAAGCCGGATTTGTCGATTTGAAAGTCGAATCATCACTTGCTTGTTTGAGTTCACCATCGATGATATTGTATCCCTTCACACAAGGGTTGCCGTTTGGATTACTGTGTTCAAGGAATTCCAATCCAGTCGATAGAACATGCGCCATGTCCGGTCGAGTGCCATCCTCATCATGAATGCTATCCTTCCGGCGCTTGAACACAACTTGACAGACACACCTCTCAGGAGAGTGAAAAACCACATCTTCAAAGAGGGCCTCGTCTTCTCCTCGTAGTGCTATTGGGGCGATACTATGGCTGACGACGAAGAAAAAACACTCTCTCTGCGTGTTGCAAAAGCAATACCAAGTGACGTAGGTCATGGCCGGGCCCGTGTGCCTTTTGACAATGATTTAGGCCTCAAACCGGGCGACGTCATCGAAATCAGTGGTGAAAGAAATACAGCCGCAATCGTATGGAGGTGCCGCCCTGAGGACGCGAACCTTGGCGTTATTCGAATCGATGGAATCATCCGCAAGAACGCAGGCGTTAGCCTTGGGGACCGAGTTTCCATCAAGAAGGTCGAAACCAAAGAGTGCGAAAGACTCGTCCTGAGTCCCGTTATGGCCAAGCAACAGAAAGTCAAGTTTGGCTCTGGAATCGAAGGATTCGCCCGCCGTGGCCTCAACAAGCGCCCTGTAGTTGCAGGTGACCGTATTTTCATCCCGGGAATGACCCTCTTCGCTGAAGCACTCCCATTTGCGATCGTCTCAACCAAACCGAAGGGAATCGTCCGAGTTCTTCCCGATACTGATATTGTCATCAAAGAGGAAATGGTCGAAGATGACGAACCAGGAGAGATTTCTTCAATCATGTACGAGGATATAGGTGGTCTTGGAGATCAGTTATTGAAAGTACGTGAAATGATTGAATTGCCCCTCAAGCACCCGATTCTTTTCCGTCGTCTAGGCATTGACCCTCCAAAGGGTGTCTTGCTACACGGCCCTCCTGGGACGGGCAAGACAATGATTGCAAAGGCAGTTGCCAATGAGACGAATGCGCATTTCACTAGTATCAACGGTCCCGAAATCATCTCGAAGTATTATGGTGAATCGGAGAAGCAATTGCGTGAAATCTTCGATGACGCGGCTTCGAATGCCCCCGCCATCATCTTCATCGATGAGTTGGATTCAATCGCACCGAAGCGTGAGGATGTATCTGGCGAAGTTGAACGTCGTGTTGTCGCCCAATTGCTCACCTTGATGGATGGGATGCAGGGCCGTGACAATGTGGTTGTCATCGGGGCTACAAATCGGCCCGATGCCATTGATCAAGCCCTTCGAAGACCGGGTCGATTTGACCGTGAATTGGAGATTGGTGTTCCCGATAAGAATGGACGCCGTGAAATCGTGAATATACACACGAGAGGCATGCCAATCGCCGATGATTTCGACATGGACTGGATATTGGAAAATTCATACGGATTCGTGGGTGCAGATGTCATGAGCCTAACCCGTGAAGCGGCGATGAAGGCCCTTCGACGTTATCTACCTGAAATCGATTTGGATCAAGATGAAATCCCACCTGAAGTTTTAGAAAAGATGGAAGTCCAAATGAATGACTTCCGGATTGCAATTAGAGAGATTGAACCGAGTGCATTACGCGAAATATATGTCGAGATTCCTGAAGTCTCATGGGATGATGTTGGTGGCCTTGATGAGATCAAGGAACGCCTCAAGGAGAGCGTCGAATGGCCATTGACAATGCCTGATAGATTTGAACACTTTGGCATCAAACCACCTCGTGGCATCGTCCTTTTTGGTGCTCCTGGAACGGGTAAAACTTTGATTGCCAAAGCCATTGCTCATGAAGCGAAAGCGAATTTCATTACTGTCAAGGGCCCAGAACTAATCTCAAAGTGGGTTGGTGAATCTGAAAAAGCAATCCGTGAGGTCTTCAAGAAGGCAAAACAGGCCAGCCCCAGCATCATTTTCCTCGATGAATTCGAATCTATTGCAGGTGCACGTACAGCCAATTCTGGTGAAGGCGGCGATGTATCAAATCGTGTCGTCAATCAGCTGCTATCCAGCATGGATGGCGTTGAATCCATGGAAGGTGTCATTGTTATCGCCGCGACAAATCGTCCCGAGATGATTGACCCTGCATTACTGCGAAGTGGCCGGTTTGAGCGCGTAATGCACATTCCACCGCCTGAACATGCGGCCCTTAGAAAAATTCTCAAAATTCACGCCAAAGATATGCCTCTAGGCAAGTTTAACCTCGAGAGTCTGGCTGACAAGATGCAGAACTTTACTGGCGCGGATGTAGAGGCGGTTTGTCGCGAAGCCGCACTCATCGCTATGAGGGCTGAAAAGAAATCAGTATCAAAGAAACATTTTGAGGAAGCCATCGGCAGAGTTCGCCCGACAATCACACCTGAAATGATGGAATATTATTCTAAGTTGGAAGCTCGCTTGACCAGTGGATTGGAGAGTATCCGACGAAAGCCTGACACCTTGATGGGAATTGAAAGTGTTTGAGGTGAATGAATGCCAGCGGCCTTCTCCACAGAATTGTCAGGCCGTCGAGTCGTTGATAGTCGGGGTGACCTATTGGGGACAGTCGTTGATTTGTTCATCGATGATGTCACCGGTTCTGTCCTTGGATTACTTCTAGAACTTGATGCAGGGTTGGATCCAAAATTACTCCCGTGGTCGACCTTTGGCGAACATCTGGTCATTCCAACTGAGGAAGTTGCTTCCATCGATGAGGATATTCATCTGACTCGATAAGGCTCTTTTTACGACGATGCAAGACCTTCCATCACCCCCAAACGGTCTTAAGGCTAAGTTCAACGTATCGCGGCTGCACATCCTATGGATGTGGGAGGTTTGGCGAAATGAAGATTGGTTCGGTTGACATTGCTACCGTCCTCAAATCTCGAAAAACGCGCAGAACAGGTTTGATGATTGCGTTTTACGCTGTCTTAGCCCTGCTCTTGTACAGCATCGTAGCATCCTACCTTGTAGAAAGTGACCCTCATCTGTCTGCTTACGATGATGATTGGGATGATCTGTCAGCCTTCCGTGATGACCTCAAAGGGATAGGAGTCGATACAACAAGCATGATTTCCAGCCCCGTCTTGTTGGGGGAAATCGAAAATCCAGAAGACTCCGTCTTCATTGTTACAGGTGTTGAACAGGACACGATTTCTTTACCCCGATTCACCGGAGATGTGGATGTGATTCAATTTAGTGAATCACAAGGTTACACTACAACAGAGATTGAAGCAATCAAAGAATATGTGTTCTCGGGTGGAACATTGCTAGTCATGGACGATTTTGGTTATTCATCAGGACTTGCAGAAGAATTTGAATTGGGTTACAGCGGACATCAACTCTACGATGAAGAAGCCTGGGCTCGTGGGTTGGATTACAATTATGTCTGGATGAATTCCTCAAATCCTTACGATTATACTGGAACCGATAAATCGGGTTCTCATCCATGTTTTTCCGATGCGGATAATGATGGCATCATAGATCGCTTGGATTCCCTACCAAACAGCCCAGTAAATGGTGCAGATACACCCACTGTTGCTGATGCAGGTCTGTGTGCTCATCACATTGAAACAGATTCAACTGGCGGTCAATTCTGGAATTTCAGTACGAACTACAACGTCCTACTGAATACGCCATCTGCTTTCGACAAGGATGCTGCGGAATCGGATTCTGATTACATCTATGCTTGGGGTAGTTCAAGCCAAGATTCCTATTTGGACACTAACGATGATGGTGAAGGAGATGTAGGATTCGAGGGCGGCGGCATCGAAAGTGATGAACAAGGCCCATTTACCATGGCAATAAAGGTCTGTGAGAAGAAAGATTGTGCAGAGGAACCTGGAGCACCAATGGGACGGGCCATCTTCATCAGTGATGGTTCAGCATTGATGAATGCAATCTATGATTGGGAAGAAACCAATGATGGATCATATGGTGAGTTGAATGGCAAGTTGATGCCGGATAATGACAATCGTCGTTGGGTTCTCGATATCATTGCTGAGTCGCTGTTGATGCATACCGCTGACGATAACGGAACCTCGGCATCTGGCAAGCAGGTCATCTTTGATGAAAGTCGTCATCAACAAACCAATGCCATGGGGGATACGTACAATCTGATTTACTACATTCTAGTTTACTTCACTAACGACTGGATGGCCATGCTCTTCCTCTTCCTTGCGCTTTTCGTCGCTTTTGAGGCTGTGATAATCAAGAAGGTTGATCCAGAACCATGGCGACACGTGTTCAGTATCATTTACTACGGATTTGGTGATGCTAGACGATACGGTTACTACGGTCGTGGGAACAAGGTCAAACAGGTCTTACTATCAAGAGTGAGAAATCTAAATTCATTGACTCGCGATGAATTCGATGCCTTACCCGCTCGTGAATTACAGAAGATGATTGGAGACCCTGTTCTCATCAAATTCGTATTTGAAGATCGAAATTACAGTCTTGAACAACTCGTAGCAGTTGTAAAACGGGTCAAAATGTGGGGGCGCAAGTAAGCGGAGGTGAGGTAACATGTGGACAAGAAAAGCAGCACTGTTTCTGACTTCCGGTATATCGTTGGTCTTGATTGGAATGATGATTGCGAATTTCCAATTGATGATTCTAGGAATCATGTTCATCGCCTTCTTGGCCATCAACTCGTGGGTTGTTGGTCATGGAGAACTGGAGGTTGTACGGACATTGTCTGCGGATAATTTGTACAAGGGTGATGATTTGTATGTCGAACTGGCCATCACCAACAGTTCATTCCGTCGTACACAACAACTTGAGGTGTTTGACAACGTACCTCACGAGATGAAGCTCCGTAGCGGCCTCAACTACATGCGTGTCAATCTGGGCCCTGGAGAAACCACTCGAATTCGGTATGTTCTACGATGCCCACTGCGTGGACACTATTCATTCGGTCCAGTTTCAGTTCGTTATCGTAACACATTCAATCTGTACAGTCAAGAGATGTACATCGATCACCGCTCTGGTCTCATTGTATTCCCACAGGTTCGTGAAATCGAAGAAGCTATGATTCGAAGTAGAACCCCCAAGATGTACACTGGTGCAATGACCCTTCGTACTCCGGGCCCCGGTTCTGAATTCTATTCCCTTCGCGAATATGTTCCAGGAGATCCATTCAAGATTATCAATTGGAAAGCGTTCGCTCGAACAGGAATCATGATGGTAAATGAAAAATGTCGAGATGCTGTTACAGATGTGTTCATTCTCCTTGATTCAAGAGATATCAGTAGAATTGGGACCGTGTTGAAAAATCCACTCGAAATGGGGACAGTTGCCGCTGCGAGCCTCGCCTCGTACTTCATCAAGAGACGTGACTCAGTTGCTCTAGCAGTGTATGATGACACCCTGTCCTATTTGCCTGCTGATGGTGGTGACAAGCAATATTTCAAGGTCCTATCGAGCCTTGCTGGCGTTGCTCCAAAAGGCGATATGCCGCTTCAGGCCGTAACTAATTCACTTGCTCCACGCTTCAGTCGAGGTAGCCCCGTGTTTGTCATTTCAAGCCTTGAGGGTGATGGAACGGTTCCACATGCGATACGAGATTTGGCTGGTCGTGGTCACGAAGTAGTCATCCTCAGTCCATCCAGCATCGACTACGAGCGGCTTGTGAGTCGCATCCCTCGAATGTCGTATGAAGTGATGAAACTAGAACGCCAGAATCGATTGTCTGCAGTTGCAGGTTATGGCGCCCGTGTCATCGATTGGATGCCGGATGTTGAATTGAGTCAAGCCCTATTGCAGGTGAAGGTGTAAGGAGGTGAATGTATGGCTGATGATGTTGGACAGCAAGAAGAAGGCCTGACCTCCCTCCACCTGCGAATATTGCGCAAAGAGTGGCGCGTTGTCGGCCTCCAACTTGTAGCCAGTTTAGCTCTCATCTGGCTTTTCTTGACCATGACTAGAGTGTTTGGACACTGCCATCCAGATTATGTCGCCAATGGCTCATGGTGTCCCGCATTGGATCACACACTGACTCTTGACCAGATTGAAGCTGGTTTCGCTGACGGTGGTGGATTCGATGAACTCCCTCTCCCCGATTGGATGACCGGTCAAGGCAACGATGGCGATGGGAGATTCTTTGTCCCCATTTTGTTGACCATGGCAATCGCAGGCGCATGGGTTGCCCTTAATTTCCAACCTCCAATACGAAGACGAAAGATTACGCTCGGGCTTCTAGGTGGTATGATTCTGTTCCTTGCAGGCATGTTCTTCCTCACTTGGACATTTGGAATGATTCTCAGTTTCGATTTGTATTTGCCATTCGGTCATGCCGATGATTCGATGAATCATGCCAATCATTTGGTTTGGCCTTTATCGGTTTACATCCAAGTTCTTGTCATGTTGTTGTTCTTGGCACCGGTTCTGTTTGGTTTGATGGGTATCTGGGGCCTTTCAAAGAGAATGATCAATTGGTCGATGGCGTATATGCTCATCTTCCTCGGCCTGTATGCTCTACTCTCTTACGAAGGCGTTGTCAGTCAGTTGTCAAGTGCTTCAGATCCTTATGCTCCAGGTCTCAACCCACTTCCAACCCAAATTGGCGAAGCAGATACATTGGGTGGATTGATTTCAGGTGAAGTTTGGGAGTTGTTGTTGGTAGCGCTTCTCTTACTGGTTTATTCTGAAACTGCCCAAGCGACAATTCGTTTCCTTGAGTATGCGTTCCGATTGCCTGAATCATGCAAGAAGGATCCAGAATATGTGCGTCAATTCCAGAGTATCTTGAATACCCACATGCACCACACTGTCGTCGTCATCCTAGCGGTTGGATTCGTTACCATGCTTGCGCTCAAGTTCGATGATTTGATTATCGATATTGTAGGATGGGCGGGTTCGGGCCAATGGAGTGGCCAAGTTAGAGAATCACTTGAATTGCGCCTCACCTATGGAAAGGTGATTTCGGCCATGCTATTCCTTACGTTTGTTGCAGGACTTCGTTACATTGTGCCTTGGCAGCGTATCTCGGGCCTCATCGAATCTACTATCCGAAAAAGGGGAAACACGAATCCATAATCAGTCGCTGTTGGCATGGATTACCTGAACGATTCTCGATAATATCTCAGTGGCAATCAAGGTGCTTAGAGGCAGACCACATACGGTTGCCGGCCACAATACTAGGGCTGACCAATTTGATTCAGTCCACATCCATTGCCCCACCATCACGGCTACGACAACTAAGATTACCAGTATCAATTTTTCTAGAAGGCCAGGATAGGGTCGGCCATGGGTCTCTTTTCGTCCAATGAGGGTTGTCGTGTCCTCAGAATCAACCATCCTTTCACCTCACATATCGAGGTCAGATAGTTCTCGTTCAAGGTCATCTATCGCATCTCGTTGAACTGGATCAGCTGGAGGTGGGACTCCATTTTCGGTCCCTTCACGAACATCTGCGGCTGAATCAATATCAGAAAGTGCAACATCAATATTTGCCATCAAGGCAGCTTCATCAGCATTACCAGGTACATCTGAGGGAGTCAATCCGGCTGAAATTCTAGTCGAGATGTCCACACCATCTATCTCAGCAGGGGCTTCAATTGGTTGCCATGTTGAATTGGAGGCAGGCGCGGCAGTTGATTCGGGTGTTGGTGCTGCAGCGGGAGCACTTGGGACGACAACCGACGGTGTACTGGAAGCCGTAGATGTAATCACAGCTACATCGTCGACGGGATTCATGTGTCGCACGGCTTCATTGTTGATTTCAGGTCGCTCATGGCGTGCCAATCCGTCGATTTCGAAAGGTAAACTACCGCTGCGTTGGAATGCCCAAAGGGCACCACTGGGATCTTCTCCGGTCAAGCCTGCCACATCGAGTCTGCGAAGTAGAGATTCCAATACCTCCACGGTTTCGGCCAATCCAACAGCATCTCCGGCCGTTCTTCGGTCAGCATCGAGATATATGTCATCCAGCGAACGCTGGATTAGGCGTCGAACTTCAACTGAGATGTATGGTAGAGCTTCTGGCATGTGGCTGAATCGTTCCAGAGGTTTGACATCTTCAGCGGGTAGACCAAGATCTACCAAGCCTCGTAGTACATCCTGTAGTTGCGCGAGCATCGTCACCGATCTCTCGTACTCTTCAAGCAACCCTTCAAGGTCAATGACAACGTGTTGAACGGTCTCTGCAAGTTGGTGCTCAAGACGGGATTGAACAGACCATCTTGTCAAACCTCGAACCGTTGAGGCGGTCTCTGGGGCTTGTCTTTCCAGAAGGTCCATGACCTCGAGGGACAGCAGGTATCGTGGCGTTTTGGCGACCTCATCCACGCTATGTTGAATGATGGATAATGCTCGTTCAACAGCACGGTCGAGCAGGACGATGCTGTAGCCCCGGCTGCGTGCATTTGCCATTCGATCGAGAACTGGTTCCAGACTAGAGAGACCGCGTTCATCCCCAAGCAGAGCTTGAGCTAGTGGTTCTTCAGACAAACGCGCTCGAATTCTATCGGCCTCTTGCAGATCAATCAAGGCCATTTCATGCGCCTCTTGGATATCCTCGGCTTGTTCAAGCAGCATTCGTAATTCAGTTTCTGATTGGGCTTTGCGTGCATCGAGATCGCCGAGTTCGCGGAGAAGTAGTCGTCGTTCTTCCATCATTTCACGCAATTCAGATTGCATGATGGTTGATTTTCGTTCAGAATCAAGAATCCGCCCTCGTTCCTCTTCCATCAGTCGACGATGCGCATGTGCTTCCGCCTCCAGTTCAACAAGTTCAGCACGTTGGCTTTCGATTCGCCGCTCAACTTCGTCCAATTCACCTTGGCCGGTTCGATGGCGATCACGCTGCGCGTTGACTTGTTCTGTGAGGACACGCTGTAGGCGCTCGTCATGGTCCAGTGATTTCCGTACTTCATCTAAGCGCGTTTCAGCAGCACTGAGTTCAGATTTGGTCGTAGCCTCTTCAGTAGATAGCTCACGTAGGTCTGTTAGGAGTGCTTCGCGAGAGTCAAATTCGCCCAAAGCACTAGCCAATTCTTCTGCCCGTTTCTCGACCATGTGTTCTAACTCAGAGACACGCTTAGACAGACGAGTGGATAGCGAGGTAGCCTCATCTGTTTCAGACTCTGCAGTGCGAATCTTGGCTGACAGGTCGTCGACTTCTCTGTGAAGCGTACTTCGTCCATCTCGTGCTTCACTTAGTGTGGCTTCAAGATCATGCATCATGTCTCTAGCTTCATCTCTGGATGCACGTGCATCTGTGACTTCTCTCTCAAGCCGCCCCTTCTCTCGTTCTAGGGAAATCTGAGTGTGTTCCAACTGCTCTAGCCGCTTTTTGATTTCCCCCCCAGCCGGAGTGAGTACCTTTGAACTGGAGACTGGCATCAATGTGGCCATTCCTCCGCCACTTTCGAGCATCTTCCATGTCGAACGCCCCGATTCCATGGACTCTAGACCCAAATCGAATCCGAAAAGTGCATCGAGTCTTCCAGTCAACAATCGCTTCCGATCCTCGGAACGTGTCCGACAACCCGCCATGGCATCGGTAAGATGAGCCAGTGAGAAATCTTCTACTGTGGAGCCGGATAGACCGAGTCGAGCCCTTCTCTCAAGTCTGTGTGATTGAAGACGACGTGAGGATGTGGTCATGGCATGAACCGCATCTGATAGAGATGCCCCTTCTGATTCACGTAATCCGGTTGGAACACCATCCACGAGCATGATTGAGATGGATGCAGCAGATTTCGACATGGATTGTAGATAACCAGTGAGTCTGTCTTCGTGCGCCATTCTAAGATGAGAAATTAGTTGATCGATTCCAGATTTTGTCTCCTTGGTGATGAATCCTTCAGGGAGTTCATCGTTGTCCACTGTCTCTCCATCATCCATTGAACCGACCAGACTTGCTGCATTGGAGAGTGCCGCGTGCGCATCGGCACCATGTCGGCACCAAATGGCAACAGATGCTTGACCAGCTTCAGTTAGCATCAATTGGCCATTTTCCAATCGGAGATTGGCAGAGAGCGATTCTTCTTGAGAGAATTTTGACGATATACCACTCAGGTGTTCTTGACCCAGTGTAGCAAGATCGTCTGGAGTTGAAGGCAATTCTCCACTTGAATGAATGACCACGCCCTCCTCAAAGGCCAAGGCGCCCATGACTTCCTCGGATTCGGTCAATCTATCGATGAGTAATGCAAGATCAGTGGTCTCAATGGGCAATGCCGCTGCACCTTGGGCGAGCAAGGAAGCAACATCTGAAGGATCCGAAAATGCTTCAGGAATTCGCCGGGCCACCTCTGTGAATTGTGCAAC